>JANMTD010000221.1:0-17630 GCA_031390075.1 Deltaproteobacteria bacterium | reverse complement strand
CGCACGAGATCCCCCGTGCGATACCAGCGGTCGTCCGTCCGGCCGGGCAGGA
The DNA here is from genome assembly GCA_031390075.1 of Deltaproteobacteria bacterium. Classification (GTDB taxonomy): domain Bacteria; phylum Myxococcota_A; class UBA9160; order UBA9160; family UBA4427; genus UBA4427. Next base: position 17,578 of record JANMTD010000221.1, on the reverse strand, counting down.
AGCCCGCCGCCGTCTGGGCGTCGAGATTCCAGTAGCGCTGCAACACCGAGGGCCCGGCGATGCAGAGCTCGCCTTCCTCGCCCCGCGGCAGCTCGCGACCGTCCGGGTCGACGACGATACCGCGCAGATGCCGGCACACCCGCCCGATCGGATACGGATCCATTCGTTCTTCGGGCACCTCGTCGGGGATCTCGTACCAGGTGCAGACGTTGGTCTCGGTGGGTCCGTAGAGGTTGAGATAACGCTTCGGGCCCTGCCTACCCCAGAGCCGCTTCAGGTTGCGCAGGTGGCCGATCGGGAAGACCTCGCCCGCAAAGCAGACGATCCGCACCCGGGAATGGTCGTGCTGCGCGAGCTCGCCGTGCTGCGTCAGCATCGTCAGGATCGAGGGCGCCGAATACCAGATCGTGATGCGCGCGTCTTCGATGTACTGCGAGAGCTCTCCGGGGCGCTTGCCGACCTCTTCGTCGATCAGGACCAGCGTCGCGGCGTGCTTGATCGCGGTGTAGATGTCGAGGATCGAGAGGTCGAAATGGAAGGGGGCATGGGAGGAGAAGCGATCCGACTCGCGCGGCTCGAGGACCTCGCTGCACCAATCGACGAAGCACATCGCGTTGCGCTGGGACAGCACGACGCCCTTCGGCTTGCCGGTCGAGCCGGAGGTGTAGAGGATGTACGCGAGATCCTCGGGGCCGGATTCGACGCTCGTGGCGGCGGGGGCTTCGCCCAGGGCGTCGAGGCGAGCCCGCAGGCTCGAGCCGTCGTCGGGCGTGTCGACGACGAAGAGCGCGGGCGACGCGCCGAGCGCCGTGAGCTCCGCCGTCAGCGCCTGTTCGGCGGCACCCTCGACGAAGCAGGCGCGCACGGCGCAGTTGTCGAGGATGTAGGCGCCGCGGCTGGGCGGCGCCGAGGCGTCGACCGGGATGTAGGCGGCGCCCGCCTTCAGGATGCCGAAGATCGCGGCCAGCGTGTCGATCGACTTGTGCAGGAAGAGGCCGACCCGGTCGCCGGACCGCACGCCCGAGGCGACGAGGCGATCGCGGACCCGATCCGACAAGCGATCGAGCTCGGCATAGGAGATCTGCGCCCCGGAAGCCGCCACCACGGCCACCTGCTCGGGGCGCCGCCTGGCCGAGTCGCGGAGCAGGCTCTGGAGGCTGATCACGACGGCGACTTCAGCGCTTCGACGCGACGAGACGCGCGATGTCGGCCAGCGTGTTGAGGTTGTCCTCGTCCGCTTCGTGGGCCTCGATCTTGATGTCGTAGGTGTTCTCGAGGAAGGTCACGAGCTTGAGCGTCGCGAGGGAGTCGAGAATGCCCGAGCTGATCAGCTCGACGTCGTCGGTCAGCTCCTCGGGATTCTCTCCCTCGAGGAACTCGGAGAGGATGAATTGCTTCGTGGCCGCCATGATGGCGTTCGGATCGGGCATGATGTCGAGGGATCTCCCAGGGTTCACACGCTCAAGGCGTGGGAGTACGGCTCCAGATTCCAAGCTCATCGGCCGCTTTTAGGCGCTCGTAAAGCATTTCGGCGATGAGCTTATGGGCTTCCTCGTTGGGGTGCGAGTCCCATGGCGCGACGGAGAGCTTTTCCCGGTCGTGGTCCCCGTACAGCCCGGTCAGGTCGACGATTCGGAACCCGGCCTTGCTCGCCATGTCCATCAGGAACTGCTTTCGCTCCGCGGCCTTGTCGGCCTGCTCGGTCACCCCGGGCAGGTAGATCCAGACGAGCTCCATGCCCGCGGCACGGCCGCGCTCGGCAATCGTCGCCAGGGAGCGCTCGGTCATCTCGGCCCAGAAGGGCTCGAGGCGGTGCGCGGCCCAGGCGGGCGGGGTGTTGGCGTCCACGTTGGCCTTGCGGGCGATCTCGGCGAGCCAATCGGGGAGCTTCACACCGCGCCGGATCGCCTTCGCGAACTGCTGCTTGATGAAGAAGGCATCTTCGATGTGGGCGACGAGGTAGAGCGCATCCGGGTGGGCTGCGGGAACGCGTGCCTTCATCAGCGACGCCTGGGAGAGCGACGTATACCCGTTCACCGCGAAGTTCCAGATCTCGAGCCGCTGCCACGGGCCGCCCTCGCGATTCAGCCGGGCCTCGAGCAGGGATTCGAAGGGCTGTCCCTGGTCGACACCCCAGCCCATCACGAGGGAGGACCCGAGCAGGGCGATGCGGTAGCTGCCCGGCGGCTTCTCGAGCGCGTACTCGTCGTCGCGCATCCCGAGCGCGTTGATCCGGATCGAGTGACCGTTCACGACGTGCTCGCTCGAGGGCCGCAGGTCCTTGAAGCGCACGTCGTCGATCCACTGGATCGCGTCGGTCTGCTCGAGGAGCTTCCAGTCCGCGGGCTGGCTCATGTACGACTCGGAGAGCAGCGAGTTGAATCTCCGCACGTCCATCAGGTCTTCGTAGTAGCCCGCCTGCATCTGCTCTTCGTCGGCCTCGTTCGGGGCCGTGCTGGACAGGCTCTTGAGGACGACTTCGAGGTCGCCCCCGATCATGCCCTGGAGCGTACGAACCGAGAGGAGCGCGAGGATCAAGACGGGCAGCACGACCGCGCGCATCGCGGCGGCGAGATCGTAGGGCCGGGCTTCTTCCTTCTTCAGCCGGGTCTTCGGCTTCGGCCGCCGCGCCTCACTGCGATCGAGGGCGATGCGGGCCACCGCGATTGCCAGCAGCGTCAGCGCCGACATCCAGAGGGTGTCGAAGTCGGCGAGCTTCCAAAGCTCGAAGACATGCCGCATCGATTGACTGTTCCAGATCGACCAGAGGATCGTGAGTGCCGAGAAGGTCAGCGCCGTCCGCAGACCGACGCCCAGCTCCTCCGAGAGGCCGACCTCGCGCGTGCCGAGGGTCCGCTGCCGGCCGTGGGAGAGCTCGCGCACCGAATTGCCGACGACGAGCACCCCGAGCGCGCCCCAGAAGACGATGTCGTTCTCCGCGATCGGGAAGTCCCCGCGCAGCCAGAACCACTGGTACGAGTGCAGCAGCCAGGTCATGAAGAACGCCACGACGGTGGCGAGGATGACGCTCTGCTTCTCGCCCAGGTGTTTGAATCGGAAGACCGTCGGGTTGTAGAAGATCTTGAGGATGAAGTCCTTCCAGTAGATGTTCACGCGTCGCCAGTAGTCCGTGAAGCTCGACGAGAGGAAGTAGAACCGGTTCGTCTCCGGCAGTCCGTATCCGAACATGTGGAGCAGGCCGATGATCAGGTGGAACTGGCCGGAGACCCGCAGATACAGGGCCATGTTCGTGACGAGGAACTGATAGAGGTCCGCGCCCGTCGTGACCTTCGAGGGATCGATGAAGAGGTTGTAGTAGACGAGTCGCCACAGGACGAGGTGGATCGCGCCGCGCAACATCCAGCGCAGACCCGTGTCGTAGAGCAGGATCGCATCCTGCTTGAAGTGGTTGCGGCAGAACGTCTTGAAGTCGATCACGGGGAAGAGCGGGAAGCACACGTTCGGGAGCAGGAAGAAATACGAGAGCGACGTCGTCAGTCCCGGCTTCTCCTTCATGTTCTCGAGATCGTAGAGGTAGACGATCAGTCGGAACATGAACATCGCGCCGAGAATGGGCCAGATCGCCGCATACGCGCCGATGTCCGGGCCCGCGCCACTTCGCAGGAACGCCAGACCGGCGCCCGCCCCGAGCAACAGGGCGACGCGTCCCGCGTAGGGGAGGGGCAGGTGGCAGAGGCCGACGAGCCCACAGCCCACGACGACGATGACGGCCATCCGGCCGAGGCCCGCGACCGCGTTCCAGCCGCCGGGCTCGCTGCCCAGCACCCACGCGATGCCCGCGAGCGAGAGCGCCAGGAAGAAGGGTTGGCGGAAGCGGGACGGCAGGAAGTGATGGATGAAGAACCCTGCAAACGCGAGGCGGAGCACGCTGCGGACGGCATCACTCTCGAGCGCAAAGCGCTCCACGACGGCGAGGACCAGGGCGAACTGGACGGCGATCGCGAGAAAGCCGAGCGAGGGCGAGGTGATTTCGGCGAATCTCGATGATGGCCGTCGGGCGGTGGATTCATCGAGGGCTGCAGAGGACGCCATGCTGGATTTTTCTCTCACTTCCACTTTCGATCGGTCGTTCAAGGGTGGCTTCGGCGAGAACGTTTGTGGCCTGAAGCCCGGGAAGAACCTATCGCAGCTGGATCTCGGCGGGCGGCGCATCATCATCGGGGAGCTGGATCCGGTCGACCGAACCGCGTGCGGGAGAGTCCGATCACGCGCCGGACCAGAACGAAAGAGGGGGGCTGCACAAGGCAACCCCCCTCTCCGACGGTCAAAGTACCTTCTGGTCCGTTCCTAGTTGAGCGGGCACCCCAGCTCGTTGAAGGTCGCGAACACGTCCTTCATTTCCTCGTAGGATCCGCTCGCATAGGCCTCGTCGAACGACGCGATCACGCCCGTCGGCGCGGCGTCGTAGTCGACACCATCCGACGCCGCGTTCAGCAACGCCGCTACGGCGTGGCGGCCCAGGGCGATGAGCCCGCCGCCGCCCTGCTTCAGCACGGAGAGGAGCGTCTTGCCCGGGAAGGCGTCGACACCGAACGCATCGATGAAGCGGGTCGACGGCGAGTAGGGGGCCGGATACGAATCGAAGTGCTGCGACTGCTTCCAGTAACCGGGCGTGCATCCCTCGCCGCCGCCCTCGGAGGTGCAGGTCGAGGAGCAGCCGTCGCCACTCTGGTTGTTGCCATCGTCGCACTGCTCGGTGGGATCGAGCGTTCCGTCCCCGCAGAACGCCTCGACCGTACAGGTCGAGGAGCAGCCATCGCCGTCGACGTTGTTGCCGTCGTCGCACTGCTCATTCGTGTCGACGACGCCGTCGCCACAGGACGCCACATGACAGATCGACGAATCGACCAGCCAGTCGATGAATACCGCCGAGCTGGTCGGCGTCAGAGTGAAGGTCTGCACGCTGGGCGAACCCACGATCACGGCATCCGCCGGAAGCGTGGCGGGGTTGAGCGTCTCGTCATAGGTCGCGGGCAACACATTCGGAAGGTCGATGAAGTATCCGCCCTCGAAGTTGGTCAGATCCGTGAACGTCCCCAGGGTCGACTCGGCGACCACTCCGACCGAGACGAGGATCTGGTCCCCCGCGTCGATCGATTGATTCCGGTTCGCGTCGCAATAGACCTTTCCCGCCACGCCGACGGCGGCTGCACTTCCGACCATTCCGAGCGCGAATCCCGCGCCCAGCACACCGACAGCAATCTTCCGCATCTTCAATTCCATGATCAAATACTCCTTGTGGCCCATTGCATGCTGACTGACGCGTCGCACACACGGGCGAATCCCGATGCGGTTGAGTGGTCCGTGAGCTTGAAATGTGTCAAGGGCTGGACCGCCTCGAATGGGATTGGAGGACTGCGAGGCCTTCATGAAACGTCGAGTTGCCGCCCTCCGGGTGCGAATCCCGCCCGTCCCGGGGAGAGGCCGCCCGAGCCGGTAGCGAACCTGGCGACGGTCTCGGCAACGAGGCCGGCGAAGTGGAGGCACGTGAGCATGTGCGCCGTGCTGGATATGGCCCCGGAAGCCATGCCGTTCCGGATGCCGAAGGCTCTGTTATGCGTGTAAGCGATGGCGGCTTCTCCGTGGATCTCCTCGAAGAGGGGCGGGGGCGAGGAGCAGTCGTGTTTGGTGAGGTGTTGCATCACGGCAGGCAGGAGGCAGGAAGAGGAGGGTCCACCGACCCGGGGGGCCCTCGTCTTTGCTCGGACGAATCCGGTCGTCCGGAGAGCCGGTCGTCGATCTTCAAAGCGGACACGTTTGCAGAGAGGCTCTGGATCCGCCCTACTTGTTCGTACCTGTCCCGAGAAGGGTAACGAATGGGGGCCTCGAGCGAAGATATCCAGTCCGGGTACTGGTCGTCTCAGATATAGTGGACGCACCGTAGTACCAGCCATGAACGGGGGCCCATCATGCCGTCGCAAACCCGATCCGGTGTCACCCGACGAACCGTCTGGTTCTCTGGACTACTCCTTTTCCTCATGGGGCTAACGGTCGCTCCCCCGTCCCTGGCGCAGCAGATCACGTTCAGCGACGTGAGCAGCGCCGCGGGTATCCTGCCCTACTCGCGCGTGGGCGCATCGGGAGCCGGTGTTGCAGCGTCGGACTTCGATGACGACGGCGACATCGATCTCTTCCTTCCGACTGCGAGCGGTACGCCGAACCGCCTCTACCGCAATCTCGGCAATGGGACCTACGAAGAGATCGCCGCCGCGGCGGGGCTCGCGGACACGGCGCGCACGCGGGCCGGACTGTGGTTCGACTACGACGCCGACGGTCGATTGGACCTGCTGACGCTCACCGATTGTTTCAGCCTGCCGGGGTGCGTGATGCCGCGCACGGTCAGATTGTACCGCCAGGTGAGCGATGCGGTCTTCAGTGACGTGACGCTGGTGGCGGGACTCGAGCTCGCGCTCGCGCCCGCCTCCGACCGCCATGTCGGGGGTGTCGCGGCCGGCGACGTGAACGGCGATGGCTACCTCGATCTCTTCATCACCGAATGGCGATCGGGCTCTTCGGTGGCCCCGGATGGATCTCGCCTCTTCATGAATACCGGGACCGGATCCTTCGCCGAGGGCACGGCGGGGGCCAGCATCGTGGTGGACCAGCAGCGGCGCTTTCAGCCGATCTTCGCCGACATCGACCAGGATGGAGACCTCGATCTCTACTCTGCCGTCGACTTCGGGGCCAACCAGCTCTGGCTCAACCAGGGCGGCGGAAACTTCGTCGAGGTCGGAGCGGCGTCCGGTGCGGCGAACGCGATGAACGACATGGGCGTCGCTCCTGGCGATCCGGACAACGACGGCGATCTCGATCTCTACGTCTCCAACATCCAGAACCCGCCCGTGACGACGTACTCCGTGCTGCTGAAGAACGTCTCCCTCGGGAGCACCCTCGACTTCGACGAAGTCTCCGGGGCCGCCGGTCTCCGCGGCGGCGGCTGGGGCTGGGGCGCGACCTGGCTCGACGGAGACAACGACGGCTGGCAGGACCTCGCGCACACCAATGGCGCCACGCTTCCGCCCTTCGACGTCGACCAGTCCAAGATCTTTCGCAACAACGGAAACAGCTCGCCCACCTTTACGGACGTCAGCGCCGCCTCCGGCTTCAACGACACGTTCCTGGGCGCCGGACTCATCGCGCTCGATTTCGACCGCGACGGCAAGCTCGACCTCTTCCAGACGACCAACTCGATCGGGACGACGCCGGCACGCCTGCTCCGGAACACCTCCTCGAATCCGGGCCACAACTACCTCGTGATCCAGCCCCGCATGCCCGGAACGAACCACTGGGCCATCGGCGCCAGCGTCCAGGTGACGGTGGGCGGCGTGACGACCCTGCGCCTGATCACGGCCGGCACGAGCTTCCTGTCCCAGGAGCCTGCCGAGGCCCACTTCGGACTCGGCACCGCCACCCAGGTCGATGCCGTGCGCGTCGATTGGCCGGACGGAACCTCGACCGTCGTGAACGACGTCGCGGCGAACCAGGTGCTCGTCGTGACACCGACCTCGGGAAACCAGGACACCGACGGCGACGGACTGCTCAACTCGGTCGAGCTCTTGCTGGGCACGAATCCGAGTCTCCCCGACACGGACGGCGACGGGATCCGCGACGGCATCGAGGTGGGCAACATCCAGTCCCCGACCGATACCGACAACGACGGAATCATCGACGCCCTCGACGGCGACGACGACGGCGACGGGATCAGCACGCTCGCCGAGGACGCGAACGGGAACGGGAACCCGCTCGACGACGACACCGATTTCGACGGCATCCCGAACTACCGCTCGACCGATTCCGACGGCGATGGCGCCGGTGACGGCACGGACAATTGCCGCATCAAATCGAATCCGACCCAGAGCGACTTGAACGGCGACGGGATCGGGGACAAATGTCAGCCCTTCGACTCGGATCACGATGGCTGGCCCGACAGCCAGGACAACTGCTTCGAGGATCGCAACCCCGATCAAGCCGACGCCGATTCGAACAACGTGGGCGACGTCTGCGACGGTCGCTCGATCGCGCGAATCTGGAATGAGCGGCTGCTCCACGCGATCCGCAAGGACCGCGCCCGGCCGACCGTCCACGCCCGCAATCTCTATCACACCTCTGCCGCGATCTGGGATGCCTGGGCCGCGTACGACCCGACCGCAGCAGGCGTCTTCCACGAGGAGATCGCCACGGCGCCGGACATCGCCGCCGCGCGCCAGGAAGCGATCTCCTATGCAAGCTATCGCGTGTTGAAGGCCCGCTTCACCACCTCGGTCGGCGCCGCGACGACGCTCCCCCTGCTCGACGCCAAGATGGTCGAGCTCGGATACGACATCAATGTGACCCTCGTCGTCGGGGATAGTCCGGCCGCGGTGGGCAATCGCGTCGCGGCTACGGTGCTCGCGAGCACGATTTCCGACGGCGCGAACGAGAGCGGAGGCTACGCGAACCTCTTCTACCAGCCGATCAATCCCCCCCTGATTCCGACCCTGCCCGGCAACCCGTCACAGGTCGATCCCAACCGCTGGCAGCCCCTCGCCCTCACCTTCTTCATCGATCAGTCGGGCAATCCGATTCCCGGAGGCTTCCCGCCCTTCTTGAGCCCCGAATGGGGTGGTGTGACGCCGTTCGCCCTGTCGCCCGCGGACCGGACGGACTACGTCCGCAGCAACAACCTCTACCCGGTCTATCACGACCCGGGTCCGCCGCCCCTGCTCGGCGGCGTCGGCGACGACTACTTCAAGTACGGGGTCGACATGGTCGTCACCTGGAGCAGCCACCTCGATCCCAGCGACGGCGTGATGGTGGACATCTCGCCCGGGTCGCTCGGGGGAAATCCGCTGCCCCTGGCGAACGAGTACGCGACGTTCTACGACCTCCCCAACGGCGGAGACAACGGTCCCGGGCATCCGATCAATCCGGTGACCAATCAGCCCTACGCGGCCAACATCGTGCCGCGCGGCGACTACACGCGCGTGCTCGCCGAGTTCTGGGCCGACGGCCCGGAATCGGAAACGCCCCCGGGCCATTGGTTCACGCTCGCGAACTACATCTCGGATCACCCGCTCTTCGTGAAGCAGTTTGGCGGCCAGGGACCGATCATCGACGACCTCGAGTGGGACGCGAAGATCTATCTCATGCTGGGCGGATCGATGCACGACGCGGCGATCTCGGCGTGGGGCATCAAGGGCTGGTACGACTACACGCGACCGGTATCGGCCGTTCGCTACCTCGCGCAGAACGGCCAGTCCTCGGATCCGGCGGGCCCGAGCTACCACCCGAGCGGCATTCCGCTGCGGCCCGGTGTGATCGAGGTCGTGACGGCGGAGAGCAGCGCACCCGGCGAGCGCCACGCTCAACTTTCCGCCTCGATCGGCAAGATCGCGATCCGTGCCTGGCGTGGACCCCCCGCGATCCAGAATCCGGACATCGACACCGCCGGAGTCGGCTGGATCCTGGCCGAGAACTGGTGGCCCTATCAGCGCCCGACCTTCGTGACGCCGCCCTTCGCGGGCTACATCTCTGGCCACAGCACCTACAGCCGCACGGCTTCGGAGCTGCTCACGATCATCACGGGCACGCCCTATTTCCCCGGCGGCCTGGGCGAATTCGTCGCGCCGCAGAATGAATTCCTGGTCTTCGAGGACGGGCCGAGCCAGGACATCGTGCTCCAATGGGCGACCTATCACGACGCGTCGGACCAGACGAGCCTCTCGCGCATCTGGGGCGGCATCCATCCGCCGGCGGACGACCTGCCCGGCCGCCTGATCGGCCAGGAGATCGCGCGCGAATCGATCGCTCGCGCGCAGTCGTTCTTCGGCGTCAGCGTGTGCCGAGATCTGATCGACAACGACGGCGATGGTCTCACGGACGCGACCGATCCGGGCTGCCTCGACGCTGCCGACAACGATGAACAGGACGACGACGCGGACGGCGATGGGCTCCCCTACGGCGACGAGATCACGATCGGGAGCGATCCGAACAACCCGGATACGGACGGGGACGGCGTGCGCGACGGTGTCGAAGTCGGCAACCCGGCGTCGCCGCGCGATACCGATTCCGACCTCACGTTGGACGTGTTCGACATCGACGACGACGGCGACGATTGGGCGACCCAATTCGAAGATGCCAATCAGAACGGCAACTTCGAGGACGACGATGCCGACAACGACGGCGCGCCCAACTACCGTGATTCGGATGCGGATGGCGATGGCTTCAACGACGGCGTCGAAGTCGCCGCCGGCTCTGATCCACTCGATCCGCAGTCGACCCCTGCCGGTCCGCCGCAGGTTCCGGCCCTCGGACCGTGGGGACTCCCACTGCTGGGCCTCCTGCTCTCGGGGCTCGGTGCGATCCGGGCCCGGCGGGCCCGCAGGTACGCAGACGAGCGCTCGCGCGAAGGTCCGGAGGACTGAAGCGGGGCGGGTCGCACTAGCGTCGTGAGAGTCGAACGCTCCGGGCCGAGCGATCGGCCCCCCTCCGCGGGGCTTCGGCTATTCGCGCGACGGTCGGCGCTGACCCAGGGCGATCAGTCCGAGTCCGAGCAGCAATGCGGTCGACGGTTCGGGGATCGGCATGACGTCGTGGATCTCGATCACGATGTTGTCGATCCAGACGTTGCCGGCAGTCTGTGAGATCAGCAGACTCGAGAGATCCGTGAAGCCGGCGCCCGCGAATGAGAGGGTGTGCCAGTCGTGGGTGCGCCAGTTGGCGTCGTCGATGGCGGCGAATGCGGTCCACTGGCTCTCGAAGTCGCTGGCGGAGGGGTCGAAAAGGTCCGTCACGATGATCTGGGGCGCGTCGGGCGCGAAGGACCACGGCAGGCGCAGCGTGTTGGGATCGGTCAACACGGCGGCCTGCACGTTGTAGTCGAGCGAGACGAGGTCGAAGCGCGCGTCGTTCAGGAGCGTGATCTGGAGGCCCTGCAGGTCTCCCGTGAAGCTGTGCATGCGCTCGGCGTAGCCGGTCGGATTGCCGGAATCGAGTGCGCGGTGGGTGTGTCCGTGGGGTGCGAAGGCGCCGGAGGGCGTGCCGACCTGTTCGGCCCAGAAGCCCGCGATCCGCGCTCCCGATTCCATCCAATCGTAGGGGCCGTGGTAGTCGCCAGTCGGGTCCGTGATCGTCGGGTCGTACATGCCCGAGTCGTAGGTGAGGGTGATCTGGAGTGCCGACGACGGGGTCGAAGCGGCGATCGCGAGCAGGAGTGCGGCAGCGGCGGAGCGGAGTTTCACGGTGGATCTCGTCCCAAAAAAGAGGTGAACGGGCCGGGAGTCTGCCGTCGTGAGTGGACGCTGTCGCCGGCAAGGGGACCTTTTCCCGGCGAAAGGCCCCCGTCACGCGAGATTTGCACGAGAGTTGCGCATCGCTGCGGAGGTGACTCGCCGCGCCCTCGAATGCAGGCGTGTTCCCGCCTCTAGGCCCGGCTCGCCTTCGCGATCACGTTCTCCGCGTAGAAGTCGATCGCCTTGCGCAGCTCGGCCATCGTCCGCCCTCCGATCGGGGCGAGTACCGTCGTGATCCCGATCTCCGCGAGTGCATCCACATGCTCGCGGTAGGCCGCGAGGTCGAATTTCGGCGAGCCGATCGTGCCGCCGACCATGACCGGGAAGAAGATGTCGATCGGTGCCGTCCGGCCGACCTTCTTCGCGTGCTCCTTCATGTAGGCGATGCCTGCGCGGAGGTCGTCGATGCCGTCGATGGGGGCCGTTCGCCTGCGACCGCCGAGCGAGCGCGGGTTCGGCATCGGCATCCAGCCCTGACAGCCCTCGGCGACGCGGCGACGTGTGAGCTGGGAGTTGCCGCCGATCCAGATCGGGATTTCGGGCTGGGTGGGTGTGGGATTGGCCGTGTTGCCGACGGCATTGAAATGCCGCCCCTTGTAGACGACGGATCTGCCCTTCCAGGTCTTGCGAAGGACCTCGAGGGATTCGTCGAAGAGCGCATTTCTCTCCTCGAAGTCGACGCCCATCGCGTCGAACTCCTCCTTCAGGTAGCCCGTGCCGCAGCCCAGGATCAATCGGCCGCCGGACAGGCGGTCGAGGCTCGCTGCCGACTTCGCGAGCAGGAAGGGGTTGCGATAGGGAACGACCGTGAGATTCGTCAGCACCTTGATCCGCTTCGTCGCTGCGGCGGCGAACGAGAGCGAGACGAACGGATCGAGGGCGTCGTGGCCGCCGGCGGCGAGCCAGTCGTCGCTGGGAATCGGATGCTCTGTCACGGCGACGATCCCGAAGCCGGCGGTTTCGGCCGCCTGCGCCACCTCGGCGACGGCGTCCTGGGTCAGGAACTCGGGGATCAGGGGATGGATCATGAAAGGGAGACCGAGGGCGTGCTGCATGGGATTCGCTTTCGGGTCGGAGGTTCAGGGATAGACGACTTCGCCGTCCTTCGGGACGACGATCTCGCCGTCGAAATCGTTCGCGACGATCGAGCGGACCTGCAGCTCGAAGAAGGGCGGCGGCCGCAGGCGCACGAGCACCAGGCGCTCGGCCTGCGCCTCCCGCGCGAGCTTGCCCACGTCGAGGATCGAGGTGTGGAGCTTCGCTTCGAGGGCGAGGCGTTCGGGATGGGGGATCTCGGCGCCGGTGCCCTCGAGCTCCTCGGGAGTCGGGAGATAGGCCGCTTCGTGGACGAGCACGTCGGCGTTCGCGGCGAAGCTCGCGAGGGCCTCGCGGCCCCAGCCGCTGCCGGAGACGACGACGCGGTCCTCGCCCTCCGTGAAGCGCCAGGCGAGGGTCGGGACGGGGCCGTCCGGGAGGCTCCGGGCCTCGATGCGGAGGGCGCCGATCGTCTCGGCATGGCCGTCGCTGACCTCGTCGACCTGGAAGCGTCCGCCCTGCGCGGGCAGCGCCAGGGCTTCGCCTAACGCATCGCGACCCGCGGCATGGGCGGCTTCGAGGGCCTCGACGAGGGCGCGCGTACCGGTCGGTCCGACGACGCGGAGCGGGGTGGTTCGCGGTGCGAGCCAGCCCGTATACAGGAGATCGTCGAGGCCGAGGGTGTTCAAGGGGAGCACGTTCGTCAGCAGCACGAGGGCCGGCTGGTCGAGGGGGATCTTCGCGCTGCGCAGCGCTTCGGCGATACCGCGGCCGGCGTCGACGAGGACGACGGTCTCGCCGTGGATGATCGCGGTCGAGGGGCCCATGCGCTCGGGGTTCTCGTATTCGTTGCCGGTCCCGACGGCGACGACCTCGAGCCCCGTCGCCGTCCGTTTGTCGAGGGGCGCCACGATCTCGGCCATCTCCGCGGCGCGCCAGAGAACGCCGGCGCCGACCCAGGCGAGGATCAGGATCCCGATGATGAGGCCGAGAAAGAGAAGTTTGCCGTCCATTGCGCGTCGTGCTCCTGCTGAAGGCTCAGTCGAAGACGACCGTCTTGTTGTCGTTGACGAGGATGCGTCCCTCGAGATGCCAGGCGACCGCCCGCGAGAGCACGGTCCGCTCGACGTCGCGGCCCTTGCGGATCAGGTCCTCGGGCGTGTCGCGGTGGGATACGGGCACGACGTCCTGCTCGATGATCGGCCCCTCGTCGAGCTCGACGGTCGCGTAATGCGCCGTCGCACCGATCCGCTTGACGCCCCGGCCGTAGGCCTGGTGGTAGGGCTTGCCGCCCTGGAAGGCGGGCAGGAACGAGTGGTGGATGTTGATGATCCGCATCGCGTACGCCTCGAGCAGCCTGGGCGAGAGGATCTGCATGTAGCGCGCCATCACGACGAGGTCGATCGCCTCCGCACGCAGCAGCTCGAGCTCGCGTGCTTCCTGCGCGTCCTTGGTCTCGGGTGTGATCGGGAAGACGTGGTAGGCGATCCCGAAATGCGCGGCGATCCGCTCGAGGTCGGGATGATTGCTCACGATCATCGGAATTTCGCAGCGGAGCTCCCCCGAGCGGTGGCGCAGCAGCAGATCGTAGAGGCAGTGGTCGGTCTTCGAGACGAAGATCGCCATCCGCTGCACGTCGCGGTCGAAGCGGAGCGAGTAGGTCATGGCGAAGCGGGCCGTGACCTCGGCGATCGCGTCGCGGAGCTTCTTCTCGTCGATCGACTCTTCGATCTGAGGAGCGCTCGCGTCGATCGTCAGGTCGAAGCGGATCCGCTGGAAGAACTTGCCGGCGACGGGGTCGGTGTGCTGCGCGGCGTCGACGATGTTGAGGCCATGGGAGTAGAGGACGTGGGACAGCGCCGCGACGAGGCCCGGGCGGTCGGCGCACGTGACGAGCAGGGTCGCCTGGGTGGATTCGGGGCTGGATCTTTTCACGGGGTGGGTCTCCGGCGCGCAGCGTAGCGGAGGCCGCGGCCGTCCCGATCGCCCCGGAATCGGATCGATTGGGCCTGCGAGAGCGCTATGGCCCGCGGCGCGCGCGTCCGATACGTTCGGCAACAGGGAGACACACTCATCTCCCGAGTTCTTCGCTGTCCATCTCAAGGGGGATGGAATGCGAGAGCGGCCCGGAGGGGCGGCGACGGCGGCCACCTGAACCCGGGAACCTGGCGACCGCTTTGGGGCGGCTGCTCATCCATACCATGCCGACTTTGGGAGGTACGAATGAACCAACGTAACACTACGACGAGTGAGGTGGTGGCGTCCTAGCAACGCTTAACCGTTTCGTCGAATACGCTAGGTGTTGCGTGGGACGCAGGTTCCCAACGCCGCCGTCCCTGGGAACGCGGATGTCGTAGCCGCCATGTGGACATGGTCTTCGGACACATGCCCTGTTCCCAGGGCCTTTTTTTTCAGTTACGTCACCATACCCCGTCGGCGGGCGACCCGGCTGCCGGCCATGGGCGGCCTGCCTCGTGAGGTCGCCGCTCGAGCGAGGGGTCAGGCGTCAATGCGAAGCAGCCGAACGCTCCCGCGACCGAAGGATTGCTTCTCCGCTGAAGTCGCCAAGGCGCCCCCGTTTTTCTTGGACACAGAACTCGGAAGAGTATGATGTACGCTGTCGGCGGCTCAACGACGGCGTCTCCGGCGGCGCGCCGACGAATTGCTCTACGGACGCGAAGCCGATGCGCCTAGCGGGTCACCGCACTTAAACCACCCGCTGGCCTTCAGCCAGCGCCGTGACGAGGGCTGGCAGAGCGCGCTCGAAAGCAGCGAGTAGGACTTGCTTGCGACAGTTGCCGAGGCGCACCGAGCGAGGGCGGCGGGAAGCTGGTTGTCCACCAAGAATTTCACGACGCTTGTAGCACCACATGGTCGGTCTGGCGGGCTGCGTACTCAATAGCGGCCAGGATGTCGTCGCGTTCCAGGAAGGGGTAGTCCTCCGGGATTTCCTCGAAGGACGCCTCGGAACTGAGCAATTCCAGCACATCGGTCACGCGGAGGCGTTTGCCGCGAATGCATGGGCGACCGCCGCATTTGCCGGGCTCGATGGTGATGCGCTGAAGCAGTTCAGATTTCATGCCGGCGCCAAAGTGCCACATCCATCCGGCGCAAACGAGCGTCTCAAAAACCGCATGTCCTCCAATCCCAATCGACCAGCAGAGCCTGGTCGCACTTTTCTTCCTACACCCCCTCGAGCGCCAGCAGGGCCCCGCGTCAGTAGCGTGACCCGCCTCCGCATCGGAATCGCGCGGAGTGACGTCAGGTCGTTGAGCATCCGCGGCGGCGCACGCGCGACGCCCGCGTCTTTAAACTAGCGATGCCGGCGCCGCAGAAGAGCCGCCGCGCCCAGTATGAGAAGCGACAGCGACGTCGGCTCGGGAACGGCCACGGCGACGATGCTGTACGTCGAGAAGTGTCCCACCAGCCCCTCGAAGCGCAATACCGTTGGATCGATCAGGCCCATTTGATCCAGCACCAGGCCGTTCTCATCCAGCCACAGAACGCGCACGCATTCGTCGGCCACCGGAATCATGCCAGGAGCGCAGACCTGGAACAGTTGCAGCACCGCATCGGGATCGTCGCCGCGCACGGCCAGGGGCCGACTCTGCCCCTATGGCCCACCTGGAGTCACCCTACAGCCGACGGCGGGACGAACTCCACGACCGGAGCCAGGAGCGTCGCCGCATGAGCCAGAGTGCGCCGGATCCGACGAGCTCGGGCAGCGCACCCGTCGGTTCGGGGAGCTCGATTGGATCAGCGGAGCTCACGCAGTCGGGATCGTCGGGAAAGTCGATCTGCCCGTCCGCGTCGTTGTCCTGGACGTCGTCGCACTCGGGATCTTCGACCGCACCCGTCGCCGCAGCACAGCCGGGATCCGCCGGGAAGTCGACGAGCAGGTCGCCGTCGTTGTCGATGCCGTCGCCGCATGCCTGGGCCATGGTCGAGCTGAGGGAGACGCCTTCGGGCACGATGAATGAGATCGCGCCCGCGTTGAGCAGGTCGAGTTCGCCCCTGGAGAACGCCGATCGGACCTGATAACCGATGTCGAAGACGTCGCCGACATTGACGCCCGTCTTGGTATAGGTCGCCGTGATGTCGACCGGGACGCTGCCCAGCGCGAACAGGCTCTGCGCGCCGGTACTCGCGTCGGCGCCGGGGTTGAATGCCGCCACCCGGTTGTTGTCGTTGAACAGGGGGTCCGGATTGAAGATGCCGATCCTGGCTTGGACGTTGCCGGCGACGAGCTGGTTAAACGTAGCAACCGGGACGGTGTTCATCACGCCCGTGACGCGAAGCTGAAACGTGATGTCGAACGGCCCGGCCGCGGTGCCGCCGACGGTGTAGGTGTCCTGAAACGACGCGTTCATCACGGCCCCGATATTGGAGACGATGTAGGTTCGAACGCGGTCGGGCAGGATCTCGGCGTAACCTGTGGCCGAGCCGTTGGCGTTGGAGCGGGTGTGCGTCGGAATCCCGTTCGGCGGCGCAACCCCCGGCAGGTTGCTGCCGGCGCAGTCGTCTAGGTCTTCATCGGGACACACACCGGCTTCGAACTTCATCCAGACGGTCGACCCGACCGGCATGAGGATCTCCGCCGCCAAAGCCGACCGGACACAGAGCGTCGCGACCACGAGAGCGCACCCAATCAGAGCACAGCGCGACAGCCTCATCCCGTCCTCCGCGTTCGATAAGGCCGGCGCTTGAGCCGGAAATGCCGGAGGGACGTGGCCTTTGCGAGACCGACGCCCGTGGCGGCTAGGCCGTTCAAGCTTGATTTTCGACACCACCGCTCACGGCGTTTCTGACAACTGGCCCCGAACCTTTCTACTCTGGACCCGTCACGGGACGATTTCAAGCTTTTTCTCGGATCCGCCTCGCGTTGATCGGCAGGTGCCCTCCGGGTGACGTTCCGTTAGGCACACCCTTCCCATGCCCAACCTCGAACCGACGGACGAGATCTGGGCTCGACCCGCCTTCGGCGCAAGACGGGTGGCGGATGGCCCTGGTTGTCAGAAGTTGCATTTAGGTCAACTTGCCCGTCGGGGGCCCGTTCGGGGACGAATTCAAGCTTTCCCTCCTGTCCGTGGCCGGCCGAACGGCCGACGCCCGCTGGATAGCCCCTCCGAGGGCGAGCATTCCCCATCGCCGCAGCCCGAGCGCTCGACGAGCCGGCGTGCCCCCCCGATCAGAATGCGTCGTCTGGGGCCCGGTCCTCGGACAGCGTCTGGTCGAAGTCAAAGCCCGGATCC
>JANMTD010000213.1:0-4463 GCA_031390075.1 Deltaproteobacteria bacterium | reverse complement strand
GGGCAGGAAGACCGGGCGCGCCCGGACGCTCCCGCTCGCCTATGTAGAGGACAAGGGCGAGCTCGTGATCGTGGCGTCGAACGGCGGCTCGCACCGTGCGCCGGCCTGGTGGCTGAACCTCCAATCGGCACAGACCGCCCGGGTCCAGGTGGCTGGCGAGCGCTTCGAAGTCGGTTGGCGAATCGCACCACCGGAGCAGCGCATGGAATACTGGCGCAAGCTCCAGGCGGCGATCCCGGCCTACCGGATCTACCGCGTGCGAACCGAGCGGGAGATCCCGATCGTGCTGCTGCGTCGGCAGAGCCAGGGCTGGGAGACCCGCCCCCTCGACGTCACCGCCTCCAGCTGACCTCGCGGCGGCACCCGGTGGGTGATCGCCGGTCTCCTCGTTCCTTATATACGGTCGGGAAGCAGCGACTCGGGCGATCCGACGTCGGGCTGCGCTGAAGTCGGCGCTGCCTCCTCGTTGCGGCCTCGCTGCAGCGACGTCGACTGACCGCGGCCCGCTCCGAGGCACCCGATCCAGGGGGCCCGCCCGGCGAGTGCCCACGTCCCCGAGCTTTAGTGATGAAAGTCCTCAACCGTCCACTCGGGCGGGTCGAACAACCCACAAGTGAGGGAGGGAACACCCATGTTTCAGCAGCCTTTATCCCGATGCCGCGCGGCCAGCCGCCCGCTGATCTGGCTCGTCGCCGTGTGGCTGACGGCGCAGTCGGCGTTTGCACAAACACCCGTCGCCGACCCCGCGGCACCGGTGCAGAGCCTCGACGAACAGGTCCAGGAGATCAAATCCGACGTCCTTTCGATCGCGGCCGAGCTCGGCAACCTCGAGGAGAAGCTCCTCTATCCCTCGGACACCCAGCTCGCCGTCTTCGTCGCCCTCGCAAAGGGCGAGCCGCTCGAGATCGACTCGGCGCGCATCTCCCTCGACGGACAGCTCGTCGCCCATCACATCTACAGCTTCAAGGAGCTCGAGGCGCTCGCGAAGGGTGGCGTCCAGCGCATCCACACCGCGAACGTGATGACGGGCGGCCATCAGCTCGAGGTCGCGATCGCCGGCCGCCGCGGGGGCAACAAGCCCTTCGACGTCGTCGAGCGCTTCGACTTCAGCAAGGAAGTCGGGCCGAAGAAGCTCGCCGTCCGCCTCGCCGGGGGCGCGAGCGACTCCGCCACGGTCACGATCGAGGACTGGTAGGCGATGTCGGCGCGACTTCTCGCCCGTGTCGTCGCTACCGCCGCGACGGTCCTTCCGCTCTCGGTGTTCGCGGAAGGTCCGACGCCGGACCCGTACTTCGGTGAAGCGCTCTTCCACGCCTATCAGGGCGATTTCTTCGGGGCCCTCGAGCGACTCGACGCGGAGCTCGCTCAACACTACGGCGTCGACGAACGCCCCCTCGACTCGCTCTATCCCCAGGTCGACGACGCCGAGTTCTCGGTCGGCGATTTCGAGCTCGAGTACCGCATGCACCTGCGCGCGGGACGGGCGATTCGCGCCGTGCTCGAAGGGGACGTGGACGAGAAGGTGCGCAACGACGCGGCCTATCGGCTGGCGCGGATCTACTTCGAAAAGAGCCAGCCCGACACCGCACTCTCCGTCCTCGATTCGATGCGGGGCGAAGTCCCGGACCGGATCCGGGACGAGGTCCAGTTCCTGCGCGCGAACGTGTTGATGGCCCTCGACCGGCCGGACGAGGCAGGCCGTGTCCTGCGGAGGATCCAGGACTCGGATTCGCTCGAGGGATTCGCGGCCTACAACCTCGGAATCGCGCTCCTCGAGAGCGGCCAGCCCGTCGACGCCGCGCGCGAGCTCGAACGCGCGGGCCGCGTCGGCGCGGGCGGCCGCGACGTGAAGGCGATCCGCGACAAGGCGAACCTCGTGCTCGGCACCCTTCTCTTCGAGGGTGATCAGGTCGAACGCGCACGCAGCACCCTCGAGCGCGTGCGCCTCGAGGGTCCCTTCTCGAACCAGGCGCTCTTGCGTGCCGGCTGGGCCGAAGTCGACATCGAGCAGTTCCAGCGCGCAGTCGTCCCCTGGTCGGTGCTCGCGGAGCGCGATGGCACGGACGCCGCCGTCCAGGAAGCCAAGCTCGCGCTCCCGTACGCGTACAGCCGCCTGAACGTCCATGGCCGCGCGGCCGTGCTCTACCAGCAGGCCGTCGATTCCTTCGAGTCCGAGCTCGCGAAGCTCGACGCGTCGATCGCGAGCATCGCACGCGGCGACTTCCTGACGGCGCTCGAGCGGGAAGAGATCAAGCAGGACAAGGACTGGGTCGTCCGACTGCGGAACCTGCCCGACGCACCGGAGACCTTCTACCTCGTCTCGCTGATGGCCTCCCACGATTTCCAGACCGCCCTCCAGAACTACCTCGACCTGACGGACCTGCGCCGAACGCTCGTGCGCGCCGAGACCAGTCTCGGCGCCTTTGATGATCTGATCGAGCAGCGCCACGCCTACTACGAACCTCGCCTGCCGAGCCTCGACCAGGCGTTCCGCAAGCTCGATGCCAAGATGAGGCTCCGCCTGACGCAGCGCGAGCACCTGCGGAAACGCCTCGAACAGATGCTCCGCGACCCCTCCCCCGAGCTGCTCGCGACGGCCGGGGAACACGCCGATCGCATGGCCCTCGCACGCATGAATTCCCGACTCGCGAGCCACGCCGGCGACCCGCGCACGGCGGACCTCGTCGCGCGCATCGAGCGGCTCGAGGGCCTCCTCACCTGGCGCCTCGAGTCCGAGTACCACGAGCGGCTCACGGACGTGAACGACCATCTGCAGGCACTCGAAACCGACGTCGCCGCCCTCTCCGAGCGCTACGACGCCTTCGTTCGCACACGCCAGGCCGCGACCCACAGCTATGTCGGATACACGGATCGCATCCGCGGGCTACGCGAACGCACGAAGCTCGCGCTCGCGGAGATCGAGTCCCTGAAGAGTCGCCAGGGCGAGCGCCTCGAAGAGGTCGCCACCGCCGCCCTCGAGGCGCGTCGCGCCCAGCTCGCGGCCTATCAGAATCAGGCGCGCTTCGCGTTCGCAGACAGCTACGACCGCGCGGCGAAGGGACCGGCACAATGAAGAGGCGGCCCACGATGTCGAGATCGCGCTCGTCTTCGACGAGCTTCAAGCTGCGGGCGCTCGTCTTCGCCCCGGTTGTCGCGCTCGCCTGCAGCGGGAATCCGGACCGCCAGACCCTGGCCGGCCTGCGTGCCGTCGAGCCGGACCTCGCCGAGGTCACGGTGGCCGACGGGATGGACCGGGCGATGGCCGGATACCGGCAATTCCTCGAGGAAGCTCCGACTTCGTCGCTCACGCCCGAGGCGATGCGGCGGCTGGCCGACCTCCAGCTGGAAAAGGAATACGGCCTGCTCGGCGATTCGAAGCCCCATGCACCCGGAATCCTTCCGCCCTCCACGACCGCGCCGCTCCCGACCACGAGCGCGACCGCGACCGCCGCGATCGCGCAGGAGGGCGAGTCGCTGCGCGATTTCGAAGCGCGCGCCGCAGGTCCGAGCGACCTCGACTACGCGATGGGCGCAACCGGACTCGAGCTTCCCGGCGGCAGCGATCGCGCGCCCACCGGACCCCTCGAAGCCCTCGCCCTCTACGACCAGATCCTCGCGGCCTATCCCGACTACCCGCACAACGACCAGGTCCTCTACCAGAAGGCACGCGCCTTCGACGAGCTCGGCCGGGTCGACGAGGCGATCGCGGTCTCGGCGCTGCTCGTTGACAAGTACCCGAGCTCGCTGCACCTCGACGAGATCCAGTTCCGCCGCGCCGAATACTTCTTCACGCGCAAGCAGTTCGTCGACGCGGAAAAGGCCTACTCGGCGATCGTCACGATCGGCCCCCGCTCCGATTACTTCGAGCTCGCCCTCTACAAGCTCGGCTGGACCTTCTACAAGCAGATGCTGCTGCCCGAGGCGCTCCAGAGCTACGTGACGCTCCTCGACCACAAGGTCGAGACCGATTACGACTTCGAGCAGCAGGTCGACGAAGCCGACGCCCAGCGGATCGCCGACAGCTATCGCGTGATCAGCCTCTGCTTCTCCGACCTCGGCGGACCGAAGGAGGTCGTGCAATCGCTCGCCGTGCTCCCGCTGGCCAACCTGAGCGGCGACAAGGCGGACGATTACTTCGGCATCGGCCTCGCCGAGGAAATAACCCGCGCGGTCGCGAGGAACGGGGTGCGGGTGATCGGGCGGGTGAGCGCCGGCGCGCTCCAGGCCAAGGGGCTCGACGAGCGCGCCATTGCGAAGGAGCTCGGTGTCAGCTCGCTGCTCTCCGGCACGGTGCAGCGCGCGGACGGCCAGGTGCGGATCACCGTCACGCTGCTGTCGGCCAGTGACGGCGCGGTGCGCTGGACCGAGAAGTATGACCGTCCGCTGGCGAATGTGTTCGCGGTCCAGGACGAGATCGCGCGGACCGTGGCGACCACGCTGCTGGGCTCACTGGGTGGCCGGCC
>JANMTD010000196.1:0-15977 GCA_031390075.1 Deltaproteobacteria bacterium | reverse complement strand
CTGAGGATTTCCGCCAATGTCCGATTGATCTCGTAGGCGTCGACCTTCATCCCCTCGAGCTTCGCGAGAGTCACGGCCGTGATCCCGATCCCGTTGCCGACGACGAGCGCATCCGTCATCGGCTCGTCGCGATGGGCGAGGACGGCGCCGGCGGCCATCATCCAGTTGTACGGATTGCCGATGTGGCTCTTGCCGTTCGATAGGCGCGAATGCCAGAGCCCGTCGATCCAGATGCTGCCATCGCCTCGGATTTCGACGACCCCGTCGCGCCCCCAGAACGTGCGCCAGGGGCCCATCTCGGAATAAGGGGTCACGAGTCCGATCCAGACGAGGGCGAGACTCGCGGCTCCGATCGCGAGCTGGAGCGGTCTCGGCACGCGCGAAGCCCTCGCCGCGCCGCCTCGACCTCCGGCGACGATCCGGAACTGGAGCAGAACCGCCAGCAGCCCCAGCGCGATCAACACCGCGTTGAAATCCTGTCGGATCTCGTACCCCACGAGCGAGAAGAAGAGAATGCCGAGACACGAGCCCAGGGTATTCAGCGCGTAGAAGCGACCGACGTCCCGCCCCCATTCCGACGCCGCACGGGAGACGAGCGCCCCGTACATCGCCCCGAAGCACACGCACGGAAGGAAGTAGAAGAGACCTCCGCGGTAGAGCGCGAAATGGACCTCCCAACGATCGACCGCGTACACCGCCGGCATCAGGGCGACGAGCGCGGCCCCGGCGGCGAGAACCCATGTCGGACGGTCCGCCATGCGGCCGGCGAGCCAGACGCCGAACGACCAGAAGAGCAGGAAAAAGAGCAGCGTGAAGGCGAACGTGTAGGGTCGCGGCTCGTGGGCCAGGGAGACCAGTCGCAGCAGGTACATCTCGTAGCCGAGCGAGAGGAAACCGAGCGCAAAGCCCATCGACTCCTCGAAGCTGAACGGTCTGCGCGCCACGCTCATCGACCCTGTCGCCTGCGCGGCGTCACCGGGCGTTGTCAGCGCCACGCCACTCCGTTCGGCCCGCCACACGGCGCTCGATACGAGGACGACGATCCCGGCCGCGAGATTGCAAAAGGCCGCCACCCCGAGCGAGACGCGCTGCCCCCAGAACGGAAGCAGATAGAAGCTGCTCCCGATCGCCCCGACGCAGGCGCCGACCGTGTTCAGCGCCAACAGGATCGTGATGAGCTTCGACTCCGTCGCTCCGAGCTGGCGCTGGCAGGCCTCGGCCGCGAGCGGAAGCGTGGCACCCATCAGGATCGTGGGCGGAAGGAGCATGACGAGGGCCCCGACGGCGTAGACCGCCCGCAGCGGAATGTGCATCGAGAGCGCGAGCCGCTCCGCCGCGTAGACACTCTCGCCGAGATCGAACGAGAGGATCGCCGCAATCCCCATGTTCACCCCGAAGAGCCCGACCTCGACGAGCCCGAAAGCCCGCAGCGGGTTCGCGATCCGCCCCGCCCGCGCACCCATGAGCCCCGAGCCGATCCCGAGCCCCAACATGAAGACGAGCACCACGACCATCGAGCTGATCGATTCGCTCCCGCCGAGAAAGAGCTTCAGCGCGCGCTGCCAGATGACCTGATTGAGGATCGAAGCGACACCGGACAGGAAGAGCGCCGTCAGGACGAATGAAAGCCCTCGCCTCATTCGATCGGCTCAGCGTCCTGCAGGGTCACGGCATCACGCGAAATGATCTCTCGGAACGACGGGGCCGTCGTCGCCCAATCCACGACATCCACGCGAAACGGCAGACTCGATTCGTCGAAATCCTCGGCGAGAGCAGCAAGAACCCGGGCCACGATGGGGCTGTCGCCCAGGATGGCCAGGTCGAGGTCAGAGAACGGCTTCGCCCGACCGGTCACGCGAGAGCCGAAGGCGACCACACGCCGCTTCGGCACGTGCTTTCGCAGGATCTCGCGGACCAGCTGGATCTCCATCGGCCCGACGTCAATCCGCGACACGATTTCGCTGCTCCAGCTCGGTCAGGAGAAGCCGAACGTCTCCCAAGAACGGTTCGAGAATTCCGACGATTTCTTCGGCTCGCTCCGGGTTGTAGGTATGACTCGTGATGTTGCGCTTGTCCCGATAGTCCTTCCAGCGAGCCACATCGGAGACCAGGCCGGCTTCGGCCGCTGCGCGGATGACCTGCATGTAGGTCATCGCGTCGACCTCGGCGGGGTTCGCCACAATCTGCTCGAGCTGGCGCTTCTGCATCTTGTGGGCGACCTCGTACGTGAACTCGAACCCCTGGATCGAAGCGGCCCGGAACTGATCCCGCAGATCGCGCTCCCGGGCGAGGTCGGAACGGAGGAAGTCGACGCTCTTCTGGAGCGCCGCGATCGCGTTTCGTAGGGCCGTCAGATCGAGCTTCAAGGTTCCGCCTTCCGCATCACCGGATTGTAGGCGTAGGTCGGGTCGCCGCAATTCGAGCCGGCGCGACGCGATCGGTTGCTAGACTGCGCAGCCCGAACCAGGAGACCCGACGATGAAGCTCTACGACAGCGCCATGGCCCCGAATCCGCGGCGGATCCGCATCTTCCTGGCCGAGAAGGGCATCGCGCTGCCGACCGAACAGGTCGACATCGGAAGCCGCGCGAATCTCGCTCCCGAATTCCTGGCGAAGAATCCCTTCGCGCAGGTGCCGGTGCTCGAGCTCGACGACGGGACGTACATCTCGGAGAGCGTGGCGATCAGTCGTTATTTCGAGGAGATCCAGCCCGAGCCGCCGCTCTTCGGCGTAGGCGTCCGCGAGAAGACGCTCGTCGAGATGTGGCATCGCCGGGTCGAGCTCGAGTTCACGAACCGGGTCTTCCTCTGCTTCCAGAACACCTCGGATTATTTCAAGGGGCGGCTGACACAGGTCCCCGAGTTCGGCGCGGTCGCGAAGCAGCGAGCCGAGCAGACCCTCGGGCTCCTTGACGCCGTGCTTGCGGAACAGCGCTTCATCGCCGGCGACCGCTACTCGATCGCCGACATCACGGCCCTCGTCGGCCTCGATTTCGGCCGTGTCATCAAGCTGCGGCCGACCCCCGAGCAGAAGAATGTGCTGCGCTGGCACGCCGAGGTGAGCGCCCGGCCGAGCGCGAAAGCCTGAGCGCCGGGGGGCGAGCGGAAACGGCCCCGATTCGTGCTTCCCATTTCCCGACGCTGGGTGCAGAATGGCGCTTGCCCGGAACCAGCCCGTCGGTCGCCGGCGAGCTCGAGGAGGACCGCGATGAAGAAGCGAAGCCTGCAGCTCCCCGCCCTGATTACCATCGTTTTTCTTGCACTGGCCGCCCCGAGGCTCGCACTCGCGGACTCTCATGGTGACCAAGGCGAATACGACCCGGACCACGGGCCGATGCCGATCGCCGTCCTCGGGAGCGTGTTCGGCGGCGCACTCTGGCTCGTCTCGACTCCGTTCTGTCTGCTGTTCGCCCCGAAACACATCGGTGACAGCTTCGACACCCTCGTCATGGTGCCCTGGCGCAAGGCGATCGGAAGCGACACGCCCTGAAACCCGGCAGCCTGCCCGTGCCCCGGGCAGCGGCCGGCTGCGAACCGGATTCGGGGTCGTGCAGCGCTTGGCCCACGCGGGCACGGGTCTTGCTCTCGTGTCGGCGTGGAGGCCACGCCCATGCCCCGATACGCCTACGAGCGCCTTTCCGCTCAGGACTACAGCTTTCTCCTCGCCGAGGCCGAGAACGCGCCGATGCACGTCAGCGCGATCGGCATCCTGGAGGCCAAGGCGCTCCGCAACCCCGAAGGTGGGATCGACATCGGCCGCTTCCGCGCGGCGATCGAAGCGATCCTCCACTGGATCCCGCGCTATCGCCAGAAGCTCGCCTGGATCCCGGTGGAGAACTGGCCGACCTGGGTCGACGACCGCCATTTCGATCTCGGCTACCACATCCGCCACATCGCCCTGCCCGCCCCCGGCACCCACGACCAGCTGCAGGAGATCGCGGGCCGGATCTTCTCCCGCCGTCTCGATCGGCAGCGGCCGCTCTGGGAGATCTGGGTGATCGAAGGGCTCGAGAAGGGCGAGCAGGTCGCGATCCTCAACAAGATCCACCACTGCATGATCGATGGCGCCGCCGGTGCCGACCTGACGACAATTCTCTTTTCGGCGTCGCCGCAGTACGAAGCGAGCAAGCCCCTGCCCTACTACCCGAGGCCCGCACCGACCGGCCTCGAGCTCGTCTCGGACCGGATTCGCGAAGCGCTCGGCGCGCCGCAGCAGCTGCTGCGCGCGGCAAAGCGGCTGGCCGGCGACGAGCGCCAGGCGCTGCTCGACGATCTCACCGCCCGGGCGCGTTCTCTCGGCGAGCTCGCGGGCCTGGCCTTCCAGCCGGCATGCGATTCGCCGATCAACGGGGAGCTCAGCCCCAATCGCCGGGTCGATTGGCTGACCATGCCCCTCGACGACGTGCGCGAGCTGCGTGCGGCGCTGCGGTGCACGATCAACGACGTGGTCCTGGCGACGGTGACCGGCGCTCTTCGCCGCTACCTGTTCCGCCGGCGTGTCGATGCCTCGACCCTCGACTTCCGCGTCTCGATCCCGGTCAACACCCGCGGCGCCGAGCACGCCAAGCAGATGGGCAACCACGTCTCGACCTGGATCATCCGGCTGCCCCTCGAGCTGAAGGACCCCCTCGAGCAGGTCGACGCGATCCGCAGCCAGACGGCCGAGCGAAAGCACTCGAACTCGGCCCTCGCCCTCGATACGGTCATGAAGGCGGCGGAGTACCTGCCGGTCGGACTTTTGAAGCGCGGCGTCGGGCTCGTCCAGGGGCAGGTCAACACGATCGTCACCAACGTGCCCGGACCCCAGTTCCCGCTCTACACGGTGGGCGCGCGACTGCTCGGGATGTACCCGATCGTGCCGCTGATCCCGGGCTGCGGGCTCGGCATCGCGCTCTTCAGCTACGAGGGGAAGCTCTGCTGGGGCTTCAACGCCGACCACCACCTCATCCCGAATCTCGAGGACTTTGCGATCGACATCAGCGCCGCCTTCGAGGCGCTGCGCAAGGCGGCTGTGGCGCAATTCATGTCGCGGCGGACGGCGCCTTCCGAGCAGCCGGAGGCGAAGCCCGAGGAGAAGGTCCCGGAGAATCCCACCCGGGCGGCGACCGTCGCCCTCGCGAGTCCCCGGAGAAATGGTCCCGTCGTGTCACCGCACGTGGAGATTGCCAGCGCCTCGTGAGCGCGGCCGCCGCTTGAAGGAAGGCGAAGTCCTCTCGAAAAAGACGCGGAAGAGAAGAGAAGCCACTCTGGGTCGCGCAGGAGCTGCTCGACGATGCCACACGGCTCGTCGCCCACGTCCGCCTCGCCGTCCCCGGCGATCTCGCGAATCGCGCCGTCCACGAGCGCCGCTGCGTCCGGACCCGGGAGCAGATCGAGGACGATCTGCTCCCGGGCCAGATGCTCGAGATGTATCTCGTGTGTGAAACCTCGGTCCACGCCTGCGGCAACGACGTACGGCCCTGAGACCGCACTGCCGCGACGACCTGTCGACTAACGCTCGCCGGCGGCGTCCCGACTGACGACCTCGAGGGCCGCCGGGTCGTGCTGGTAGTGAACGATCCGGCGCGAGGGCGTCAGGACGTAGATCGGGCGATGGAGCGGATCCTTCTCGTCGACGATCCGCTGGACGTCCGAGCTGACGGCCTCGTTGTGGCGGTCGACTTCGGAAAGGCCCGAACGCGGGTGGACGCTGTAGAAGGCCACGTCATCCGGTCCGAACCGGACCCGAACCTTCATCGGTCCCATGGCGCCGACGGTCGTCCCCGACCGCGCGGGGGCCGACCAGACGAAGCCGCCCTCGACCTGGCGAATCGTGCCGATCCGGAGCCGATCCCGGTTGGCGAGACCCGAGTCGCGCTGGGCCGCCTCGAAGGCGTCGCCCACCGCTTCTGCGACGGTCGCAAAAACCTGTTCGGAACCGACCGACGGATCCGCAGCCGCCACCGCCGAATGGGCGCGCAGACTCCCGGCGCAGCCGAGCGAGGCGACCAGCACCGCGAGCAGCATCGGCACCTGGGCGGGGCGGCGAAGCGTCTCGGTCTGGAATGCTTTGGGAAGTCGGAAAATGAACCTGAGTAGATGGAGATCTGACACGGATGCCCCTTTTGGGAGCGCGCAAAGGAAACATCGTGCGGCGGATCCATTCGCACAATAAGAGATTATGGATATGATCGTTTCCCATGAGTAACAATCATGTCACCCCTGGCGTCACGGGCATGGTCGTCTTCGCCCACCTGGTCGAGGCGGGCAGCTTCACGGCCGCCGCCACGCGCCTGGGGCTGTCGAAGGCCTCGATCAGCCGCGAGCTGACGGCCCTCGAGGAGCGCCTCGGGGCCCAGCTGCTGGTCCGGACGACCCGGCGCATGAGCCTGACCGACCTGGGTCAGGTCTTCTACGAGCGCTGCCGGCGGGTCGTCGAGGAGGCCGAGGACGCCGAGCGCTCGATCCACCAGCTCCAGGCCGAGCCCCACGGCACCCTGCGGCTCACGCTCCCGATGTCCTTCGGCATCCTGCAGATCGCGCCGCGCATCCACCGCTTCCTGGCCCGCCACCCGAACCTGAAGGTCGAGATCGAGGCGACGGACCGGGTCGTGGATCTCGTGTACGAGCGCATCGACATGGCGCTTCGGATCCGCCGGCCGCGCGAGCAGACCTCGTACGTCATCCGGCGCCTGTGCCCGATTCGCGGGCTGATCTGCGCGGCCCCCGACTACCTCGCCCGAAACCCCGCGCCGAGGACGCCGGCCGAGGTCGCGGACCATTTCTGCCTGACCTATCGCGGCACGAGCGAGATTTGGCGCTTCCGGACGGGGGAGGAGATCGAGGTGAAGGGCCAGCTCACCCTCGACAACGGCGATGCATTGAGACTCGCCGCCCTCTCGGGCCTGGGCCTCGTCACGCTCCCGACCTACATCTGCGGCGAAGACGTCCGCGCGGGCAGACTCGTGCCCCTCCTGCTCGAGCATCTGCATCCCGGCACGTCGGTCTTCGCCGTCTACCCCGAGAACCGCCATCTCTCGCCCAAGGTCCGCGCGGTGATCGACTGGCTGGCGGAAGAGCTCGGCCCCGAGCCGGAGTGGGATCGGGACCTGCCGGTCGCGGGGCGGCACCGGACCTGGGTCGGTCCGACGGGTTAGGTCGCCGTCTACGGCCTCCCCGCATGACGCCAATGCCACGGCGACGCGACTGGCTCGCCCGCCCGCGGCGGATCGGCCTCGAAGCCGAAACGCACGGCATTCGCTTCGAGCCAGCGATACTCGGCGAGCGCCATGAATTTCGGCGCATCGGCCCAGGCGAGGTCGACCCCGCTCTCACTCGCGAAATCGATCCCCAGGCGATCGACGCGGTTGTGGTCGCTCGCGCCCGGCAGGGAGACGTGGACGAGCGTCTTCTCGAGGGCGTAGTCGAAGCGCGGCAGCAGCTCGACGATCAGGTAGAGCTGATAGGCGGGCGAGCGGTAGGCGGATCCGATCAGCAAGCCGCGTCCGAGATCGTCTCGCATCGCGCGGTCGAGCTCTCCGAAGGCCCGCCAGACCGGCGCGGTGACGAGCTGGAGCCCGATCCTCCGCTCGCCGCTCTTGCCGTTCTCGCCGTTCTCGTCTCGCGCGACCTGGCCCTCGACGCGGACCCATTCGGCATCGGCGGGAATCCCGAGCTCCGGATCGGCCCCCGGCAGGGAGCGGATCTCGTCCATGAAGGCGCGCTGCTCCGCGTCGAGCGGGGCGTAGAGCGCGTCGCGCTCGAGCAGCAGAAGCGCTTCTGGGCTCGCCTGGCTCGCCCGCGCGACGACGGGCGCAAGCTCCGCGCGGATCGCATCGATGCGGGCGCGCTGCGCCGCCGACGACTGCACGGGATCGAGCGCTGCTCGCGTCGAGGACGGGCGAACGGAACACGCGGTCGACGCGATCATCCAGACGAGGCATCCAAGCAGCGCGGCGGTCCGATGGGTCTTCATGTTCGTCCTTCCGCTCATGCCCAGCGGAACTCGCTCATCCCACCCGTGATCGCCGACTTGAAATCGTAGAAGCTCGGCACGTGCTCGAACATCTTCTTCACGACCGCGCGGTCGCCGAAGTAGATCGACTCGTCGGTGAAATCGTCGAGGGAGGGAAAGCGCTCGAGCACGATGCCGAGGTATCGGGGCGCAGCCGACGTGAGACTGCGCGCGACCGCATTGCGGATGTAGGACTGGCGCGTCGGGTGCAGGTCGAACGAGAGCTTCGAGTGGACCGCCCACTCGCGGTAGAAATCGTCGAGGGAGACGGCCGCGGGCTTGTCGTTGATGCCCCACTGCGTGACCCCCGGAACCCGGCCGCCCTCTGCGACGGAATGCGGGCACGGCGCGAGGACCGACTCGGTGACGAGGTAGCCCCAGAGCGCGCGACCGTGGGGCGCCAGCGCCGCCTCGATCGGTGCGCGCGCGTCGAGCGCTGGCAGCCAGCACTCGAAGACCAGGGCGATCGAATCGAAGTCGCCGCCGATCCGCGCCGGGCAGCGCGCGCGGATCACGTCGGCCTGGTCGGGCACGAGGATCGCGATGCGCTCGGCGCCGACCGCACGCGCGGCGGGCACGACCGCCCGGGCGATGCGCTCGACACGCCCCTCGACCACATCCCGCGGTCCACTCACGACGTAGATCAGCTTCTCCATGGGTCCGTCCTCTGGGCCGATGCGCCGACGCGCTCAGCTCGCATGTTTTCCGCATCGTTCAGGGCACGAGCTCCACCGGAATCGACATGATGTTCCACGTCAAAATGCTGCGGTCGTCGGTGCGTTCGTAGATCGTCTCCTTGACGAGACGCCGCCCGTTCCAGACATAACGCTGCACGGCCTTGCCGTTGTCGTTCGCGACGTAGAGCTCCTGCCGGCCGTCGCCATCGAGATCCGTCGCGAGGGCGGCGTGCTCGAAGCTGCTCGAGTCCCGGTCGACGACGCGCTTGGTCCAGGTCTTCGTGACGTCGGCGCCGGGCTTGAGCCACCAGACGCCCTTTTGGAAGAGCGCCGCCACGATCTCCTTCTTTCCATCCCCGTCGAGATCGGCGGGCGTGAGGAAACGGCCGAGCCGGTCTTCGAACTCGGCGATGACGACACCCTTGTCGGCCGGCGTATCGGCCTCGTAACGCCAGATCTCGGTGCGGTGGAGTAGGCCCGAACCGTCCGCATCCTTCTGGCCTTCGACGATCACGTAGAGCTCGTCCTTGCCGTTGCCGTCGATGTCGTGGACGAGGATCTCCTTGGCGTGGCGCTTGCCGAGGTCGGCGACGACCTTGCGGCCCTCTTTCTTCGCGGGGACATAACGGACGACACGGCCCTCCTGCTCGGAGCCGTCGAGGCGATTCGGCTCGGAGGGCGTCGCGTAGATCTCGCGGATGCCGTCGCCGTCGAGGTCGCCGGTCTCGACCTCGTGGACGAAGGTGTTTTTCTCGTGGTCGAGCTCCTCGACCTGATAGCCGCCGTCCTTCGGCCGCACGACGGCGACGACGCCCTGGTCGTGGGTCGCGACGGCGATGGCGCGCGTGCCGTCACCATCGACGTCGGCGAGCTCGATGTCGCGCATGCGCGAGAACTTCCCGCCGAAATCCTTCTCCCAGATCGTCTCGGCGACGAGCTTTCCCTCTTGAAGCCGCCAGAGCTTGAGCAGCGCCTTCGTGCCGCCGCCGGTCAGCAGGACCGATTCACCACTCGGCGTCGTATAGGCGAGGGCCTTGTGGAAGACGTTGCTCTCGGGGTCGGTCATGTGGGTCGTGACCCATTTGCCGCCGCGGCGCGCGATGAACTCGAGCTCGGCCGGCAGCGGAACCGGCGGACCCTCGTCGCCGGGCTTGCGCGCATCGAAGGCGGAGAGGCCGAGGACGAGGGCGTTCGGAAGATCATCCGGAAGCGCGGGAACCTGGCCCGCCGGCGTCGCGGCGGCCCCGGGCGCCGCACTCGCGGTCGCCCTCGGGTTCGGGTTCGAAGCCGGATCGGCCGACTTCGAGCCGTCGTCACCGCAGCCCGCGATCAGGCCGACCAGGACGACGAGCGCGGCGGCGGAAGCCATAGAGAGAAGCTCGACCCGAGGGGAACGACGAGGGCGCTCGATCGTGGAGTGGGTCGTGGTGGATCGGCCCGCGAACAGATGCATGCAGGGGACTCCTTTGAAGGGTGCCGGGATGGGCTCGCTATTGCGCCGGCGGCCCCGGTCGGTCCGCTTTGTAGCAATCCCCTTCGGGCCCTCGCATCCCGACCTGAGCCCGGACCCGCGCGCCGCCTCCCGCCTTGCCATGCATTCTGCGGCGGGGGTAGCGTGACCCTGGCTCGCAAGACGGAGACAGACCATGACCGCTCACGTCGTCAACCTCCACGATCGACCCGACCTCGAGTCGAAGATCGAGCGGCCCGGCGCGAAGCCGGCGGCGGGACACAAGACGACCCGCTTTCTCGGCCTCCCCGACCAGGATTTCGTGCTGCCGACGAAGCCGCCGTACGCCTACTTCATCGAGCGGCCGGCGGGCGACGTCACGCCCGACCACGCCCACAACGCCAACCGCACCGAGTTCGTCGTCGAGGGCCGGATCGAGTGGCGCGAGCGCGGCAAGCCGCCCGTCGAGTACGGCGCCGGCACGCTGACCTGGGTCGAGGCCGGGACGGTCTACGGCTACACCGTGCTCGAGGATGCGAAGATCCTGATCCTCTTCGAGCGCTCGCCGGGCATGAACTACCGCTAGGCGGCGACTACAGCGTGAGCGGGAGCTCGAGAAATTCGCGGTAGACGAAGTCGCGGTGCTCGAGCAGGATCGGGTCGAGGGCCTTCGCCGTCGGCGCGTCCATGGCTTCGAGGGTCGGGCGGATCATCTCGATCATCGGGCAGTGCTCGGGCGGCAGCGGCTTGAACATCGCCATCGCGGTCGCGCTGTAGATGTCGAGGGCCGTGAGCCCCTGGCCGAGATAGAAGCGGCTGCCCTGACTCCTCTGCGCGTGCAGGACGCCGGAGAGCATCTCGAGCAGCTCGATCACGCGACCGGGATGGCGGTGCGCCTCGCTGGCGAGGTAGCCGTACTTGCCCGCCAGGTACTGCGCGACGGGCTCGGGAAATCCGCCCTCCCCGCCCTGCAGACCCGCGTGTACGCCCTGCAGCCGGCGCTCCCAGATGAGTCCCTGCTCACCGCAGATCTCGTGGGCGAGGCCGAACGCGCGGGCCCGTTCGAGCGGATCCGCCGGCAGCAACGACGGTGAAGGCTGCAGCCTCTCGGCCAGGAGCAGGATCTGCACCCAGCCCGCCCGCGGCGACTCGTCGTCGAAGATCGCGACGGGGCCGCTCGTCGTCTTCGTCCATTCGACCTGCGCGGCGTTGCGCGCGTCGAGGCGGACCGCCTTCCACGGAATCCGCTTCACATGGAAGATGCCTTTTGCCGCCTCGCTCCAGGGGCTCGGGATCCCGCTGACGACGACCATGCGCAGGCCCTTAGACGCGCGCGCCTCTTCGAACTCGATGTACTCGACGGGCATGAAGAGCTCCCCGGTGATCGGACGAGATGGTGGTCGCCCACTCCGGAGCATCCTGCGGTAGGCCGATCCTCGCCAGGCGAGAAGTGGAATCGCATCGTTCCACCCCGGGAACGATCGGGAGGGGGACGCGCCTCGCATGCCCAGACAGTCCTGGCGCTGGGGGCCACAGCACGGCCAGATCCCATCCCCGGCGACGCCCCTCCTGCCAGCCCGGGCGCTCCCCGTGGTCCGTGACTTGTCGCATCGTGATCCCAGGCGCAGACTCTCGGAAAGCGACGGACGAGGTGACGGCAATGGCGACAGGCACGGCGACGGCGACAGGGAGCCCGGAGCAGTCGGACTGGCGGAGCATGTCGGGCGGGCTGCGCCAGGGCCAGCTCCATCCCGAGGGCTGGTATGCCGTGGCCCTCTCGAGCGAAGTCGAGGCGGGGCGCGTCACGGGCCGTCCGTTCCTGAACGGACGCGTCGCGGTCTATCGAAAGCAATCCGGTGAGCCGGTCGTGGTCACCGCCTACTGCCCGCACATGGGCTCGGACCTGGCAGCGGGCGAGCTGATCGGCGACGAGCTGCGCTGCTCCTATCACCACTTCCGCTTCAAGCCGACGGGCGAGTGTGCCGGCGTCCCCGGCGACAACAAGATTCCGCCCGGAGCGCGCATCTTCAGTTTTCCAGCCGCGGAACGCTTCGGGCTCGTCTGGGCATACAACGGTGAGACGCCGCTCTTCGCGGCGCCCGAGGTCCGCGACTTGCCGAGCGACCAGCTCGTCTCGCGGGCCCGCCGCGCCCACGTCTACGAGAACGTGGCGCCGTGGCTGCCGATCGGAAACACCTTCGACTTCCTCCATCTGCGCCACGTCCACGACCTGGGCTTCGAGTTCGACTTCGATCGGATCCGCTGGGGCGACCATCAGGCCGAATACGAGATCGACTTCGACTCGCCGGCGACGGGCGCGATCGAGCAGCGCATCCGCGTCACAGGAACGAACGTCTCGACCCATGTGACCGTGGGCAAGACGACGACCGTCGGCGTGACCACGGCGACCCCCGTCGGCACGTCGCTCGAGCTCTACATGGTCGCCTGCGTCGCCAAGGAGGAAGGGCTCTCGCCCGAGGCGATCGATGCACGCCTGCGCGAGCAGGAGGCCTTCGTCGACGGCCTGCTCGCAGACGACGTCCGGGTGATGACCGGGATCTCGTTCCGTGTCGGTACGCTCGTCCAGGAAGACCAGCCGATGGCCCGCTATCTGCGCTGGGTCCATGGCTTCCCGGTGGCGGATCCCGCGGCGGCGTATCGCTAGGTCGAATCCGCCTGCTCGACGACTCGGTCCTCAGCCCGCCAGCACGAAGCTCTGCGGATCGATCCCGAGCGAG
The DNA here is from genome assembly GCA_031390075.1 of Deltaproteobacteria bacterium. Classification (GTDB taxonomy): domain Bacteria; phylum Myxococcota_A; class UBA9160; order UBA9160; family UBA4427; genus UBA4427. Next base: position 3,120 of record JANMTD010000196.1, on the reverse strand, counting down.
ACCCGCCCGATCTCGGCGTAGGCGCTCTCGCGGACGAGCAGATGATTCGCGGCGACCGTCTGATCGCGCAGCGCACGCTCGAGGGGATGCGGCCGGTAGAGCGCCGTCGAGCCGGCGAGCCCGTACATCGACTGGGTCACCTCGAGCGCCACATGGAAGCCGTGGAGATTGCACTGCCGGAAGCGGCTCTTGAGGTCGAGCGACAGCTCGTCCCCGCGCAAGAGCGTCTGCCAGAGCTCTTCGACCGTCTCGACGATGAAGGCGCGCGCCGCCTGCCAAGCCGTCTCGGCGCGGCCGATCCGCGTCTGGACCAGCAGATCGTCGCGGATGAGATTGCGGGTTCCGTAGGCGAGCTTCCCGTTCGCGATCGCGCAGGCCTCGTCGATCGCCCGGCGGGCGATCCCCATCGGCACCCCCGCGACGTTGCACATCAACATCATCCAGTAGACGTAGAGCGGCCCCGGCGGCTCGACGGCCTCGGCCCCGCTCATCGCGTCGCCGACGGCCCGGCGCTCGGGCACGAAGACGTCGTGGACCGCGATGTCGTTGCTGCTGCTCCCGCAGAGGCCCGTCACGTGCCAGTTGTCGACGATCTCGACCTCGCCGATCGGAAGCACCGCCGTCCGCGTCACGGGCCGTCCTCCCGGCCCCATCACCGGCTGCCCGTTCTCCGTCACGATGCACAGTCCCTTGAACCAGGCCGCGTGGCGACAGCAGCTCGCGAAGGCCCAGCGCCCTTTCACGCGGTAGCCACCGTCGACGCGCTCCGCGGTCCCCGACGGCGAAGCGACGCCCGCCGACAGGAGATCGGGATCCGGGAAGAGCTCCTTCGCCAGCGCGAACGGGATCCGTCCCGCGAAGTAGCCCGCGTCCGATCCGATCATCGCGACCCAGCCCGCAGCGCCGTCTGCAATCGAGAGCGCCTCGATGACCTCGTACTGGGTCACCGGATCCGCCTCGATGCCGCCCAGCGCCTTCGGCATCGTCATGCGAAACGCACCCGCGTCCTGCATCGCGCGGACGACCCGCGGCGTGATGCTGCGCGCCCGCTCGCCGGCCTCCGCATCCTCGATCAAGAGCGGCGCGATCCGCTTCGCCGCGGGCACCAGCTCCTCGGATTTCATCGGTCGAGGGGACGGGTCCGCGCCCACACTGCTTCGACCGACGGAATGCGCTCCTTGGCTCGTCATCACGATCTCCCCTCTTCGACCCGCGCGGTCTTCAGCGTTGGCGCGTAGCTCCGACCGTGAACGGCGGCGGAGGCGTCGGAGTCTCGATCGTGTTCTGCGCCCAATTCGAAATGTTCCGGCGTTCGAGAATCCGCCACTCGCCGTCGCGGCACTCGAAGACGTCCAGGTAGCGCGTGCCTGTGAGGTTCAGCATGACCTCGCCGCGTTCGTTGGCGGGATAGCGCGCCGCGTTCGTCGCGTAGGTCTCGCAGCGAGCGCGCCCGTGCTCGAGATCGAGCTCGATCCAGGGCGCGCCGAAATCGTGCATCGTCCCCTGCAGACGAGAGAGGGAGTTCTCGAGCCACGCGATCGCCTCGTCTCGCGCGCCGGAGAAGATCTCTCCGTAGTGGATGCGCGCATCGGGATGAAAGCATTCGCGCAAGCGCTCGAAGTCGAGGCCGTCGACCGCGCGCGCATAGGCAAGGATGATCCGGGTGATCGCGCGCTCGGCGCGCAGGGTCTCGAGCTCTTCGGATTCCATTGGTCGCTCCTCGATCGTCCAGATTCCAGCATCGCAGATCGGGGAGCGGATGGCGTGCCGTGCTCGGGGGTCCTGAAAATCAGAGATGGGAGTACGGGTCCACACGATTCGGTCGTCCGCTCGAGGCGGTCTCGCCGCTTCACCTGGGCGATCAAATCCGCCGCCTCGCTCCAGGGACTCGGAACCCCGGGCGCGGCCCTTGGGGATCGAGGCAGCGAAACTTCCCATCCATGCATGAGCGTTGGCCCCCTGATCAATCGCGCTGCGACGGGCATAATCGCGGGTGATCCATGCAGCGCTTCAGCCATCGCGTAGAGACCCTCGAGCCTGGCCGTGTGACGCGGCATGCACTGCTCACTGGCAACCAGGTCTCGAGCTATCGACAGGTGCTCGATCTACTGCTGAGAGACGGCGCGTTCAGACAGTTTCTCAGCGGCGTGCTGGCGAGCAGCGAGTTCGTCTCGTTCCGCTGGGAGACGCCGCCCATCACGCTCGGTCGGATCGATCGGCCCTTCGAGTTCGTGCTCGTCAATGACCCGCAGCTCGACGGGCAGCCCGGACCCGAGGTGTTTCAGGCGCATTTCGACGAGGCCGACGACTCCGCACTCGTGCTTGCCATTCCGAACCTGGGCCGCACTGCGACGCTGGTGGTGCCTCGCCCGCTCGACGCCGCCCGAGCCTATCCACACATCGCCGCGTTCGTCCGCACCGCGCCGGAGCCGCAGCAACATGCGCTGTGGCAGTGTGTCGCCGCGACGGCGTACCGGGAGCTCTCCGACCGACCGATGTGGATCAGTACCGCGGGTGGCGGTGTGGCCTGGCTGCATGTGCGCCTCGAGGGCGTACCCAAATACTACGCCTACCGTCCCTACGCCCACGCCACCTGACGAGCACCCGCGGCCCGCCAGCCGAGACGAACCGCTCGCAGCTCCACGGGTAGGAATTCGAGCCCGATTCTCCGCTCTACCGCTCAGTTTCATCATGTCATCTGAGGGGCGAAGGGGCTGCTTCGGGGGGGCGAATCCGGCTCGGCGGCCGCGCCGCGGACTCGGAAGCGATAGCGTTCGGCGATGGGTTCGAGCAAGGTCGTGATTGCGGGTGCGCTCGGGGTTGTGGGGCGTGCCGTCGTCGAGCGGCTGGCGGATCACGGTGGGATCCAGATCGTTGCGATCGCGCGGCGCGGCCCGGATGCCGGTCTCGTCGAGCGCCTCTCGAAAGCCTCCCCGCCCGTCGAGTGGGTGCACTGCGATCTGCAGGCTCGGTCTGCGACGGCCCGGGCGCTGGCCCCCCATTGCGACGCGGCGCGACTCGTCTTTGCAGCGCTCTACGAGACGGCCGATCTCGCCCGCGGCTGGCTCGATCCCGACCACGTCGTGCGCAATCTCGCCATGCTCCGCCATACGTTCGACG
>JANMTD010000163.1:0-14441 GCA_031390075.1 Deltaproteobacteria bacterium | reverse complement strand
GTCGGCGTTGTTGCGCGGGTGGCGCGCGCCGGAGACGATCTTCGACGGATCGACACGGTCGAAGACGAAGAGGATCTCGACGTGGGAGAACGACTCGAGCCCCGCGAGCGCTTCCTCGTCGAAGCGCTCGTCGAGGACGATCACCGACTCCGTCCCGCCCCAATCGTCGTCGACCGCCTGCTGGCGGGCGGCTTCGACGCGGCCGATCGATTCGATCTCGAATATCGCCATGGCCTTTCCCCTTCCAGCGGCCGAGCTTCGCAGGCGGACAAACTCCGAGCAATCGCGACCGGCGCTATCGTGCGCCGACCGATTCGGACCCAATCAGGAGGAACCGATGGCCGAACAAGACGAGGAGCTCCGCCGCGAGCTCGAACGCCTCCGCGCCGAGAACGAAGCGCTGAAGAACCGGGATCGTCGGGCCCTGCGACTTCAGGTAAGCGAAAAGGGCGGGGTGTCACTCTACGGGATCCGGCGATTTCCGGTGACGTTCTACAAGGAGGAGTGGGAGAAGATCCTCGGGATGGAGCCGGAGATTCGCGCGTTCATGAGCGAGCACGGCAAGGAGCTCAAGACGAAGGGGACCGGCGAATAGAACCGGCCCACGAACCGAGCTGGCGATCCGACGGCGCGCTGCGCCGCCTGATCAGCAACGCCTCGATGTTGACCGGGGGCCGCTCGATGAACGGCCTGCTCAACCTGGCGGCGATGACGCTGATCGTCCGGGGGGTCGGGCTCGAGACCTTCGGCTCCCTCGCCCTGGTCCACGCCTTCGCGAGCGCGGTCGGCGATGTCGCGAAGTTCCAGTCCTGGCAGGCGGTCCTGCGATACGGGACCGCCGCCCTCGAATCCGACCGCATTCCCGACTTTCGCCGTCTGATCAAGCTGACCGTCCTGCTCGATCTCGCGAGCTCCGTCTTCGGCATCGGCGTCGCCGTCCTCGTCGCCCCCCTCCTGGCCGCCCGCTTCGACTGGGCGCCGGACACCCAGTCCGCGGTTCGGCTCTACTCCGTCTCGATCCTCTTCATGGTCACCGCCACACCGACCGGCCTGCTGCGTCTCTTCGACCGCTTCGATCTGCTGTCGATCTCGAACGCGATCGGATCCGTCGTGCGCGTGCTCGGCGCGCTCTGGGCCTTCGCCTTCGGTGCCGATCTCGCCTTTCTGCTCGGCGTCTGGTTCTGCGCGACCGTGGTGGACGGCGTCTGGGTGATCGGTCATTCGATCCACCAGCTCGACACGCGTGGCCTCCTGCGTGGACCGCGACTCGGAACCCGGGGGTTGACGTCGGGACACGAGGGAATCGCGTCGTTCGTCGTGACGACCCAGCTCAACACGACGATCTCGGCGGGCATGCGCCGGTTCTCGACGGTCGCGGTCGGCCTGCTCGTCGACACCACGGCGGCCGGGCTCTTCGACCTGGCGAGACAGGTGACGACGCTGCTGACGCGCCTGACACAGCTCATGAAGCCCGCCATCTATCCCGAGTTCGCCCGGCTCTCGACCCGCGCGGATCTCGCCGGAATCCGGCGGCTGATGCTGCGTTCGATGGCCTTGATGACGGGCCTCTCGGCGGCGGTGGTCCTGCCCTTCGTTCTCTTCGGTCGGCCGCTGCTCGGATTCTTCTTCGGCAAGGAGGTGGAGGCGGCCTACGGTCTCACGGTCCTGCTGGCCTCGGCGTCGGCGATCCGACTGCTGTGTTTCCCGCTCGAGCCCGCGCTGATCTCGACGGGACGGGCGGGGACCGCGCTCGTCATCCGAGCCGCCTCCGTCTTCGTCTTCCTGGGTGGACTCTTCGTTCTGATCCCCCGGATCGGCTTGATCGGCGCCGGGCTCGCGATGCTCGCGGCGGCCTTCGTCCTGGTGTCGGGTCAGTCCCTCGCGGTCATCAAATGGTTCAGGTCGCAGACGGCGGCGGCGATGACAGCTTCCGCCCCAGGTGATCTCCGAGGCGAAGCGCAAGCGCCAGGATCGTGAGCGTCGGATTCCCCCATCCGCTCGTCGGAAAGACGGAGCTCCCGGCGATGTAGAGATTGCCGAGACCGTGGACCCGGCAATCGGCGTCGACGACACCGCGCTTCGGACTGGCCGCCATCCGCGTCGTTCCCATGTGGTGATAGCCGCCGACCGGATGATTGCTGATCAACGGATCGATCTCCCAGGGCACGTCCTTGTCGGCGAGCCAGGCGCTCGGCTCGACCGCGCCCAGCGACAGCCGCCGAAGCTCCCGATCGAGGGCCGCCATCGTGACCTCGAGCGTTCGCTTGTCCACCTCGAGGAAGCGCCAGGCGAGGGCGATCTGTCGCATGCCGAGGGCATCCCGCTTCTCCGAGAGCGTGACGCGACTGTCGGGATTCGGCGCCTGCTCGGCGCGCGTGACGACGTAGAGTCCACGCCGGTTCGTCGTCGCCCGCAGCCAGCGCCTCTGGACTCCCATCCATTCGGCGCGCGCGAGCTTCATGCGGCGATGCGTCCACCATACGGAGCGGCCCCGATGATCGTGGGGCACCTTCCATTTGAGCGTCTTGAAGAGCCATTTGCCCGGCGGCATCCGCCGGCCGGGGTGGGGGCGAACCGACAACGTGAAGGAGCTGTTGAGGATCGACTCCCGCTGCTGGAGCAGCTCGGAGCCCCGCAAGACCGCCGCATAGCGATGCCCGTCCTTGCGATGGGATCGGGGCAGGAGATGAAGGAGTCGCCAGAGCTTCTTCGGCAGCACCCGGCCCGCCCGTGCGTGCGGGTGCTCCATGAAGAAGCGACCGACCAGATCTTCTCGGTTGCCGAGACCGCGGGGATCTGCGCCGGTCGAGGCGAGCAGGAGCCGCGGCGTCTCGAGCCCGCCAGCCGCGAGCACGAAGGTCCGCGCCCGCACGAGGCCGCGGCCGCCCTGCAGGTTCCCGATCTGGATCGCTTCGATCGCCGATCCCTCGGCGTTGGCGCGGATGTCGAGCGCGGTCGCGCGGAGCAGGATGCGGACCTTCGTCGACGCCACGAGATCGGCGCAGCGCCGGACGGTGAAGCGCTCGAACTGCTCGTCGAACTGGAAGAAGGCCGTTCGCAGCTCGGTGGGATCGAATCCCGGGTTGCGCAGCTTCAGGCGATCCCAGAGGGTCTCGTCGCCCTCGGTCACCTCGAGGTCGAGGGCGCGCAGCGCCTCCGCATAATACGGGGCCAGCGTCTGCTTGCCGAAGGGCCAGCCCGAGTATTCGATCCAGGGCCGGGCCTCGAAGTCGATCGGGTCGAGCTGCGCGACACGGCCGCCCCACACCGCAGTCGTGCCGCCGAAGAGCCGCAGGCGACTCTGTTCGAGCAGGTAGTAGGGAAAGCCGATCGATTCGCCGGTCCCGAGATTCTGCAGGGGCTTCTCGTAATCCGGGCCCCCGCTCTCGAGCACGCAGACGTCGATCCCGAGCGAGGCGAGTCGTCGCGCCAGGGTCAGGCCCGCTGCCCCGGAGCCGACGATACAGACCTCGGTGTCGAAGACGGCGCGGTCGCCGGTGTCGGTGAACTCTTCGATCACGAGCCCGGGCTCCCGATCCGAGGTCGGTCGAGGAACGAAACGAAGCGGTGTGATTCGAGCACGGCGCGCAAAGGCCTCTCCGGATCCCGTTGCGGCGCAAGATTGATGGCCGGCGGGCCCGTCGTCAACGGATCCGGCGAAACCCGGGTCCGATCGGCCCCCGGTCTCCCGCTACGCCTCGCAAAGCCGCCCGAGCGTCTCGAGCTCGCCCTCGATCGTGCGGCCGAACCACCAGCGGCCAAAGCGGCCGAGGAAGCGTGATCCCTCGAAATGCGCGACGCGTGTGCTGCGGGCGTCGATCGGCGTCGCCGCCATTCCGACCTCGCTCTCGAACGAGCGCATCACGCACCAACCCGGCCGGTGGATCGCCTCGAAGCGCATCGGGGGACCGAACCGGCCAAAGGGGCTATTCGACTCGAGCCGGAGGCGCTCGCCATCTCGAGCCGTGATGCGGATCCAGCGCACGTAGCGATCGAAGCGAGGCACACCGTGCTCGAGGTCGCCGAAGATCGACCAGACGCGCTCGAAAGGCGCCGCGATCGTGTGCTCGCGATAGGCGAGATGCGGGCGGGCTGCAGCGATCGCGCGCAGACGTGCCACCGCGCTCACGTCGGCGCTCGGCCAGCTCAGGGTCCGCTCGGGCGCGCTCATGGCGACCACCTCCGCACGAACGCCTCACGCGCGCGAAAAAGCCGTGATTTCACCGTGCCCTTCGCGACCCCGAGCTGCTCGGCCGCCTCGTCTTCGCTGAGCCCCTCGAGATCCCGCAAGACGAGGATCGCGCGCTGCTCCGGCGCGAGCTGCGCCAACACCGCGCGCACGTCCGGCGCGACGCCCGGATCGATCGCCCTCCCGCCTAAATGAGCGCCCGCGTGCCCGCCCACATGAGCGCCCGACTGGTCCACGTCCCCGCCCCCTGCCCGCCCGCGCTCCTGGCGAGCGCGCTGCGCATGGCGCACCGCCTCGCGCACCGCGATGCGCCGCGCCCAGCCGCGCAGCGCCGCCGGCTCGCGCAGGGTCGAGAGGTCCCGAAATACCTGCAAGAGCGCCTCCTGCGCCGCGTCGTCCGCCTGCTCGAGGGCGATGCCGCCGCAGATCCGTGCGATCCAGGGCGCGAGTCGATCCATCAGCAGCGACAGGGCGAGCACGTCGCCGCCCTGGGCCGCCCGCACGAGATCGTGCTCCTCCCCATCCGGAAGGGGCCTATCCCCGCGCAAAGGTTCCAGGGAACCTTTCGCCGGCGCCCCTCCCCTCTCGGACCGAAGCTCGCTCTTCGACATCGGGAGGGACTAAAGCATGGAACGGCGTGGCATTCCCTACTGGCTGCTGATTCTGCTCGGCGCGGGGGCGCTCGCGAACGGGCTCGTGATGCTGGCGCTGCCGGAGGCCTGGTTCGCGCGCATCGCCGCCGACACGGGCGCCTTCAATCCCCACCTCGTGCGCGACGTCGGCGGCGCCTATGCGGCGACGGGTGTCGCGGCGCTCTGGGCCGCGCGGGAACCGCACTGGCGGGCTCCCCTCGCCGCCGTCGCCGCGCTGTTTCACGGGCTGCACGGCGCGGTCCATGTCTTCGATGTGGCGACCGGTGTTCAGCCGCCGAGCCACCTGCTCGAGGACCTCCCCGGCGTCTACGTCCCGACGCTCCTCTTGATCGCGATCGCCCTTCACGCGCTGCGCCAAGGCCGCGCGGCCAATTGACCGCGCGGCCATCCCGCGCTCCAAACGGAGAATCCCATGCGCCTCGCCCCGATCCCGAATCCCCCGAATCTGCTCGGCAAACTGCTCGACGCGGGCGCCCGCCGCATGCTGGGTCGCTCGATCACGCCCTCCCAGGTGGTCTACAACCGGGTCCCGGCGGCCTGGCGGATCTCGCTGGCCTTCCAACTCTTCGAGCGCTTCGGCTCGAAGCTCGAGAGCGAGCTGCGGCTGCTCGTGACCACGCGGATCGCCCAGCAGAACGGCTGTGCATTCTGTCAGGACATCAAGCGCGCGCTGGCACTGCGCGAGCAGCTCGGCATCGCCAAATTCGACGCCCTCGAGACCTGGCGCACGAGCCCGCTCTTCTCGCCGCGGGAGCGCGCGGCGCTCGCCTTCGTCGAGGAGGCGACGCTCGCGAAGAAGGTCGGCGACGCGACCTTCGCCGAAGCGCAGCGTCACTTCGACGAGCGCGAGATCGTGGAGCTCGTGCTGCTGACCTCGATCGAGAATTTCTACAACGGCATGAACCTGGCGCTCGGCATCGACGCGAGTGACGGGCTCGAGGCGCTGGTCACCGCGCGGGCGGAGCCGCATCGATGAACGAAGCCACGTCGTCGAGCACAGGCGCCACGAAGCGCAGCGGCCACGCGAACGCTCCGATCAGCGACGTGTGGCTCGCTCGTTCGTACACGCGCAGCGTCACCGGCGCGCCGGCTGCCCGCAGCTTGGCGGCCAGACTCTTCGTGCTCCGCGTGGGACTCACGACCTTGTCGTGGGCAGGCGTGGCGAGAAAGGTGCGCGGCGAGGTGGCCGACGGGAATTCGATCGGCTGTGATTCCGGCGGATAGTTCGGGTGGAAGAACACAGGCTGCGCATCGGGATTCTCGGTCGGCAGGAAATCATACGGACCGGCCAGGCCGATGAAGCCGGCGAGCTCGCCCGGCGAGTGCCCCACCGCGGCGAGCCAGCGCGCATCGAGCGCGAGCATCGCGGCGTTGTAGGCACCGGCGCTGTGGCCCATCACGAACACGCGCTTTCCGTTGCCGCCCAGCCGCGGCGCCTGGTCGAGGCCCCAGGCCAGTGCCTGCGCGCCGTCGTTCAGGAACTCCGGATAGCGGACCTCGGGGTAGAGTCGGTAGTCGGCGACGAGCGTGAGGACACCGCGCGATGCGAGCGCCCTGCCGACGAACTGATACTCGGCGCGCTCGCCGGTGTTCCACGAGCCGCCGTAGAAGAACACCACGACTGGCCAGCCGTCGCCCTGTGCGGGAATCGCCGGAGTGTAGATGTCGAGCTTTTGGCGTGGCCGGCTGCCGTAGACCACGCCCTCGCGCACCCCGTGGCCTCCCTTCGCGCTGGACAGCGCGTTGAGCACGCGTACCGGCGCACAGGCGGAGAGCACCGCGACCGCGAGCAGCGGCACCAGGATCCAGACGACGAAGGTCTCGAGGTCGTGCAAGTCGGCCTTCAACGAGCGAACCGGTGAGCGCGACCTTCGCACGACGAGTCAAGAACCGCTGCGCCGTATGCGCCAATGGATTCGAACCGCCCGAGCGCGTCACGCCCCCGCGATTTCATTCAAGATCCCCGCCAGCTCCCGCGCATGCGTGACCATCGCCTGATGCGGCGCATCGATCTCGCGCACCGCGAGCCCCGGCAGCAACGAAATCGCATGGGCCTGCTGCTCCCACGTGACCGAGCGATCCCGCCGCAGGCGGATGTAGGTCCGCGGGAGCGAGTCAGGCAGCCCCGCGCGGGATGCGCGATCCGTGAAGAGCCGCCGCGAGTCGGCCCCAACGCGCTCGAGACACCACGCGACGTCGGCTTCGCTCATGTCGTTGCAGAGTAGCTCCCGATGATGCGACTCGCTGAGCGCGATCTCGACGTCGTCACCGGTGCCGAGTCGACGAATCGCCGCGTCGCGCGTCTCGGGCAGGAAACCGTCGACGAGCGATCCCCCTTCCGGGGCGACGAGGGTCGAAAGCAGGACGAGATGCGCGATCCGCTCAGGGATGCGCGCGGCAACGACCGGCACCGTGGCTCCGCCCATCGAATGCCCGACGAGCACGACCCGCTCGAGTCCGGCCTTTTCGATGTCCGCGACGACCGAGCGAACACAGACCTCGAGCGTCACGTCCTGCAGCTTCGCCGGCCGAGTCCCTCGACCCGGAAGGTCGACCGCGAGCGCCGATCGGTCGAGGAGCGGAATCAGCCGCTCCCAGCAGCGGCTGTCGTGGAAGCCGCCATGCACCAGGACGAAGGCATCTGCAGCCATGCTGGTCTCCTCCCCGCTCTCGTTCGGAGCGGGCCGTTCGCCTACTCCTCGACCGACTTAGATCCGAGCTTCGTCTTCGGATCGCGCGGTGTCGTCTCTTCCCAGAGGCGACGATAGGTGCTGTACATGATCCGCCACTTTCCATCGATCTTCGCGTAGGAATCGTCGTAGAGCGCGCTTCCCTGCAGCGTCCAATTCTCATCGAGATTCACGAAGACGTCGTGCAGATACCAGGTGCCGCGGGCCGTGTCGCCCTCGACTGTGATCTCGGGGGTGTGGGCGTGGTGCATGCCGAACTTCGTCGGCGTGAAGGCGCCCTGGTAGAACTTCTCGATCGCGGTCCAGCCGGCGGCCGAGATGTCGTAGTCGGTGCCTTTGAAGTGGATCTCCGCGCCCGGCGTGAAGACCTCGTCGCGCAGGCACGGGAGATCCTTCGTGTCGACGCAGCGCATGAAGCGGGCCTTCAGCTGCTTGATGTCCTCGATCGCGACGAGGCGATCGAGGGCAGCGTGGCGCGCGACGTGGGCGTCCTGGTCGGCGTCGGCGGCGTGGTCGTCGTGACCCTGGTGCGCGCAGCCGAGCGCGAGGCCGAGCAGGAGCACGGCGAGATGATGGCTTCGTCGCATGCGGCAGTCCTCCATTCGAGGACTGCATCCTAACCGAATTCAGCTCTGCGCTTGCACCTGGGACTGCGCCCGGACCTGGCGGCGGGCGGCGAGCTTGTCGTTGTGGCGCACGCGGGCGCGCAGCGACTCGACCGAGGGCGCCAGGAATTCCTCGTGGATCGCGTCGCAGAGCACGGCAGTCTCGTCGACCAGCCAGGTCGCCACGCGATGGATCCCCTGGCGGCGAACCTCGTCCATGTCCAGCTGGAGCACCGAGCCGCGGAAACGCTCGAGGCTGTCCCAGGCGGGACTCTTGCCGGTCACGTCGTTGCTCAGGCGGAGCCGTTCGAGCAGACCGCGGACCCGGTCGAGATTGTGCAGGATCGAGCGGGGGAAAGTGCGCTCGAAGAGCAGGAACTCCGCCACCGCCGAGCCGCTGAGAACGTTCGCTGCGCGCTTGAAGAAGGGCTCGTAGGCCGAGCACGAACGCAGGATCGCGAGCCAACGCGCCGCCATCGCCGCCGACTCCTCGTCGTCCTGCGAGGACTCGGCGAGGGCGTGATGGCGCACGTCGAGGATGCGCGCCGTCTGGGTGATCCGCTCGACCGCGCGGCCGAGCTTCATAAACGTGAAGGGGTCTTCGTGCAGCATCGTGCTGTAACAGATGCCGTGGAACATCATGCAATCGGAGCTGAGCCGCTCGTAGAAGGCGTCGCGCTCTCGATCGAATAGCCGCTTCGCGGTGCGGCTCGTCAGCCAGAGCCACGATCGGTTGACGGCCTCCCACATCTCGACGCTCATCGCTTCGCGGATCGTTCGCGCGTTCTCGCGCACGGCCCGCATCGAGCTGTAGAGCGACGACGGATGTCGATCGTCCCAGACCAGGTAGTGCTGGACGACCTCCCCGTCCTCCATCCCCGCCGCACCGATGCGCTCGATGAAATCCTTCTCCTGCCCGACCACGATCACGAGTGGCCGCCAGCGGCCCGAGCCGTCCGGCCCGACGTCGAGGCTGAAGTTCGCGGTCACATTGAGCAGGCGCGACCAGGTGTCGACGCGCTCGAGGTAGCGCGTCAGCCAGAAGCAGGAATCAGCGACTCGTGAGATCACGTGTTCTCCCCGACGACCCAGGTGTCCTTGGAGCCGCCTCCCTGGCTCGAGTTCACGACATAGGAGCCCTTGCGCAGCGCGACTCGCGTCAGCCCCCCCGGCAGGACCCAGCTTCGATCACCCGTCACGACGAAGGGCCGCAGATCCACGCGCCGCGGCTCGACGGCCTTCGACGTCCAGGACGGGCAGCTCGAGAGCTCGATGCGCGGCTGCGCGATGTAGTTGCGCGGATCGGCCGCGACGCGCTTCGCGAAGTCGGCGCATTCGGCGCGCGTGGCGCTCGGCCCCATCAACATGCCGTAGCCGCCGGCCTCGTTGACGGGCTTCACGACCAGCTCCGCTAGATGCTCGATCACATAGCGACAGTCGTCTTCCCGGGCGCAAACGTAGGTGTCGACCTGGGGCAGGATCGGCTCCTCGGAGAGATAGAAGCGGATCATGTCGGGCACGAAGGGGTAGATGCCCTTGTCGTCGGCGACGCCGTTGCCGACGGCATTCACGATCGCGACGTTTCCCGCGGCCCAGGCGTCGATCAGCCCTGGGACGCCCAACATGCTGTCCGCCCGAAAAACCTCCGGGTCGAGGAAATCATCGTCGATGCGGCGGTAGATCACGTCGATCGGCGCCGGGCCCTGCGTCGTCTTCGCGTACACGCGGCGGCGCTCGACGAACAGGTCGCTGCCCTGCACCAGCTCGCAGCCGATGCGGCGCGCGAGATAGCTGTGCTCGAAGTAGGCCGAGTTGAAGGGCCCGGGCGTCAGCACCGCCATGCGCTTCGTCCCGCCCTCCCCCGGCGCGACCGCGTTCATCGCCTCGCGCAGCTTGTGCGGGTAGCTCTCGACCGCCTCGACCGAGACGTTGCGGAAGATCGCGGGATAGGTCTTCTTCATCGTCTCGCGATTCTCGAGCACGTACGAGACGCCGGAGGGCACTCGGACGTTGTCCTCGAGGACGCGGAAGCGCCCCTCTCCATCGCGGATCAGATCGACCCCGGCGATGTGGACCCAGACATCCTTGGGCGGGCGGATGCCCTTCAGCTGCGGTCGATAGCCCTTCGAGCCCTCGACGAGATGACGCGGGATGACGTCTTCCTGGAGGATGCGCTGGTCGCTGTAGATGTCGGCGAGAAAGCAGTTCAGCGCCTGGATGCGCTGCACGAGGCCGGCCTCGATGCCGCGCCACTCGCGCGCGGCCACCACGCGCGGAATCAGGTCGAAGGGGAAGATGCGCTCCGTGCTCGAGTTGCCGTCGTAGAGCGTGAAGGTGATGCCACCGCGCAGGAAGGTCGCGTCGGCGAGGCCCTGCAAGCGTCGCAAATCCCTGCGCGTCAGCTCGTTCAGGCGATCGACGACGGCGGCGACGGCCGCCTGCGGCTTGCCGTCCGCGTCGAAGAATTCGTCGTAGGTCCCGGGGAGGCGCTGGTAGCCCTCGAAGATCCCCTTGCCCACGCCACCTCGGGTCGGTGTCTGCGCCATCCCGCCAAGGTAACGAGACTGCCCAGAATTGCCGCGGAGAGCAGCCCTTCGTGGCATCTCGTCCCGGGCCGGCCTCGGCACGGCTGGGCCGGGGCCGGCAGTCCTTCTCCCCAATCGCCTGGGATTCGATACGCTGCGCACGCCGTGAACGGACCCTCCTTCTCGCTGCATGAGCAATTCGCCCTCTCCTTCGATGGGAAAGCCTCGCCCGCGGTCTCGCTGTGCGGCGAGGTGGACGACCAGCCGAACCTGCTGCCCTCGACCTGGGGCTTCGGCTGGTACCCGGACAACCAGCGCGCGGCCGCGGTGCTGCACGACGCTGGCCGACCCCTGGATGCGTCGCGGAAGGAAGCGGCGCGAACGGCGCTCCTCGAACGCTTCGGCGAGGTCCATTCGAGCCTCTTTCTCGGCCATACACATGGCCTTCACCACGGCGGGAGCGAAGTCGAGCCCCAGCCCTACATCAAGTCGTACGCCGCGCGGCAATGGCTCTTCGCGAACGCCGGCGACCTATCACCCGAGCTGCGCACGGCGCTCTCCCTCGACGAGTCCTTCGACATCGCCCCGGTCGGCCCCTCGCCCGCGGAGCACGCCTTCAGCTGGGTCGTGGCCGAGATCCGCCGCGAGGGCTGCCGGACGATCGAGGAGTTCGGCTGGCCCCGCCTGCAGACGGTGCTGGCGCGCTTGAACGATTTCGGTGCGGCGAGCTTCCTGCTCTCGGACGGCATCGATCTCGTCGCCTATCGCGACGCGGAGGACCGAACGCCGCTGCACTGGGCGCGACTGACGCCGCCCCACGATTCGATGCGGCTCTACGGACGCACGTTCACGATCGACTTCGACGGCCCCCTCGACGCCTCGCGCACGTTGCTCGCGATCTCGACCCATCCCATGCGGGGTGCGCAGTGGATGCCGATGGAGCCGGGTGAATTGCGCGTCGCACGCCGCGGATCGTTCGTCTGGAGCAGCCATCCCAACGGCATCGACGAGCAGGTCTTCTCCTTCCTGCGCATGAGCCCGCCGCGCAGCCGTCAGGCGTCCTACTCGGCCTACCCGCACACGACCGGCGAGCAGCAGCAGTACGCGACCGCGAGCCCGCCCGCGGCTCCGCAGCTGCGGCCCGGCCCCGACGTCGAGACGCTCTCGGTCGTGCACGAGACCATCTACCGTTACACGCAGCCCGTCGAGCGCAGCACGCATCACTTCTGTCTCCGACCCGTACGCGACGACCGCCAGGAGGTCCTCGACCACACGCTCTCGGTCTCGGTCGATGGCGTCATACGCGACTTCGAGGACGTCTTCGGCAATCGCGCGACGCTGCTCGAAGTCTCCAAGCCGTTCCAGGAGATGCGCATCGAGAGCCGCTCGACGCTGCGCGTCTCGGGCGTGCTCGCCTCGCAGCTGAAGAGCCCCCTGCACAACGAGCAGATCCCGCTGGTCTGGATGCCCTGGCAGCGGCAGATGATGCAGGCCTATTTGATGCCGCCGGAGCTCCCCGAGCCCGAGCTGCGCGAGCTCTCGGAGTTCGCGATGAGCTTCGTCGTCCGCAACGATTACGACCTGGTCGAGACGCTGCTCGACATGAATCGCACGATCTACCGCGATTTCGTCTACGTCCCCGGCTCGACGACCATCGAGACGACGCCCTTCGAGGCCTACGTCCAGCGCCGCGGCGTCTGCCAGGATTTCGCGAACGTGATGATCTGTCTCGCGCGTCTCCTGGGTGTGCCTGCTCGTTACCGCGTCGGCTACATCTACACCGGCGGCAGCTACGAGAACCAGATCCAGTCCGACGCCTCGCACGCCTGGGCTGAGGTCTACCTGCCCTGGACGGGCTGGTTCGGATTCGATCCGACCAACGGCTGCCTCGCCGGCGCCGACCACGTCCGCACCGCCTGCGGCCGCCAGTTCCGCGACGCCGCCCCGACGACGGGCACGATCTACCGCGGCGGCGGCCGCGAGACCCTCGAGGTCCACGTCCGCGTCGAGCGCGTGGACGCCGTGGGGCTACGAGGCGTCTAACAAGTCGCGGCCGTCACGGGGCATGGGATGCGAATGGCTCGCCCCTTCTTCGACCAACCTCGCTCTCCGACGCGTGTAGCCTCGACGACCGCTGCGCTGAAACGGACTCCGGCTGCGCTTTATTTCGCATCCCATGCCCCGTGCCAGCCGCTCGAGCACAGATGCCCCGTCCATTGATGGGTTGGGTTCGTGGGAACCTCGATTACCCAGATAGCCCGGACCGCAGATCAGCTAGCGCAATAACGAGCGATCGGTGCGGGGCATGGGACGCGAAATAAAGCGCAGCCGGAGGTCGCCCCTGCGCAGCGAACGCCGAAGGCGATTCCATTCGGTCAGTCGATTCGTCCGCTACAAGGGCGAGCCATTCGCGGCCCGTGCCCCGCACCGATCGCGACTTGTGCGCCGGTCTAACTGCGGTCGGGCCCGGTCGCGAAATTGGCGGAGGGGTCCGCGGCCGAGCCCGTCGCCTCGTGACTGCTGCGCGGGAACGGCTCCAGGCGGCCGAAGATCTCGGTGAAGCTCTTCTGCCAACTCTCGCGCAGGTGCTGGTAGTAGGCGGTGTCGGCGCCGATGCGGACCTGCGTCGTGAGCTCGAAGGTGTCGGCCGCGTAGGTCACGAAGTCGAAGGGCAGTCCCACTGTGATGTTCGATCGGATCGTGGCATCGAGCGAGACGAGGGCGAGCTTGGCCGCGTCGCCGAGCGAGAGCGAGCGGTGGACCAGGCGGTCGAGGATCGGCTTGCCGTACTTGGTCTCGCCGATCTGGAGATAGGGCGTCTCGTCCGAGGCGCCGATGTAGTTGCCCTGCGGATAGATGAGGAAGATGTCGGGTGCGCGGCCGCGGATCTGGCCGCCGAGGATTAGCGTCACCTCGCCCATCACGTTGGTGCGTGTAAAGGCCGCTGCATGTCGGTCATGGATCTCGCCGCTGAGCTTGCCGACGTACTGCGCCGCCTCGAACAGATACTCGACGGAGAGCAACGAGTCCCCGGCCGGGGCCTTGTCGAGGTCGCGGCCGATCTCGTCGATCAGCTCGCGGGTCGTGGCGAGGTTGCCGGCCGCGAGCAGGACGAACACGCGATCAGGGGCGGGGCGGAACACGTGCAGCTTGCGGTAGCTCGTCACGTAGTCGACGCCGGCGTTGGTGCGCGTATCGGCTGCGAAGACGACGCCCTGGTCGACCCGAATCGCCAGGCAATAGGTCATTCGATTCTCTCCCTACGGCTGGCGAGGTGCAGCCCAGCGGAGGTCGAGGATATGCGGAAAATGCGGATGCGGCTCGACCGGAATCGGCCTGAATTCGCCCTGGCGGTGACCGCGGTGCTCGAAGCGGGCGAGCCGCCGACTCTCGGCGGCGGCGGCGTTGATCGGGCGGACCTCGGAGGCGCGGCCGCCCGGGTGGACGACGTGGTAGGTACAGCCCGCGAGGCTCCGCTCGTTCCAGGTGTCGTAGAGGTCGATGTGGAGCGGCGAGTGGACGGGGATCCGCGGATGCAGGCAGTGCGGCGGCTGCCAGGCGCGATAGCGGATGCCGGCGACGAATTCGCCGTTGGTCTCCGTCGGTCGCATCGGGACCTCGTATCCGTTGCAGAGCACCTTGTAGCGCTCGCTCGAGAGGCCGAATGCCTTGACCTGGAGGCGCTCGACCGAGGAGTCGACATAGCGCGCCTGGCCCGTCGAAGTCGATTCCTCGCCGAGCACATGCCAGGGCTCGAGGGCGCCGCGCAGCTCGAGGCG
>JANMTD010000160.1:0-2870 GCA_031390075.1 Deltaproteobacteria bacterium | reverse complement strand
GGCTCCGAGTACCCGGTGCAGGTCGGAAACCAGGACTTCGCCATCGACCTCGTGTTCTTCCACCGCGGTCTCGCTTGCCTCGTCGCCTTCGAGCTCAGGGTTCGCGAGTTCCGCCCCGAGGACCTCGGAAAGCTCAGCTTCTACGTCGAGGCTCTCGACCGAGACGTGAGAAAGCCCCACGAGCGGCCATCCATCGGCGTCCTGCTCTGCGCTACTCAGGACAACGAGGTCGTCGAGTACGCGATCGCCCGCACGACCTCGCCGACTCTCGTCGCCGAATACCAGACCGTACTACCGCCCAGGGAGCTGCTCCGTCAGAAACTCCACGAGCTCTATGAACGGCTCGCGCCCTCCAAGAAACCCACGTCCGGTCGGAAGAAGACATTGAGAGCCTCCGAACCGAGGTGAAGTCATGAATTCCAAGATCCAATCGACCCTGCACGACCTCTGGATTCGAAACGGTCTGATCGTCGACGGCACCGGCACCCCGGCCTACCTGGGCGACCTCCTGATCGAAGGCGGCCACATCGCCGCGATCTCCCACGGCCCGCTCGAACACGATCCAGCCGTTGCTGGCATCACCGGCCTGGCCGCCCGCGCTCGCGCCGCCGAGACCATCGACGCCAGCGGCCTCCTCGTCACCCCCGGCTTCGTCGACGTTCACACCCACTACGACGGCCAGGCGACCTGGGACGAGATGCTCGCGCCCTCCTGCTGGCACGGCGTCACGACCATCGTGATGGGCAACTGCGGCGTCGGCTTTGCGCCGGTCGTTCCGGGCCGCGAGCAGGTGTTGATCGAGCAGATGGAGGGCGTCGAGGACATCCCGGGGACGGCGCTGGCCGAGGGCATCGAGTGGCGCTGGGAGAGCTTTCCCGAGTACCTCGATGCGTTAGGCAAGCGCCGCTTCATGCTGGACGTCGGGACGCAGGTGCCCCACGCGGCGGTGCGCGCCTACGTGATGGGCGAGCGGGCCGGAGAGGTCGAGCCGACCGACGTAGAGCTCGCGCGGATTCGCGAGATCGTGCGCGAGGGGATTCGGGCAGGGGCGTTAGGTGTATCGACCTCGCGGATCCTGGCGCATCGGACGAGCCGCGGCATCGAGGTCCCGGGGACCTTCGCGGGGGAGCGCGAGCTCGAGGCGATGGCGCGCGTGCTCGGGGAGCTCGGGACGGGGGTCTTCGAGGTCGTGCCCCGCGGCATGGACGGCGAGGTCAGCCCGACCTCCCATGCGGAGATCGATTGGATGGGGCGGCTCGCAAAATCGATCGGCCGCCCGGTCACGTTCTCCCTCGTCCAGACGCATACGGAGATCGATCGCTTCCAGCTCCTGCTCGACCGTTCGCAGCAGCTCCGCGCGGAGGACGTTCCGATCTATCCCCAGGTCGCGAACCGTGCGACCGGCATCCTGATCGGCCTCCAGAGCGACGAGCACACCTTCTCGACCCGCAAAAGCTACCGCGCGCTCGCCCATCTCCCATTGCCCGAGCGCATCGCGCGCCTGCGCGATCCCGCCGTCAAAGCGCGGATCCTCGCCGAGCCGATCTTGCCCTACGGCCACCCCCAGTCGGCGATGGTCCACCAGGGCTTCGAGAATCTCTTCATCCTGGGCGACCGCTTCGACATGGAGCCGTCGGTCGAAGACACGATCGCGGTCCGCGCGAAGCGCCTCGGCCGCGAGCCCGCGGAGCTCGTCTACGAGCTCTTTCTCGAGAGCGAAGGTCGAACGTTTCTCCTGTTCCCGTTCACGAACTATTTCCGCGGCAGCCTCGACGATGTCCACGCCATGCTGACGCATCCGTCCTCGGTCTGGGGGCTCGGGGACGGCGGCGCGCATTGCGGTGTCGCCTGCGATGCCGGTGGGCCGACGCTGATGCTGACCCACTGGGTCCGCGACCGGACGCGGGGTCCGCGGATTCCGCTCGAAGACGCGGTGCGGATGATCACGAGCGAGCCCGCGGCGCTCTACGGACTCGGCGATCGCGGGCGACTCGCGCCCGGGCTGCGGGCCGACGTGAACGTGATCGATCACGCGAAGCTCGAGATCGAGCTGCCGGAGATGATCTTCGACCTGCCCGCCGGCGGTCGGCGCATCATGCAGCGCGCCCGCGGCTACCACCGCACGATCGTCGCCGGCGAGATCACGATCCGCGACGACGCAGCGACGGACGCGCGGCCCGGGCGGCTGATCCGGGGAGCGCGTTAGGCGATCATGGCCGTCCTCTGCCGCGATCTCGGTCTGCTCTTCGTCCTCAACCCCGCCACGGGCTCGACGGCGATCGGGAGTCTCCTGCGCGAGCAGTACGGGGGCGAGTGGCTCCCCGCCGAGAACCGCCCGAATGTGCGCAAGAAACATTCGACCCTGCGCGAGCTCCTCGACGCGGG
Source organism: Deltaproteobacteria bacterium (assembly GCA_031390075.1). Taxonomy (GTDB): domain Bacteria; phylum Myxococcota_A; class UBA9160; order UBA9160; family UBA4427; genus UBA4427. The sequence continues at coordinate 485 of JANMTD010000160.1, read as the reverse complement.
AATCCTCCGCCCCGAGGAGCGCGAGAAGCTCTGCGTCGTGACCAACGTCCGCAATCCCTACGACCGCCTCGTCTCGATCTACTGGAAGCGCATGCGGATCCAGCCCGAGCAGCTCGCCGATCCGGGCTTCTGGCTGAATCGCCATTCCAAGCCGGGCCGGATCGAAGAGGTGCACTGGATCAAGCGACACGGTTTCTCGGCCTGGATCCGTCGCCGCTTCGTTCGCAACTGGCTGCCTCGCCTCGTCCGCGGCCAGTCGCCGTCGGTCTACGCGAAGTTCGTCGACGGGGTCGACGTCGTGCTGCGCTACGAGCGGCTCCAGCAGGATTTCGACGACCTGATTCGCCAGCGGGGCGCCACGCCGGTCGAGATTCCGCAGCTGAACGTGACTGCGGAGCGCACGCGCCGCGACTACCGCGACGAGTACGACCTGCTGTCGCGCACCCTCGTCCGGATCGGACAGCGCGCGGATCTCGGGCGCTTCG
>JANMTD010000114.1:0-13583 GCA_031390075.1 Deltaproteobacteria bacterium | reverse complement strand
AACAGCGAGGCCGAGACCGTCTCGGAGACGGAGAAGTCGTTTTTCACGAGCTTCTTCTCCCAGGTCCAGGGCCTGCTCGTCGTGATCCAGGCCGTGGCGCTGCTCGTGACCCTCTGCATCGTCTTCATCGCGGCGAATACCGCGAGCATGACGGTGCGCGAGCGGATGCGGGAGATCGCCGTGCTGCGGGCGATCGGATTCGGGCGCAATCTACTCTTCGGGACCCTGCTCGCGGAGGCGGCGCTGCTCTCGACGGTGGCCGGGACCTTCGGTGTCCTCGCTTCGCTCGGCCTCGCGAAATGGCTGGCCTCGATGGGCAGTGCGAATCCCGCGATGGGGCCGCTGACGGCCTTCATCGTCACGAACGCGGTGATCGTGCAGGGCCTCTTCCTCGCGCTCCTGATCGGCATCGTGACCGGGGCAGTGCCGGCCTTCGGGGCCTCGCGAAAGAGTGTCGCCCTGACGCTCCGCGAGATCTTCTAATTGGCTGAGGGCTCTTGATGATGGCTGAGGGCTCCTAATGGCACTCCCGCTCGGTTACCCGCTCCGCAATCTGACGCATCGGCGCGCGCGCACGGCGATCACGGTCGGCGTCGTGGCGCTCGTCGTCGTCGCGACGACCCTGCTGCTCGGCCTCGTCTCGAGCCTGCGGCGCACCCTCGCCTCGACCGGCGATCCGCGCAACCTGATCGTGCTGCGCAAGGGCTCGAACAACGACGGCTCCTCCCAGCTCCCGCTCGAGGCCTATCAGGCGCTGCGGTTCTTCGAGGGCATCGCGCAGAACCAGAAGGGCGAGCCGCTGGTCTCTCCCGAGATCGTCGTTCAGCCCTTCTTCCACCGCGCGAACGGCGGGCGCGAGAACGTGCTCGTGCGCGGGGTCGAGCCGGTCGCCTTCGCCGTCCACCGCGAGGTGACGGTCGTCGAAGGTCGCGCGCCGACGCCGGGGACGATGGAGGCCCTCGTCGGACGCGGCATCGCGATGCGCTACCCCGAGGCGGCGGTTGGACAATCGCTTCGCTTCGGGCGTGGAAGCTGGCAGGTCGTCGGCATCCTCGAGGCCGAGGGCAGCTCCTACGAGAGCGAGGTCTGGGTCGACGCGCGCCTGCTCGCGGCCGACGCCAAACGCACGCTTCCCTACTCGGGCTTCCGGGTCCGCGGGGCCGACGGCGCCGATCTCGAGGCGCTGGCGCGCCGCATCGATGCGGATCCACGCTGGGCCCTCGAGGCGAGCCCCGAGACCGAGTACTACGCGGATCAGGCGGAGTCCGCGCGCACGCTCTTCGTGATCGTGATCTTCGTCGCCGTGATGGCGGGGTTCGGAGCGAGCTTCGGGGCGGCCAATGCGATGTACGCCTCGGTCCAGGCGCGCACGGCGGAGATCGGAACGCTGCGGGCGATCGGGTTCTCGCGGACGGATGTGTTGATCACCTTTCTGGTGGAGTCGGTCGCGACTTCGCTGCTCGGGTTCCTGGTCGGCGGGACGATCGCCGTCGTCGCCGCCGCGCTGCTCTCGAGCGTGCTCGGTGGGATCGGGTTCGGGGCCTCGACCTTCACGACGAACGTGATCACGCTGCGCGTCTCGCCCTCGGACCTCGGCTTTGCCGCCGTCTTCGCCGCACTGATCGGACTGGGAGGGGGCATGATGCCCGCCTGGCATGCCGCGCGGATGCGTCCGATCGACGCCCTGCGGAGGGCGTGATGGCGAACGATCCGAGTCGATCGCTGCGGGACGAGCTCTCGTCGCTGAAGATCGATCGGGGCGCGAAGCCCGTCCACTCGCCGGGCCGGGGGCGCTCGATCGGTATCGGCGTGGGCCTCGTGCTCGCAATCGGTGCATTCCTTTTCTGGCGCTTGACGGCGGGGGCACCGGTCGCGGTCGAGGTCGCGTATGCCGTGACGAGTTCAGGGAATGCTTCGGGCGGGGCGGAGGCGGTCAAGGGAAGCGTCGTGCTGCAGGGCTCGGGCTATATCGTGACCGGCAACAAGTACATCTCGATCGGCGTGCGCGTACCCGGTCGGATCGACGCCTATCTCGTCGACGAGTCGGAGCCCGTGAAGGCCGGGCAGCCGCTCGTGCAGCTCGACCGGCGCGACTACGAAGCGGCTCTCGAGCGGGCGCAGGCGGCGCTCGAGCTCGCGCAGGCGAGCGAGGCGCTGGCGGCGACCCTGGCCGAGCGCCAACGCAAGCTCCGGGCGCAGGACGTGACCTCCCAGTCGAATCTCGACGTGAGCGAGAGCGAGTGGCGCGTCGCCCAGGCCCGCGTTCGCGAGGCGGAGGCCGTTCTGCGCGAGGCGACCGTCAATCTCGACTACACGACACTGCGGGCGCCGCGCGCCGGTGTCGTGCTCGCGAAGCTGAAGGAAGTGGGGGAGATGGCGGTGCCCGGGGGCTTTGCGGGGTCGGGGGATCTGATCCGCATGGCGGACCTCGCGGATCTCCGGGCCGAGGTCGACGTCAACGAGCTCGACCTCGGGAAGATCAGGCTCGGTCAGCCGGCCGAGGTGACGCCCGACGCCTATCCGGACAAGCGGTATGCGGCGGAGGTCGTGAAGCTCTACCCCCAGATCAATCGCCAGAAGGGCACCCTCAAGGTCGAGGTCCGGCTGCTCGAGCGCGACGATTCGCTGCGGCCGGATTCGAGCGTGCGGATCTCGTTTCTCGCGGAGGCCGAAAAGCGGCCGGAGGGCTCGGCGCCCGCGGCGGTCGTCACAATCCCGGCGCAAGCGCTGCGCGATGGGGACGCGGTCTGGGTCGTGAGCGAGGGGCGAGCGCGCCGGCAGGTCGTGACACTCGGGACGGAGCAGGGCGGGCAGGTCGTCGTGCGCGCGGGACTGCTCGGCGGCGAGGCGATCGTCGTCGGGTCCGAGGCCGAGCTGTCCGAAGGACTCGCGGTCGAGGTCGCTCTTCTTGAATAAGGAGGCCGAATAAGGAGCCGAGTGAGGCTCTCGCGGAATGCTACGGTGATCGAGTGCTCCGCGCGCTCGCCCGCATCCCCTACACGACGACGCTCCAGGTCCTGGGCGGACTGTTTGGCCTCCTTGTCATCGCGCTCGGCGTGGCCCCGCTCCACCGCGCGGACTGGGCGCTCGAGAACTTGTTGGTCGTGGTTTTCCTGGCGTTGGCCGCCTTCGCGCACCGCCGCATGCCCTTGTCCCGTCTCTCCTGGCTCCTGATCTTCCTCTTCCTCTGCATCCACGAGATAGGGGCGCATTACACCTACTCCGAGGTGCCCTACGACGACTGGTTCCGCGCGCTCTTCGGCTGGACCCTCTCGGAGAAGCTCGGCTTCGCCCGCAACCACTTCGACCGGCTCGTCCATTTCAGCTACGGCCTGCTGCTGGCGTATCCCGTTCGGGAGCTCTTCCTGCGGGTCGCCGACGTCCGCGGATTCTGGGGTTATTTCCTGCCCCTCGACCTCACGATGTCGACCTCGATGCTGTACGAGCTCCTGGAATGGGGGGCGGCGGCGACCCTGGGCGGGGATCTCGGAACGGCCTACCTGGGGACCCAGGGTGACGAGTGGGATGCCCACAAGGACATGGCGCTTGCGAGCCTCGGCGCGCTGATCGCGATGGGGGTCAACGCCGGCGTGAACGTGCGACTCGATCGCGACTTCGCCCGGGAATGGCGTGAGAGCCTGCGCGTGAAGCGGAGCGCGCCCCTCGGCGAGGAGGAGATCGAACGGCTCGCGCGGGAAGGCGGGGGTGAGCGATGAGCATGTGGTCCAGGGCCGCCGAGCTCGCGTCGCGCACGCCGACTTCGCGCAATCGCTACGTCGACTTCCTGCGGGCCGCGTCGATCCTGGTCGTCGTGTTCGGGCATTGGCTGGCCGCGGCCCCGTGGCGGCAGGCCGATGGCGAGCTGGTTGCGACCCATGTCCTCGCCGTCGCCGACTGGACGCATTGGTTGACCTGGGGCATCCAGGTCATGCCGATCTTCTTCATGGTGGGTGGTTTCTCGAACGGGATCACCTGGCGCGCGGCGAGACGTGAGAGCCTGCGTTATGCGGATTGGCTCGCCGGGCGCCTGCGACGCCTGGTCGGGCCGGTGATCCCGCTGCTCGTCGTCTGGGTCGGGATGGGGGTCCTCGCCCAGCTCTCCGGGGTGCGGGACGAAATGCTGCGCGCGGGCTCCAAGTTGGCGCTCATCCCGGTCTGGTTTCTCGCGGTCTACCTCGGTGTGATCGTGCTCGTACCCGTCAGCCACGCGCTCTGGGAGCGTTTTCGCTGGAGCTCGTTCGCGGGGTTCGTCGCGGCGGCGGTGCTGATCGACTTCGCCTTCTTTCACGGTTGGAAACGGCTCGGGTGGCTGAACTACCTCTTCGTCTGGTCCGCGGTCCACCAGCTCGGTTATGCGTGGGGTGCGGGCGAGCTCTCGAGCAAGCGGCGGTGGATTCCGATCGGGCTCGTCGGACTGTGCCTTCTCGTGCTGCTCACGAGCACGCCCTTCGCACCGTATCCCCGCTCGATGGTCGGTGTGCCCGGCGATGCGATCAGCAACACGACACCCCCGAAGGTCACGCTGATCGCACTGGCCCTCGCGCAGGCGGGAATCCTGATGGCGCTCGAGCGTCCGCTCAAGCGCTGGCTCGCACGCCCCGCGCCGTGGACCATGACGGTGCTCGTCAACTCGATGATCATGACGGTCTATCTCTGGCACATGACGGCGATGATCCTCTGGACCGGATTCGCCTATGCCGTGGGGCAGGGCTGGGAGAGCGGAGTCGGGCTCGGTCTCGAGCCGGGGAGTGGCGCTTGGTGGCGCGGGCGACTGGCCTGGCTCGGCGTATTGTCGGTCGTCCTGCTGCCTCTCGTCCTGGCATTCAACCGCTTCGAGCGGCCGAATCCGGTGGCCAGGGAACTTCCACTCTGGCGGCTCGTGGCCGGTGCCAGCCTGTTCGTCGTGGGCCTCGCCTTGCTCGCGCGCGATGGAATCGGCGGGGGCGGCGCGTTCGGACTTCGGGTATGGGTACTCGGATTGCCGATGCTAGGGGCGCTCCTGATCGGCGTCGCGGGACGCGCGCCCAGGTCGGCGCCATGAGGGAGGATCCGGCATGACGGAAGAGTCGACGGGCCTCAGCGAAGCGTCGCTGCCTTCACGACCCGGACCTGCGGATCGATGTGCTCCTTCGCGCCGATCCAGCGGAAGGACCAGGTGCCGACGCGGTGGCCCGCGGTCGAGAGCCAGTTGGGAAGGCCGGGGTCGCGGTGGGCGACGAGGATGCGGACGCTGCCGTCGGGCTCCTGCCGGGCAGTGAACTTGTTGATGTGGATAGTCTGGTAGCGGTAGTCGAGGGACTCCATCCAGTAGTTGTTGAGCTGCAGGTTCCAGCTCTCGCATTCGGGAATCCGCGCCAACACGACCTCGAGCGCTTCGTCGTCGGCGATCTCCCAGTAGGCGTTGTAGTAGGCGATGTTCGGGTCCCCGCCGACCCGTCGGCAGACCTCCTGGTCGCCCTTCGGCAATTGGTTCGCTGCTTTCTGGAAGTCCTGCGCCCAGTCGCAGAAGAGCTCGACGCTCCCGCGGATGAACCGCGGGACCGTGCGCAAGGCGCGCTCGAACTCGGCGGCGTCGATCGGCCGAGGGACGGCGGGCCGGTCGAGACACTCGATCTCGAGCTCGGCGATCTCCTCGTTCGCGCGGTCCTTGAACGTCTGTCGGATCAGCAGGGCCTGGGTCTCCGGCTCCATCGGGAGCCAATTGCCCGGCTGCGGCTTCGTGCTGGCGATGAGATCGAAGGAGCCGTCCGCTTCGATCTTCATCGATCGCGAGTCGATGAAGCCGGTGGCGAGCATGGTGCGACCTTGGGAGAACGTCGTGCCCTGGGTCAGGAACGAGAGATAGGGGATCGTGCGGCGGTTGCCGCGGATGCGGTAGCTGCGGTCGCCCCGGACGACGCATTTCTGGTAGTAGTTGTCCGGGTTGTCGGCGCCGTACTTCACGATCTCGTCGCAGACCCGGTAGAACACCGGGAATTCCGGGTCGGCGTGGTCGACGAAGATGTCGAGGGCGGAGCGCAGGACGTGGGTCAGGTGGCGGTAACCCTCGGCCCGGCTCTGCGGGTCCGCGGGCGTCTCGGGCCGCAGGATCTGCTCGCCCAGGCTCTTCAGGTCGTCGCAGAAATCGTTCCAGGCCGCCCCGTTCATCAATCGCCGATCCGAGCTCGATGTGTCCATGATCGCCCCGCTAGTCCAGATGCTGCTTCGCAAACGCATCCATGTTGGCCAATTTCTCGTCGAGCGTCAGCGACGAGGCCATGCCGTTCTCGTCGCAGAAGGCGTCGCGGAACAGGATCGTGACCCCGAGCTCCCGACAGCGATCGACGGCGCGGTCGCCGTAGTCGTAGAGGCCAGTCGCGATCTCGAAGCCGTTCATCGACGCACCGCGCTCGGCGCGCGCCCGCCGCAGCGCCGCGACCATCTGCTCGAGCTCCGGCAGATCGTGTTGGGCGCCCGTCCAGCCGTCGTGGCGGGCGGCGCGCTCGAGGGCACTCGGGCTGGTCCCGCCGATCAGGATCGGGATCGGCTGCTCGATTCCCGGCGACATCTGCAGCGGCGGGACGTGGTAGAACTCGCCTTCGAACTCGACCGTCTTCCCGGTCCAGAGCGCCTTCATCAGGGCGAGCATCTCGTCCGTGCGCCGGCCGCGGGTCTTGAAGTCGTGGCCGACGACCTCGAACTCGGTCTGCTGCCAGCCGACGCCGACCCCGAGCTTGATGCGGCCCTCGGAGAGATTGGCCGCCGTGGCGATCGCCTTGGCGGCGTTGAAGGGATCGCGCAGCGGCAGGACATAGACGGTCGTCAGGAACTGGAGCCGCGTGGTCCGCTGCGACAGGGCGCCGATCTGGACCCAGGGATCGGGCCAATCGGTCTCGCGATACCAGCGGATCAGATTGTTCCGGCTGTAGTCGTAGTGGTCGTACTGGGTCGCGAAGGTGACGAGGTGCTCACCGAGGGTGATGCCCTCGAAGCCGAGCTCTTCGGCGTGCTGCGCGAGCCGCGGCAGCTCCTTCATGTCGAGCATGCTGAGGCATTGCCACCATCTCATCGCGCTCGTCTCACTCCCTGGCCGGTTCGGGGCCGCTTCGCGCATGATGCCAGAGCGCCGAGCCGAGGAGCAGGTCGCTCGAGACCTCCGGGCCGGTACGGGCGGAGCGAATCCGCCCGCGCTAGAACCCGGGTACGACGCGGGCCCGGCCGGGGAGCCCCAGCCGACCCCGGTCGCGCTCGAAAGGAGCCCCGCGATGCCCCAGAACGAACGCATCCTCCTGATCTCCGCCGACTGCCACGCGGGCCCGCTCCCGGACACGATCCGCCCCTACGTCGCCCCGAAGTACCTCGCCGAATTCGACGCCTGGCAGGCCGACCAGGCGGGCATGCTCGCCCGCCGCGCGGAGCACACCGGCGAGGCGATCTACGGCGACGAGGCGATGGCGGATTTCCAGGTCGAGGAAGCGGTCGGGCAGGGCGGGATCGCGGGCGCCTTTGATTCGAAGCGCCGCCTCGCCGAGCTCGAGCAGGACGGCATCGTCGCCGAGGTGATCTTCCCGGGCGGCAGCTTCCAGACGGTCTCGCCCTTCGGCGCAGGCCTCATGACGTATCAGTACGCGCAGGACCAGGCGGTCTGGTGGGAGGGCTGTCGCAGCTACAACCGCTGGCTCGCGGATTTCTGCAACGAGGTCAAGGGACGCCGGGCGGGCGTCGGGCTGATCACGATCGATGATATTCCGCGCGCCGTCGAAGAGGTCCGCTGGCTGCGCGCGAACGGCGTATTCGGCGGCATCGTGCTGCCGGTCGATACGAACGGGAACCCCTTTTACAACCATCCCCGCTACGAGCCGCTCTGGTCCGTCTGTGAAGAGCTCGAGATGCCGGTCCACACCCATTCGGGCTGGACGCCCAACTACGGCCGCCACGACGGCTCGCTCGGCATCTTCCTCTATGAGATCACCTGGTTCGCCCACCGGCCCTTCCACTTCCTGATCTGGTCGGGGGTCTTCGAACGCCATCCGCGGCTCAAGTTCGTGATGACGGAGCAGGGATCGTCCTGGGTCGTCGGTGCGCTCGCGGCCCTCGACTCCCAGTACGAGCTCCCGATGTTCCGCCATCTGCGCAGAAAGCTCCCGAGAAAGCCCAGCGAGTACTACCACCAGAACGCCTGGATCGGCGCGGCGTTCATGGACGACACCTCGGCGGCGCAGCGCCATCAGATCGGCGTCGACAAGCTGATGTGGGGCTCCGACTATCCCCACATCGAAGGCACCTGGCCCCATACCGCCGCCAAGCTCGAGCAGGCTTTCGCCGACGTCCCGCGTGTCGAGGCGGCGAAGATGCTCGGCCGCAACGCGGCCGGCGTCTACGGCTTCGACGTCATGCAGCTCGAAGCCCTCGCGGCGCAGATCGGTCCCGAGCACGGGCAGATCGGTCGTTAGTTTTGCACGGAGGTTCTGCCAGCCATGGACCGTTACCTCGTCCTCTCTTCCGACGGACACGTCGGCCTACCGCCCGGCGGCTACCGCGAGTACCTCGATCCGAAGTACCGCGAGACCTTCGATGCGGCCATGAAGATCCAGATCGAACGCACGAAGGAGGCCGAGAAGCTCTTCCTCGTGAAGGAGATCAACGAGGAGTGGCGGCGGGGGCGCGAGTACCTGCTGACCGGCGCCTGGGATCACGACGCGCGCCTCGAGGTCATGGACGGCGACGGCATCGCCGGCGAGGTGCTCTTCCCCGACGGCATCACGGAGATGAACGCGCCGCCCTTCGGCGCCGGCATCGGCTTCACGCCGAAGGGAGCGACCCGCGAGCTGCAGTGGGCCGGCGCGCGATCGCACAACCGCTGGCTGGCGGAGCTCTGCCAGAAGGCGCCCGAGCGCCGACACGGCGTCGCGATCGTGCCGGCGACCTGGGACGTGGCGGAGGCCGTGAAGGAAGTGCGCTGGGCCCGGGCGAACGGGCTCGGCTCGATCATGTTGCCCGTCATCTGGGGCGACCATCCGCCCTATCACCATCCCTGCTACCGCCCACTCTGGGCGGTCTGCGAGGATCTCGGTGTCGTCGTCCATTTCCATTCGGGCCCCGCCGACTCTGAACAGTATTTCGGGAGCTGGCCGCCCGATCCCGGCGAGCCCGCGCTGCGCGGCGCGATGGGGATCTACGTCTCCGAGGTCGCCTGGTTCGTCGCACGCCCGCTCACCTTCCTGATCTGGGGCGGGGTGTTCGAGGACTACCCGAAGATTCGCGTCGTGATCACCGAGGGGACGTCGGCCTGGGTGCCCGCCTACCTTGAGCTCCTCGATCAGCGCGCCTCCGACCATCCCGGCAACGCCAAGCTCGGCGACTACAAGAGCCATTTGAAGCTCAAGCCCTCCGAGTACTTCGCGCGCAACATCCGGATCGGCGCCTCGATTCCGCGGCGCGAGGCGGAGCTGCGCCACCAGATCGGTGTGAAGAACCTGATGTGGGGCGGCGATTTTCCGCATCCGGAGGGGACCTGGCCCGAGACGTCCGCGCGCCTCGAGGCCTCATTCAAGGGACTTCCGGACGACGAGATCGCGGCCATTCTCGGCGGCAACGCGGCCGCGGTCTACGGCTTCGACGTCGCGAAGCTCGCGCCGTTGGTCGCGCGCATCGGCCCGGAGAAGCGGGCCTTTCGCGCTGACTGACCGCGAGCACATCCAAGCCAACCAGCCGGGGATCCAACCGGGGAACAGGGGAATTCGATGGCGAGCTCCGTGGGACAATTCTGCATCGCAGTGACCGATCTCGAGCGCTCGGTTCGTTTCTACACCGAGATCATGGGTCTCGAGGAGCAGGGCCGGACCGAGATTCCGAACGTGAACGAGGTCCACCTCGCCGGGAAAGCCGGCGGCGGTCGCCTCCAGCTCGCGAAGTTCGCCGAGACGATCCGCCCGGGCGCGATCGATCACGGCTTCGCGCTCTGGAAGATCTACATGAACGTCGACGACGCGACGGCGACCTGGCAGAAAGCCGTCGACGCGGGGTTCAAGTCGGTCATGAAGCCCGAACGCCTCGACCGCTGGCCCGTGATCGTCGGCTTCGTGCTCGATCCCGACGGCTACCTGATCGAGATCATCCAGCACGAGGGCAATCGGCCGGGCGAGTAGCGCTCGGCCGTCCCGACGAATCCGACTCCAGGGGTATCTCATCTTCGACGCACTCGGCAATTTCGGCGATTTCGTCGGGGGCCTCGCCGTCGTCATCACGCTCATCTATCTGGCGACCCAGCTGCGCCAGAATACCGTGGCCCTTCAGACGGCTAGCCGGCAGGAGATCGTGGCCGGATACCGCGAGGCCAATCGCATGTGGCTCGCGCCGGGGGCAGCGCGCGCCTACGCCCAGGGCATCCTGTGCTATCCGGCGATGGCGTTCGACGAGCGCAGCCTCTTCGTGACGGTGTTCAACGACCAGGCGCTCTTCTTCCAGGGGGCCTTCGCGCTGCACGAGGCCGGCCAGCTCGAGGAGGAGACCTATCAAGCCTATCTCCGCTGGTTTGCGGCCAACGTCGCGACCCGCGGCGGGCAGGCCTGGTGGGAGGAGATCGGGCGCCCCATCTACACGCGCCGCATGGTGATCGCGGTGGAAGAGCGGCTCGCGGCGGGAGATCTGCCCGACGTGGGAGCGTTCTACCTGAACCGGATGGACGATCTCGAGGCGGAATCGGCCGGAGCAACGTGAGTTCGAAAGCCGGCCGGAAAGATCGGGGACCTGCGCCCGGCCGACCGGGGGGCGCACAGCGGGCGTGGATCGGCGGTCTCACAGGCGTCCTCGCGCTCGGGCTCGTGCTGGCGTGGGCGGTCCTTCGAACGCCGAGCGAGGGCGAGCAGACGGAGTCGACCCATCCGCCCGCGTCCGCCGCCACCGCGCGCGCCGAGTTCGTCGGCAGCTCGGCTTGCACCGGATGTCATGCTGCCGAGTCCGCGCTCTGGCAGGGCTCGCAACACCAGCGGGCGATGCTCCCTGCCACGAGCGAGAACGTGCACGGGGCCTTCGAGGGTTCGACGCTCGCGGACGCGGGCGCGTCGGCGCGTTTCTCCCGGATCGACGAGCGCTTCGTCGTCCGGGCCGTCGGGGCCGACGGTGCCAATTCGGACCACGCGATCGAATACGTCTTCGGCGTCGACCCGCTCGAGCAGTACCTCGTGCCCATGCCCGGCGGCCGCTGGCAGGCGCTCCCCTTCGCCTGGGATACGCGCGCGAAGGACGCGCGCGGACAGCGCTGGTTCCATCTCTATCCCGGCGAGCCGATCGGCCCGGGCGATCCGCTCCACTGGACGCGTCCCGCGCAGAACTGGAATCACGTCTGCGCCGACTGCCACACGACGGCCTTTCGCAAGCGCTTCGACGCCGATCGAGACGCCTTCGACTCGCAGTGGAAGGAGATCGGCGTCGGCTGTGAGAGCTGTCATGGGCCGGGCAGCGCCCACGCCGAGTGGGCACGGTCGTCCGGCGAAGTCGGCGAGGCCGGCTCGGGCCAGGCAGCCGACGCAGCAGCGAACGGCGCGCGTTCGGCCCGCGAGATGGGCCTCGTGGCGCGCCTCGACGAGCGCCGGAACATCCGCTGGACGGTCGATCCCACGACGGGCAATGCGGTCCGGTCCGTACCCCGCACGAGCGCACGCGAGCTTGACGTCTGCGCACCGTGTCATGCACGCCGGAACAACATCACGGAGAGCTACGCCGCGGGCGAGCCCTTCCTCGACCACTATCGCCCGGCGCTCCTCGACCCCGGCCTCTACTTCGCCGACGGCCAGCAGCGGGACGAGGTCTACAGCTGGGGCTCCTTCCTCCAGAGCCGCATGCACGCGAAGGGCGTCACCTGCAGCGACTGTCACGAGCCGCATTCGGGCGCCCTGCGAGCCGAGGGCAACGCGCTCTGCGCGAGCTGCCATGCGGCGGCGAAATACGCGACGCCCGAGCACCACCGCCACGCCGAGGCCTCGGCCGGGAGCGAATGCGTCGCGTGCCACATGCCGACGACGACCTACATGGTCGTCGACCCGCGCCACGACCACAGCCTGCGCGTCCCGCGGCCGGACCAGACGGTCGCGCTCGGTGTCCCGAATGCCTGCCAGGGCTGTCATGCGGAGCGACCGATCGGCTGGGCCGACGAGGCGCTGCGCGGTTGGCTCGGCCGCCCCGCGCGGGGATTCGAGCGCCACGCCGCGGCGTTCCACGCGAGTGAGCTCGATGCACCGGATGCGGGGCCGGCCCTGCGTGCGGTTGCGGCCGATGCCTCGCAGCCCGCGATCGTGCGGGCCTCGGCGCTGGCACGTCTCGATGGCTCGCAGAGTCGGACGTCGGCGGAGGCGCTCGCGCGCGCCGTGCGCGATTCGGATCCGCTCGTGCGCCTCGGCGCGCTCGAGGGACTCGCGAGCGCGCCGGATCCGGTGCGGATCCGAGCGGCCGGGGAAACGCTGCGCGATCCGCGGCGGGTCGTGCGCTTCGAGGCGGTGCGTCTGTTGGCATCGGCCTCGCGCGAGCTACCGCCCGCGGTGCGCAGCGTCTACGACCGCGAGGCGGTCGAGTACGAGGCGGCGCTCCGCCGGGATGCGGATCGCGCCGAGGCCCGCACGCAGCTCGGCGTGTTTCTGGCGGAGCGGGGGGACGCCGAGGGAGCGCATCGCGAGCTCGAGGCGGCGATCGCGATCGAGCCCGACTTCGAGCCGGCGCACGTGAATCTCGCCGACCTCGAGCGAGCATTCGGGCGTGAGGCCGAGGCGATGCAGGTCCTCGACGCGGCTCTTGCACGCTTGCCCGAGAGCGCAGCGCTCCACCATGCGCGGGGTCTCGCTCGCGTTCGCGCCGGGCAGACCCTCGATGCGGAGGCGGACCTCGCGCGGGCGGTCGCCCTCAATCCGCAATCCGCTCGCTTCGCCTATGTCTACGCGGTGGCGATGCACTCGGGGGGGAAAGTCCGAGAGGCGATCGAGCTGCTCGAGTCGGCGGCCGCGGCCCATCCCGACGACCGGTCGCTGCGCGAGGCGCTCATCAGCTTCCACGCGGGTGCGGGGGACACGGCATCCGCTGCTCGGCATCAAGAGGCTCTGGGCGGGCTTCAGGCCGCGGATCCGTGAGCGGTCCACGGCCGTCATTCGGGCGCGGCATGCGGCGCCCCGCTCGGGTACGCTCGCTCGGCCTCCGGGCGGGAGACGACACGCAAGCACAGGGAGGAATGATGGAAACCCGACCTTATTTCCTGATCGGCGATCTGATCGCCAACGCGCTGGCGGGGGCCGTCACCGGCGCCGCGATGGCGGCGATCTTCGGCCCGGGCTGGAACATGTGGGTCGCGATGTTTCTCGGCATGGCGATCGCGATGCCGCTCTCGATGTTCATCGCGTTCCCCTTCGGCGCTCTATTCGGGGCGATGGAGGTCATGGTGCCCGTCATGACGACCGGGATGGTCGTCTCGATGTGGGTCGCGATGGAGGCCGCGATGACGCGGATCCCGATCCTGGAAGGGGCCCGGATGGGTGTCTATGGCGGGCTCGGGACGCTCTTTCTCTGTTATGCAGCGAATGCCTGGATTCGCGGGAGGACCTCGCATTGGATCTCGTGAC
>JANMTD010000104.1:0-2113 GCA_031390075.1 Deltaproteobacteria bacterium | reverse complement strand
CCGCTCTTGAGCTCCAAGGGCAAGACGCCCTTCCAGATCATCGGCCACGGCAACGCCGTCAACTACGGCTCCGACAAGCTGCGCTTCCTCTCGCCCGTCCCCGCCGACTCGAAGGTCCACGCGCGCAGTCGAGTCGTCTCGGTCGAGGCCGGCGCCAAGGGCACGCGGGTCGAGAACGAGGTCGCCGTCCACGTCGTCGGCAGCGATCGCCCGGCGCTGCTCTACAGCATGATCGTGCTCTATCAAGGCAAGGTCGGCTGAGAGCGAGTGCCCCGCGCGCCCCATCCCGCCTTCTCCGGCTGGCGCGTCTGCGGCGCCTCGGTCCTGACCCAGGCCGTCGCGATCGGGTTCACGCTCGGAAGCGTCGGCGTCTTCGCCGCCCCCCTCGCGAAAGAGCTCGGGGCCACCGCGACGCAATTCAACGTCGGCGTCAGCCTCTTCAGCCTGATGATGAACCTCTCGATGCCGTTGATCGGGCGCCAGCTCGACCAGGGCCGTATCCGGGGCGTGATGACGGCGGGGGCGTGCGTGTTGGCGCTCTCGCTGGCGCTGATGTCGCAGGCGAGGGAGCTCTGGCAGGTCGGACTCTGCTTCGGCGTGGGCTCGGCGATCGGCATGGCGATGCTAGGCCCCATGTCGTCCTCGACCGCGATGGCGAACTGGTTCGATCGCCTGCGCGGCCGTGCGCTCGGGATCGCGAACATGGGCGGGCCGGCCGGACCGGTCGTGATCGCCCCGCTGGCGGCCTTCGCGATCGGCCAGATCGGATGGCGCTCGACGCTGCTCGCCTTCGCGCTTCTCACCCTCGCGGTCGGTATCCCCTGCGTGCGTCTCGGCATGCTCGACCGGCCGAGTGACGTCGGACAGTATCCGGACGGCGAGCTGCCGGCGGGTCTGAGTGGAACGGCGGGAGCCGCCCCGGGCTCGATGCCCGATGCCCTGCCGCTCTTCGATTGGAGCGCCGGGGCCCTCGCGCGCTGCCGCGATTTCTGGTTCCTGACCGTCGCGGCGGCGCCCTTCGGTGCCGTCGGCATCGTCATGGCGACGAACTCGATTCCGTTCATGACCGAGCTCGGCGCCACGCCCGAAGCCGCTTCGTTCGTCGTCGTCCCCCAGTCGATCGGCGCTGTGACGGGGCCGCTGCTCTTCGGCTCGCTCGCGGACCGGATCCATCCGCGGCTGCTCTTCATCGGCCTCATCGCAACCCTGTGCGCAGGGCTCGTCGGGCTGGTGTTCGAGCCGAGCTATGCGGTGGCCCTGGCGCTCTTCAGCGTGATCGGACTCGTGGCCGGCTCGATGATGGCGGTCTACGGCGCCCTGATCGGACGCTTGTTCGGTGTCATGGCGTTCGGGCAGGTGATGGGGCTGGGGGCGCTCGTGGGTGTGCCCGTGATCGTGGCGGCGCCGACCGTCTTCGGCCGCACCTTCGACGCGACCGGGAGCTACGACCTCGGGCTCCTCATCATGGTCGGCGCGCTGGCGACGGCGGCGCTGCTCTTCGCGCTGCTGCCGAACGGCGAGGCGCGCAGGCCCGCCTAGCTTCAGCCGAAGAAGC
Organism: Deltaproteobacteria bacterium; assembly: GCA_031390075.1. Taxonomy (GTDB): domain Bacteria; phylum Myxococcota_A; class UBA9160; order UBA9160; family UBA4427; genus UBA4427. The sequence continues at coordinate 558 of JANMTD010000104.1, read as the reverse complement.
GCGCCTTCAGCTCGGCGATGGACAGGCGGCTCGCCCCGGCGAGCTGGTCCGCGGTGCGGGCCTCGTCGAAGTCGGCCGCCCAGAGGCGGGTCTGGAGCGCCATCGCCGACGCGAAGCTCTCGGTCTTTGTATCGAGCATGCGGATGCGAGTCTTGCCGGTCTTCGGATCGAGGATCTGGTCGAAGGGGATCGGCACGATCTTCTGGTTCTGGCGCGTGATCATGACGTTGGCGTGGCCGGCGAGCAGCGTCGCGACCGCCGCCGCGCCGAGCTCGCGCGTGTACTCCTGATCGAACGCGTTGGGCGAGACGCAGCGCAGCTCGTAGCCCACGTCCTTCACGACCATCGTCGTCTTGATGCCGTGGAGCTTGAGCCCCTTCTCGACCCGGTCGCGCACGAGGCGGCCCAGCGGGAGCTCGGCGAGGCGCAGATGGCCGTGCTCATCGCGAGGCAGATCCGGAAAGCCCGCGAGGTCCACCGGATCGAGACATTCGCCGAGGCCTTCGGCGAGCACGATCACGCCGTAGGGCCGGCCCTCGGCGGTCGATTTCAGGATCG
>JANMTD010000082.1:0-9210 GCA_031390075.1 Deltaproteobacteria bacterium | reverse complement strand
GCTGGCCGAGGCGCAGCACGCGCTCGCGGTGCTCGTGGGCCAGCTGCCCGGGGCGTGGTCGCCGCCCGCGTTCAGCCTCGACGGCTTCGAGCTCCCGGGCGAGCTGCCCCTCCTCCTGCCGTCGGAGCTGGTGCGGCAGCGGCCCGACATCCTCGCCGCGGAATCCCAGCTCCACGCGGCGAGCGCCGAGATCGGCGTCGCGACCGCGCAGCTCTTTCCGAGCCTCACGCTGTCGGCGGATCTCGTCCGGGAGGGCCTGCTCTCGGGCGGTTCGGGGACGGCCTGGACGCTCGCCGGGCAGCTCACCGCGCCCGTGTTTCGCGGCGGCACGCTGCGAGCGCAGCGCCGCAGCGCGATCGACGCCTACGAGGCGAGCTTCGCCGACTATCGAGAGACCGTCCTGACGGGCTTCCAACAGGTCGCCGACTCGCTCCGGGCGCTCGAGAACGACGCGGAATGGATCGGCGCCCAGGCAGAGCGTCTCGACGTCGCCGATGAATCCCTCGAGCTCCAGCGCATCAGCTACGAGGCCGGCAAGAGCAATCTGCTGCTGCTGGTGGCGGCGCAGCGCGCCTATCAAGAGGCCCGGATCGGATACGTGCAGGCGAAGGGCCAACGGCTGATCGACAGCGCGGCGCTCTTTGTCGCCCTCGGCGGCGGATGGTGGCACGAGGATCTCTGAGCGCCGAACCGGATCGCGCGCTACAAACGGCAACGACCGACGAGACGGAGCAATCGCATGCGAGCCTGGCAGGTCATTCGACATGGAAGTCCCTCGGAGGCGCTGTCGCTCGTCGAGATTGCGGAGCCGGTGCCGGGTCCGGGCGAGATCCTGGTCCGGACGACCGCGAGTGTGCTCAACTACAACGAGGTCGACGGCTGTCGCGGCCGCTACCTGACGATCGATCCCGCCCTGCCCTACACGCTCGGAATGGAGTGTGTCGGCGAGGTCGTCGGCGCCGGAGCCGGGGCCGAGGCGTGGATCGGACGCCGCGTGACCGCCAGCGGCCGCGGCGGCATCGGCGCCCATGCGGATCTCGTCGCGGGCTCGACGGCGATGACGTTTCCGGCGCCTCCGCAGCTCGACGACGTCGAGGCGGCCGCCTTCTTCTATCCCTTTCATCTCGCCTATCTCGGGCTGCACGAACGCGGTCGACTCGCCGCCGGCGAGACGGTCCTGATCCACGCGGCCGCGGGCGGAGTCGGGTCGGCGGCGGTGCAGCTCGCCGTGGCGGCGGGGGCCCGCGTGATCGCGACGGTCGGCGACGAGAAGAAGGCCGAGCTCGTGCGCAAGCTCGGCGCCGAGATCGTCGTCAATTACCGCAAGGAAGACTTCGTCGCGCGGGCCCTCGAGGCGACGCACGGCCTCGGCGTCGACGTCTGCTTCGACGGGGTCGGCGGCGAGACGATGACGAAGTCCCTCGGCTGCCTCGGCCGCGGCGGGCGCTACCTCGTGATCGGATTCGCGAGTGGCATCGAGGCCGAAGAGGTGCCGATGGTGTCGGGGCGCGTGCTCTGCTTCGGCAATTTCGACATCGTCGGCGTGATCCTGTCGTACGTCGACGCGGCGGTCGCCCCGTACGCCACACCCTTCGCCCCCGTCCCGGTCCCCCGCTTCAATCCGCCGGTCTCGGAAGTCGGCCAGCGGGTCCACGCCCGTTTGCTCGAGCTCCTCGATCGCCGCGCGATCCGACCGATCGTCGGCCAGCGCGTGCCGTTCGCGGGGCTCGCCCGAGCCCTCGACGAGATGGAGTCGCGCAGCACGATGGGCCGGATCGTCGTCGAGCGCTGAGCGACTCGGAACTTCCTCGTGTCTGCCTCACCACTCCGGCAATCCCCCGACGCCTGCACTGCATGCAATTCCCGAGCTGCGTCACCTGCTCGCACGGGCCCCCGCGCCGCCCGCCCTCGCGCGCATCACGAGACGGCGTAAAAACCCCTAGCCCGCGCGTAGACGCTCAAGAATCGCCTCGCCAGACCGAATCGCGAGCCTGGATCTGCGATCCGTTCGCATCCCGCTCGCCGGGTCGCGCAGGAGATCAGGATGTTCGTGATCGTCGGCTACCTGATCGTAGTCGGTTCCGTCTTCGGCGGGTTCGTCCTGGCGGGCGGCCACCTGGCGGCCTTGTTTCAGCCGCTCGAGCTCCTGATGATCGGTGGTGCCGCCGTAGGCGCGTTCCTCGTGGGCAACCCCAGCAAAACCCTGAAGGCCACGTTCCAGGCGCTGCCGACCGTCCTCAAGGGATCCGCGTACACCAAGGATCTCTACATGGAGCTGATGGCGCTGCTCTTCGAGATCCTCGACAAGACGCGCAAGGAAGGCCTGCTGGCGATCGATCGCGACGTCGAGTCGCCGCACGAGAGCGAGGTCTTCGCCAAGTACCCCTCGGTGCTCCACAACCATCATCTGGTCGAGTTCATCACCGACTACCTCCGCCTCATGCTCGGCGGCAAGCTCAACGCCAACGAGATCGAAGCGCTGATGGACCGCGAGATCGAGACCCACCATCACGAGGCCGCGATCCCGGCCCACGCGATCCAGCGCGTGGCCGATGGTCTCCCCGCCTTCGGCATCGTCGCGGCCGTCATGGGCGTCGTCCACACGATGGCGTCGGTGGGCGCTCCGCCCGAGGTGCTCGGCATGCTGATCGCCCACGCCCTCGTGGGAACCTTCCTCGGCATCTTGCTGGCCTACGGCTTCGTCGGGCCGCTCGTCTCGCTCCTCGAGGCGAAGACGGGGGAAGCCACTATCGCCCTCGAATGCGTCAAGACGACGCTGCTCGCGAGCTTGAATGGCGCGGCACCGGCCGTCGCCGTCGAGTTCGGTCGCAAGGTGCTCTACTCGACCGAGCGCCCGGCGTTCGCGGAGCTCGAGGCGCACGTGAAGGGCGCTTCGAAGGCCCCGGCGAAGTAGGCCGACACGATGTCCGCTCAAGGCCAACCGCCGGTCATCATCAAGCGGATCAAGAAAGTCGTCGGCGGCGGCCATCACGGCGGCGCCTGGAAGATCGCCTACGCCGACTTCGTGACGGCCATGATGGCGTTCTTCCTGCTCATGTGGCTGATCACGCAGACCCCCGAAGAGGACCGCAAGGGGATCGCCGATTACTTCACGACGCCGCTCGAAGTCGCGATCGCAGGCGCCCTCGGAACCGGCGAGAGCTCGCCGAGCGTCATCCAGGGCGGCGGCCAGGACCTGTCCAGCCAGTCGGGCCAGCAACGCAACGGGGAGAACATCGAGAACCCGCCGATCGACCTCGAGAAGGTCCGCAAGGAGCTCGCGCGCCTCGAGCTCGGAAGGCTCGAGAGCCTGAAGGAGCGCTTCGAGATCGCGATCGATCAGGACCCGAAGCTCGCCGAGTTCAAGAACCAGATCCGCCTCCAGATCACGCCGGAGGGACTCGAGATCACGATCGTCGACGAGCAACACCGGGCGATGTTCAACAGCGGCAGCGACGACCTCCAGGCCTACTCGCAGGACATGCTGCGCAGGATCGGCAGCCTCCTGAACGGCGTAACGAACGCGATTTCCCTCTCCGGCCACACGGACGCCTCGAAGTATGCGCTCGGCGATCGCGGCTACTCGAACTGGGAGCTGTCCGCCGACCGCGCCAACGCCTGTCGCCGCGAGCTCGTGGCCGGGGGCATGGACGAGGACAAGATCCTGCGCGTCGTCGGTCTCGGCTCATCGATGCCCCTCGATCCCGAGGAGCCGCAGAGCCCGATCAATCGACGCATCAGCGTCGTCGTCCTGAACGACAAGACCGAACGCCAGATCCGGGGCGTCTCCGAAGGCGAGATGAAGAAGATCCGCAGCGCGGACGACGCGGCGAAGGCGCTCGGGCTGGACGGCGGCAAGGTCCAGGCCGATGCAGCGACGCCGGGGGCGAGCCCCGGGACCTGAACGCGCGGCGCAGCTTGTTCGCGCCATCCCCGCCGGCTATTGCTTCGCCGACAACCGGCGGAGGCGTACCGATGGCCGACCTGCTCGAAAAGATCATGAAATACGCGGGCAAGAAGGGCACGCTCGTCCTGCGCGGCGAGATGCCGCCCTGCGAGCGGCGGTACCGGATCATCTCCGCCGACGACCACCTCGTCGAGCCGCCCGATCTCTTCGTCGGCCGACTCCCGGCGCGTCTTCAGGCGCGTGCGCCCCGCGTCGAACGCGACGACGCCGGGATCGACTACTGGATCTTCGAGGACGACCGCGTCCCGCTTCTCGGTGCGGATGCGATCCGGGGCTGGGAGCCCGGCAAGGGCTACCTCGGGCCGGTCAACTTCGACGAGATGCATCCCGCCGTCTGGAACATCCACGAGCGCGTGCGACACATGGATGCGATCGGCGTGGAGGCCTCCCTCTGCTTCCCCTCCGCTCCGTTCGGATTCGCGGGCTGGCGCTTCCTGCGCATGCAGGACCGAGAGCTCGGCCTCGCGTCGATGCGCGCGTTCAACGACTGGATGCTCGACGTGTGGGCCGGGACGTATCCCGGCCGCATGATCCCGTGCCAGCTCGCCTGGCTCGCCGACCCGCTCGTCGCCGCGAGCGAGATCCGCCGCAACGCCCAGCGCGGCTTCACGGCCGTCACCTTCAGCGAGAACCCCGAGAAGCTCGGGCTGCCGTCGCTCTACGGCCGCGAGTGGGACCCGTTCCTCCGCGCTTGCGAGGAGACGCGGACCGTCATCAATCTTCACGTCGGCTCGTCCTCCGAGACGATCGTGCCCTCGAAGGATTCGAGTCCCGCCGTGCTGGGGGCGCTCTTCCCGATCAACGGCATGGCGACGGCCGCCGACTGGCTCTTCGCCGGCATCCCCGTCCGCTTCCCGGAGCTCCAGATCGCCATGTCGGAGGGCGGCATCGGATGGGTGCCGATGCTCATCGACCGCATCGATTACATGGCGCGGACCCTCGACTACAGCGCGGACTTCGGCCGGCTCTCGCCCGTCGACGTGCTGCGCCGAAATTTCTGGTTCACGACCTTCTCAGATCCTTCGACGTTACCGCTGCGAGGGATCGTCGGCGTGGATCACATCATGTTCGAGACGGATTACCCGCATACGGACTCGAACTGGCCCGAGACGCAGGAGATTCTCGCGAAGCAGCTCGGCGACCTGCCCCGAAAAGAGGTCGATCAGATTACGTTCGGCAATGCAGCTCGGCTCTACCGGATCGCGGGGCTGGCGGCTTGAGCGCCGCTCGCGCCTGGTTCCCGCCGCAGCGGAAGCAGCGGCCGCAATCGCTCGAGCGTCCCCTCTGCCATCTCCGTGATCTGCACGCGGTCGAAGCCCAGCCCCTCGAGGTCGCAGAGCGCCTGCGCGACGGATGCGGGCTCGCCCATGAAGCGCGACACGAACCCTTCGCCGAACGGCGCACGGAACGCCGCCGCTTGATCCGCCGGAACCGCGCCCGTCAGCGCGAAGATCCCGATCGGGATGTCCTCGCGGACGCGCCGCACGCGGGCCACCGCATCGAGCACGTCGACCTCGCGGACCGCCGCCTGCTTCGCGTGGTCGACCCCACCGTCGCGGGTCGCGGAGCCGGTCGGCTGGATCTCGATTCGATCGACGAAGGGCGGGATCTCGCGCAGCGTGCGCGGTCCGCCCGCGGAGCCGACGAGCAGAGGCGGTGAAGGGGCGAGCCCGGCAAGACCCGGCTCGCCGATGTCGATCTGATAGTGCTTGCCCGCGAATCGACAGTGACCCGTGTCGAAGAGTGCGCGGACGATCTGCATCGCCTCGATGTACATACCCGCGCGCTCGGGGCCGGCCGGGAAGCGCCAGCCGATGTTTTGGATCTCGTCCTCGATCCAGCCCGCGCCGAGGCCCGCCTCGAAGCGGCCGTTCGCGGCGCGGTTCAGCGTGAGCGCCGCCTGGGCGAACTCGACGGGGGAGCGGAAGAGGTTATTCGCGAAGGACGACGCGATCGGGATCGCGCGGGTAGAGAGGGCCATCTCGGTCAGGACCACCCAGAGGTGGGGGTACGTCAGCCGCATCGTCACGAAGTGGTCGCTGGCGGCGAGGCCGTGCCAGCCCTCGGACTCTCGCGCACGGGACCAATCGCCGGGGGTCTCGGGGCGGCCGGCGTTGTAGTTCGGGAAGAACTGCATCGTGAGCTCCAGCCGTGATGACGGTGTCGAGCACCGTAGCGGATTACGTCGATCGACCAGCAAACTCGTCGATCGAACCCCGTGCCCTCGATCCCCCCTCCTGGTTGACATCCCCGAACGGACCGCCACCCTCAGAAGGTTCTCAGAACCTCGCCGCCAAACGACTCGACCCATCGCACCATCGCGTCGATTGGGCTCGCCACTTCGCTCACCAGGACGACCCCATGACCAAAGCCTCCGACGTCTTCGTCGCCTGCCTCGAGCAAGAAGGGGTCGAATACGTCTTCGGAGTCCCCGGCGAGGAGAACCTCGACCTCCTCGACAGCCTCTCCCGCTCCAAGAAGATCAAGCTGATTCTCACCCGCCACGAGCAGGGCGCTGGATTCATGGCGGCGACCTACGGACGCCACACCGGCAAGGCCGGCGTCTGCCTCGCGACCCTCGGTCCCGGTGCGACCAACCTCGTGACTGCGTCCGCGTATGCCCAGCTGGGCGGAATGCCGATGCTGATGATCACCGGACAGAAGCCGATCAAGAGCTCCAAGCAGGGCCGCTTCCAGATCCTCGATGTCGTCGCGATGATGGGGCCGCTCACCAAATACACCCAACAATTGCCGTCCGCCGACTACATCCCCTCGCGCATTCGCGAGGCATTTCGCCTGGCCGAGGAAGAAAAGCCGGGCGCGGTCCATCTCGAGCTCCCCGAGGACATCGCGGCCGAGCAGACGGATGCGACGCCGCTGGTTCGCAGCCTCGTTCGTCGCCCGGTCGCGGAACACAAGGCGATCCGGGCCGCCGTGAAGAAGATCGAGTCTGCCCGATCTCCGCTGTTGGTCATCGGCGCCGGCGCAAACCGGACCATGACGGGGCGCATGCTGCTGCAGTTCATCGAGAAGACGGGCATTCCGTTCGTCAGCACCCAGCTCGGAAAAGGCGTCGTCGACGAGCTGAATCCCCGCTTCGTCGGCTGCGCGGCGCTGTCGTCGGGCGATTTCTGCCACCGCGCGATCGACGCCGCCGACGTCATCATCAACGTCGGCCACGACGTCATCGAGAAGCCGCCGTTCGTCATGAAGAACGGCGGCGCCGAGGTGATCCACGTCAGCTCGAATACCGCCGCCGTCGATCCGGTCTATTTCCCGCAGATCGAGGTGATCGGTGACCTCGCGAACGCCATCTGGCAGATGAAGGAAGAGATCGTTCCGCAGGTCAGCTGGGATTTTGCCCGCATGCTGAAGGCGCGGGCCGCGGAGATCGCGCATACCACCAGCATCGACAACGACGAACGCTGTCCGATCTACCCGCCTTTTCTCGTCAAGACGGTTCGCGAGGTGATGCCGTCCGACGGCATCCTCACCCTCGACAACGGCGTGTACAAGATCTGGTTCGCGCGCAGCTACGCCGCGCGTGCGCCGAATACCGTACTCCTCGACAATGCGCTCGCGAGCATGGGCGCCGGCCTGCCCTCGGGCATGGCGTCGGCGATGGTCTATCCGAAACGGAAGGTCATGGCGATCTGTGGCGACGGCGGCTTCTTGATGAACAGCCAGGAGATGGAGACTGCCGTTCGCTTGCGACTCAACATCACGGTCGTCGTGCTCAACGATTCGAGCTACGGGATGATCCGCTGGAAGCAGGCCAACATGGGCTTCGAGGATTGGGGACTGACCTTCGGCAATCCGGACTTCGTGAAATACGCCGAGAGCTACGGCGCATTCGGCCACCGCGTCACGAGCGCCGAATCGCTCCGCCCGCTGCTCCAAAAATGCCTCGATATCCCCGGCGTCCATCTCGTCGACTGCCCGGTCGATTACGCGGACAACGACCGCATCCTCAACCACGAGCTCAAGCAGATCAGCGCGAAGCTCTGAAGCCCGCGCGACGAACGGCGATTCCCATGACGACCCTCCGATCCGCCTACCCGCTCTATCTCGCCAACGAAGCGCAGCAACCGAACACGTCGCTGATCGTCACCGACAAGTTCACGGGCAAAGAGGCGACACGCGTCGCCCTGGCCGACGCGAAGACCATCGACGCGGGCATCGCCGCGGCGGCGGCCGCCGCCGAGCCGATGGCGCGGATGGCGGCCTACGAACGCCAGGCCGTCCTGGCCCACTGCGTGACCCGCTTCCAGGAACGGGCCGACGAGCTCGCCTACGCCCTCTGCATCGAGGCGGGCAAGCCGATCCGCGATTCCCGCGGCGAGGTCGGTCGCCTGATCGACACGTTCCGCATCGCCGCCGAGGAATCCGTTCGCATCACCGGCGAGATCCAGCCCCTCGACATCAGCCCCCGCGCCCGCGGCTACCAGGGGATGTGGAAGCGTGTGCCGATCGGACCCTGCTCGTTCATCTCCCCATTCAATTTCCCGCTGAATCTCGCCGCCCACAAGATCGCCCCCGCGCTGGCAGTCGGCTGCCCGTTCGTCTTGAAGCCCGCGTCGCGAACTCCGCTCGGCGCGATCATCATCGGCGAGGTCTTGGCCGAGACCGACCTGCCGAAGGGCGCCTTCTCGATCCTGCCCGCAACGCGCGACGGCGCCGACCTCTTCACGACCGACGATCGGCTGAAGCTCCTGTCCTTCACGGGCTCCCCCGAAGTGGGCTGGGACCTGAAGGCCCGCGCCGGCAAGAAGAAGGTCGTGCTCGAGCTCGGCGGCAATGCCGCCGTGATCATCGATGCCGACGCCGAGATCGAAGACGCCGTCGAGCGCGTCGTCTTCGGCGCCTTCTATCAATCGGGCCAGTCGTGCATCGGCGTACAGCGCATCATCGTCCATGAATCGCTCTACGAGGCGTTCCGCGACGCACTGGTCGCGAAGACGAAGGCGCTGATCGCGGGCAACCCCCTCGATGAGTCGACCTTCATCGGCCCGATGATCGATGTCAAGGAAGCAGCCCGCCTCGACGGCTGGATCCAGGAGGCGATCGCGAAGGGCGCCCGGCTGCTTTGCGGCGGAGCGCGGGACGGCGCGATGCTCGAAGCGACGCTCCTCGAAGGCGTCGACCGCGACACCCGGCTCTATCGGGAAGAGGCGTTCGGGCCGGTGGCGATGCTGTCGAAGTTCAGGGATTTCGACGACGCGCTGTCCGAGGTCAATGATTCG
>JANMTD010000040.1:0-27211 GCA_031390075.1 Deltaproteobacteria bacterium | reverse complement strand
CCGAAAGCGGCGCCGGTCTGGGCGGAGATCCGGATCGCGCTCGCGAAGCGGGAGCTCCTGCCGCTGCCCGCGAGTCTCGGGCCAGGACGGGATCCAGAGCTGGATCGCAAGCGGGCGACGCCTGGGGAACGCCCCGCGAAGAAGTAGGCTGCCGGAATGGGATTGCGAGCTCTCGGGCAGTCGTTCGGTCTTGGACTCGCCGTCGCGACGGCGCTCGGCCTTGGCGGCTGGTCGCTGCGATCGCAGACGTTCTGGATCGAGCTGCTCCTGGGCGCGTGGGCACTCGCCTGGGTCGCTCTCGTCGGACTCGCGGCGCTTCTCCGCGGTCGACCTCGCGAGGTCCCGGCGGTCCGTGGTGCTGGAAGCCGCGCGGCGGTCGTGTTGGGCGTCGGCGTCTTCTTGCTCGCCATCGCGACCTGCGCCCGGGTCGGCCTATCCCTGCTCGACCTCCCGCCCGGGATGCACGACGAATACAGCTATGTCTTCCAGGCGAAGACCTATGCAATGGGCCGATTCTGGCTTCCGAGTCAGAACGCGATCCCCGGACTCTTCGACCAGATCCACGTGCTCAACGAGGGTCGTTTCGCGAGCCGTTATTTCCCGGGGACGGGTCTCTGGCTGGTTCCCTTCGTCGCCCTCGACGAGCCCTATCTGGGACAGTGGCTCGCGATGGGCCTCGCCGCGCTCCTGATCTTCGACGCCGGCCGTACGATCGGAGGAAGCGGAATCGGATTCGTCGCCGGCGCGCTCGTCGCGCTCGCTCCCGGGGTGGCCGAGTTCGGAAACGTCCTCGTCGCCCACGCACCGACGCTGCTTGGCCTCGCCCTCTTCCTCAGCGGCTTCGCCCGGGCCCGCTCGACTGCGACGCCCGATCGCCGCCGCTTCGCCTGGGGACTCGCGTCCGGGGCGGGCCTCACCCTCGCGATGCTCTGCCGTCCGCTGACTGCCGCCGCAGTCGGACTTCCCTTCGGCCTCGTGCTCGCTGCCGATTCTCTGCAGGGCCTTCGCTCCGCGAACCCGGTCGCCGCGCAGGCCACGACTCCGATCTCGGAATCCGACACGCGCCGCTCACCGAGACCGTCGGCCGCACGCCAGCTCGTCGCGACCGGACTCCCCCTCGTAATCGGTCTGCTCTTACTCGCCGCCCACGATCTCTCGATCACGGGCAGCGTCTGGCAGACACCCTACGGGCTCTACAACGAGATCTACACCCCCCGTCACGTCTACGGCTTCGAGAACGGCACACGCGGAGACGCGGCCCAGACCCTGAAGCGCGACGTCGACTACGATCGTTGGGCGCGGAACCTGACCTGGCCCTCGGCCCTCCGCAATGCGCGGGCGCGCCTGAAATACAGCCTGCACGCCTCGATCGGCGCGATCCCCTTCGCCGTCGGACTCGTCGCCGTCGTCGCTGCGGCGGTGGCCGGCCGCCGAGGCGGGGGGGATTTCTGGCTTCCATGCACGGCGGCGATCGCGGTGCTCCATCTCGCCCATCTGCCCTACTGGTTCGCCGGCATCCACGCCTATCACTACGTCTTCGAATCGATCCCGCTCTACGCGCTCGTCTTCGCGGGGGGCGTCCAGACCGCCGGAGACTGCGCGCGCGCATCGAATCGGCCGCTGCTCGCGCCGATCTGGGCGCTGCTGGCGCTCGTTCCTGCGCTCTGGCAGTGGCTCCCGATCGACGCGCCGCTGCAGACTCGAACGGGCGTCGAGCTGCAGCGCGGCACTTCCTTCGAGGCCTCCCGCCGCCAGCATCGAGACTTCGAGCAGCTCGTCGAGGAGCGGGTCGACGTACGCCCGGCGCTCGTCCTCGTGAACCAGCCGCCGGCGAGCTTCCACGTCGACTACGTCATCAATCCGCCCAAGCTCGATGCACGCGTGCTCTTCGGTCGCTTCGAGCCGACTCGGATGCAGATCGAGGCGATCGCGAGCGCCTTTCCGAAACGCGCGCTCTACGTCTTCGACGAACGGCGGGGGCGATTCGATCGGATCGAGCCGAGCGGAGCGAAGCCACGACTTCCCTGACCTTCACGAATCACAGAGCGAACTCCCGCCGGCGAGCCGGAATTCTCAGAGCCCCGGTTTCCGGACTCCCGACGACGTGAGACAATCCGACTCATCCCCCCGCCCGCGACAGGAACCCCGATGACCGCAAGCGCCTCTCCGCACGACGACGTCGTCTCGAACCCGCGCCACTACCGCTACTACGACCTGGTGATGGCGGGCTTCGTGACGGTCCTCCTCTGCTCGAACCTGATCGGGCCGGGCAAGACCTGCATCCTGTTCGGGCTGCCCCTCGGACGGGCCAGTTTACGTAACGACCCTTAGCGGCGATGCGGAAAAGCGGGCTTGAATCGCCTATCCCCCACGACGTCGTCACCTGTCTCACGTGCTCGAGCAGATCCTCTTGTACCCCGCCGTGGACCGCGTGCTGCCCCTGTTGCCCGACGACCAGAATCCGACCGCACTCCACGCGATCGCTGGCACGGGCGGGCGAGGCCTGCTCGTCTTGCTCCGACGGGTATCCGAAGCTCTGAATCGCGACTCGGAGGTCCAGCTCTGGAGGCTGCAGGTCGCGGTGGAGGGCGTCCCGCTTTCTCGCGCGGACGAACGGGTGGGCGATTGTGCGAAGGGTGCGCTCGCCGAGAGGATCCAGAGGCTCGTCGAGAGCCCAGAATGGGAAGGAGGGTTTCGGTATGACCATGCATAAAGTCCTGATCGTGGATGATGACGCCCAGATCCGGCTCGGGCTCAACGCCCGCATGAAAGCCAGCGGCTACACGACCGCCTTTGCAGAGGACTGCATCGGAGCCATCAGTGTCGCGATCAAGGAGAAGCCCGACGCGATCCTGCTCGACATCGGCCTGCCCGGCGGTGACGGCTTTCTCGTCCTGAAGCGATTGAAGGCCAACACCAGCCTCGCCCTCATCCCGGTGATCGTGCTCACCGCACGCGAGCCCGAGCTGAATGAGAAGCGCGCGCTCGAAGCCGGCGCCGCGGCGTTCTTCCAGAAACCCGTCGAGAACGACGAACTGCTCCAAGGCCTGGCCTCCGTGTTGGGTTAGCCCGCTACAGCGTCGCCGGCGCCTATCCCCCCGGTCGGACGCGGTCGGCGGCCCGGCCGCGCGCGCTTTCCGTTCGTCGCATCGGGAGTCGAGCACGCGGCCGGGTCCCCCACGTTGCCCCCGTTCGGGGCACCGAACCCCGGCATAGAAGGCTCCATTCGATCCCGACGCCCCGATCTTCGAGGTCGCGAACATCGGTGTCGTGGCCGATTTGTTCGAGATCGTTCCGGCGCCCCCGAACGGGCCCCCGAACAGCCCCGGACGGCCCCGAGGTGGTCCAGGTGACATATTGAACTTACCGGCGGCGTGGAAAAGGCCTCTTGAACTACCTATCCGCGATCTCGATCACGCGGATGAATTTTTCGTACTGACAGGCCAGAATGACAAGGGCGCTGCTTCCATTGAGGGAAAGGCGAGCGAACCGACTGGCTACGTCGAAGCGAGCTTCTCCCATCGGAGCCCGTGTGCGACGAAGGCCCCGAAGTCCGAATCGAATGACGCGAGAGTCGCGCCGCGGGAGATGGCGATGGCGGCGAGGTGGACATCGTCGATCGAGTTGCGGAGCGTGCGCGGCGATGCGGCGACGAGCTCTGAGATCAGCTCCCAGCCGACGTCGGCATCGGAGACGAGATCGACGCCTGCCTCGAGCCACTCCTCGATCCAGCCGATGGCCTCGTCATCGGTCATGCAACCCGGAAACGCGGGATTCGTACCGAGCCGGAGAAACTGATGCAGCGTGGGCCAGGCGAGACCGACAGGCTCTCGCCCATTGATTGCATCCTCGAGCCAGCGAGCCGCCGCTGCATGGAGTCCTGCGGTCGGATCGATCGCGTAGAAGAGGATCTGAACGTCCGCGAGCTTCAAGGCTGCTCTGACCATCCGATCGATCGATCGATCGATCCTCGACTCGGCTCGCTCATCGCTTGAGGCCCGCCTTCAGCTTCGAAAGCAATCGGTCATCGGACATCTGAGCGGCGAGCTGCTGCGCCTGGGCAATCTCGAATCCGAAGCCGACCTTGCGCGGCTTCAATCGATATCGCCGTCGCCGGATCGCCGTGTTGGCCTGTTCGGGGGCTTGCTGGAGAAGTCGCTTGAGAGCCTCGTTGAGCGAAATGCCGTCGCGAGCAGCGATTCGCTCCACCTTTCGGCGGGTCGCAGGGTCGAGTCGGATGGTCATGCGAGAATCGTTCGCCATTTCGGATGCCCTCACGTGGGTGACAGCATAGCTGTCGACCTCTTGGCGGCAAACCTCGCATTTTTCGCCCCTCACCCCCGCCCGCGATCGAATCGCCCCCGGCAATCCGAGGACGGGATCATGCCTCCGCCCGTTCCCCCGCTGCCCGCTCGGCGATGACGCAAGCAAGCCCTACAGCATTGAGGCCCCGACGGAGAGCTGAGGGCGCGGCGACCCCAACTTGCATCGGCCAGGCCCAGTATGCGACCCCGAAAGCCGAGCCGGGGTCACCGCTCATTCCGGATTTTCCGGGGCTTCATTCCGGATCGGCCGGAGCCCAATGCCGAATCAATCGATCGCCGCCGCGCCGAATTGCCGCGGATCGGTAAACGGATTGCGTCACGCGCGACGATGAGCAGTTCCGCCAGTTCGCCAACGACGATCCGGTCGGCTTCGCGCGCGGCCTCGATCGGCCGTGAACGACGAGGTCCAGCGCGCGCCTGCCCTGATCCTGGCGCTCAAGAAAGCGGTCGACGAGGATCCTCGCCCAGGACGATTCTTCATCACCGGCTCCGTCGACCTGTTCAAGGCAACGATCTCGCCGGACTCCCTGGCAGGGCGCGCCGAGGCCATCGACCGCTGGCTGACCCCAAACGGGGCCTCTAACGGGGCAAGTTGACCCGATTGAACCTATTCGCGTCGACATCATCGATCGAACGACGACGGGCGAGGGCTTCCGGCGCACCATCGAGCGGGATCGGGTCGTCGTGCAGGCGGCGAGGCGTTCCTGACCTCGGGCTCATGTCGAGTGAATTGGATGGATCCGGTCGCTGCTTCGTGAAGCCCGTGCGACGAGTGGCGTGAAAGACGCGGCGGTCGCCCGCTGCGTCGAACGCGAGATCCGTGGGTACCTCGACTGCGGCGTGCTTGCCCACGGCTTCTATCCTTCTTGCGGCGGTCGCCGCATGGCCAGTACCGCAGCCCATCTCGTCGACCAGGTGCTGCCCGAGGTCCCGATCCTGCAGTGGGTGCGCACGCTGCCCTATCCGCTGTGCCATCGCGCCGCCTGGAATGCCCGCCGACGGCCCACCGACGGCAGGTCAACCGGAACGACCTCAGCGGCGATATCGAAAAGGCATCTTGAGCTGCCTATCCGCCACGAGGCATCTCGAAACCCCGCCTCGGCGAGCCGTCAGGAGGAGAGCTCTGCATCACCAGGCACCCGCGCCATCGCCGATCGAACCGGCTCGCCTTGTCAGGCGTTCGAGCCCGAGTGGACGACGCCGAGCACCATGTCGACGGTTGCGTGCTCGGCCGCGTTTCGGTCCGCAGGCGTGCGATGTTCCGCGCGCTCCAGGTCGGCCAACAGGGCGAAGACCACGCTGATCAGACCTCGACGGCGCGTTGCTTGCTGACTCGCCGGCACCGGCGCAGCCTGGCGCGACAGCTGGCTCATGATGAGGCCGGTGGCGATCCAGTCCTCGCGCCGCACGAGCTCCACGCCGGGATAGTCGCGGATCTTCTCCATGAAACGTGCGTGATGGCTCGGCGATGCGCCGCGTTGATGCTCGAAGACGGGCTCCAGGAGAGCCCGAATCAGCCCGCGCGCGGTGACCTCACCCGCCGCTTCCAGCGCGGCGAGGCGCTCGAGTCGCTTGGGCTCGAAGACGCTCTGGCGGGCATCGACGACCGCGCCAACGAGCTGTTCACGAGTGCCGAAGTGGTACCGGATTGCGGAGCTGTTGCGTTGACCGGCTGCCGCGACGACCTGGCGCAGCGAAACGGCGGGGCCTTCTTCGGCGATCAGGCGTTCGGCAGCCTCCACGAGGGCCAGGCGCCCGGGTCTCTGATTCTGTTCATCCACGTTTTCAGAGTAGCTCGATCGTATTGTCATTCTAATTCATTCGTATTACCGTGCTCGATCGCAGCCGTTCGCATCGCGCCGCGCGTTCGGCCGCGCCCTGCAGGACGGAAGGAGATTGACCGGGTGGCGACCTTTCCTCATGACGCGGATCAGCTCGAGTGCGGGGACCTGACGCGGCTCGTTCGATCACTCCATCCAGGGGTCGAGGTGACCGACTTCGAAGTGCTGGAGAGCAAGACCTTTGCCGCAGGCACGGACGAGGTCTCTACGGCCGGTCGCATCTATGTCGACGTCGTCCTCGCGGGCGAAGGCAGCGACTCGCTTCCGCGGCGATGGATGGTCAAGGTCTGCCGCCCCGATCTCGGCGATATTCCGCTCTACGAGAACGAGGTTGCCTTCTACACGCGGCTGCGCCCGGAGATCGGGATCGAAGCGCCAGCGTCTTTCGGTGGGCTCTACGAGCGGGGGGAACAAGGCTTCGCGATTGCACTCGAAGATCTCCGTCTTCGGGACGCCCACTTCAGCAACGTCAAGAGCGATGTCTCGCTCGCCCAGATCGAATCCCTGCTCTGCGCCCTAGCCACGCTGCACGCGCGCTATTGGGAGTCGCCGAGATTCGAAGCAGATCTCGCCTGGGTCGAGCCGCATACCTCCGGCGCGATCTACACCATGTTCAATCACCCGAACATGATTCCGGCAATGATCGCGGAGGAGATCGAGCGGAATCAGTTCAAGAAGGAGCTCGTCGAGGCAGCGGGCCAGACGGCCGAGGGTCTCTATCGGGAGTTTCGCAAGCTCCAGAAGCATCAGGCGACCCTGCCGCAGACGCTCTGCCACGGGGACACCCACATCGGCAATACCTATCTCTTGCCCGACGGAGCGGCCGGTCTCGTCGACTGGCAGCTGATGGCGCGCGGTTATTGCCTCCACGACGTCACGTATCTGCTGATGACCGGCTTGAGCGTCGGGACGCGGCGTCGCCACCAGAAGGAGCTGCTCGCCTACTACCGTGCCGAGCTGGTGAAGCAGGGGGTCGCCGAGGCCCCCTCGCTCGAAGATCTCGGGCTCGAGTACCGTCGCGCGGCCGTGTGGGGCGTCTACATCGGTTGGCTGACCACTCCGATCATGAATTACGGCTGGGATATCTGCGTGAACAACCACATTCGCTTGCTCACCGCGTATCAGGATCTCGAGTGCAGTGAAGCGCTCGCAGACCTGCCCGACGCGGATCCCTTCTGAACCCATCTGGCGGGGATAGGCGAATCAATCTAGATCTTCCGCCCCGCCGCTAAGGATCATCATGTCATCTGGGCCGTCCCGGCGCCCGTTGGCGGGCGATCCCCGGAGCTTCCGCGAAGGGGATCGCTGAGCGGTCGCGGTGTGCGAGCTTTAAATCGTCCCCAAACGGGGCCTGTTTACGTAACGACCCTTAGCGGCGATGCGGAAAAGCGGGCTTGAATCGCCTATCCCCCACGTCGCGCCGATTTCGATGCCCTATCTCTTCGATGATCCGTGCATCACGACGGAGCTGAACCTCGTTGGGATCGACCACGGATCCCCGCCGCCCCCGCCCAGCAGATCCGCGCATCGTCGCGCTGGTCGGGCCCGGGCAATCGGGCAACACGACGCTCGCCCGAAAGATCGCCGCTGATCGGAACATGAACTTCGTCACGCTCGATGACGAGCAGTTCCGCCAATTCGCCGCCGACGATCCCGACGGCTTCATGCGCGGCCTCGACCTGGCTGACCGCTTACGCCCGCACGCTCACGACGCGCGATGTCGCCGAGATCGCGGACGTTTCGAAAACGACCGAGCTGTCCCGGTTGATCGACCACGCGGCGGTCGCATCCGGCCAGACAGTCAACCTGTCCGCCCTCGGCAGTCCGCTCGGCGTCGAAGTGAAGGCTGCCTCGTCGGTGAAGCCGGAAAATTTCCACGGACTGAGGCGGCTTCAGGACGCCACGGGAAGGGCGTTCGCGTGCGGCATCATCCTGCATGATGGCGACCGTCTACAGCGTACCGGCGATCGACTCTTCGCAATGCCCGTCCGACCACTGTGGGCTTGACCCCGAATGAGGCTCGGACGAGTCCGACCCAGGCCGCCCCGCTTGGATCGGCCCGCGACCCATGCGAGACTCCGCCCGCAGCGCGCCCGCGGCCCGTGCGACCGCGGATGCGCTCGGAATCCGCCAGGAAACAGAACGAGGACAGCCGTGTCGGTTGAGACCAGTGAAGAGACCGCGGGCGAGACCCGCAGCGCGGGCCAGGACTTCATCCGCGCGATCATCGCGGAGGATCTCGCGACGGGGAAGCACGCGTCGGTCGTCACGCGTTTTCCGCCCGAGCCGAATGGTTACCTCCACATCGGTCACGCGAAGGCGATCTGCCTCGACTTCGGCCTCGCGCGGGAGATCCCGAACAGCCGCTGTCACCTGCGCTTCGACGACACCAATCCCTCGACGGAGGAGACCGAGTACGTCGACGGGATCATGCAGGACGTCCGCTGGCTCGGCTTCGATTGGAAGGACAACCTCTACTACGCGTCGGACTATTTCGAGCCGCTCTACGGCTTCGCGGTCGAGCTGATCCGCAAGGGGAAGGCCTTCGTCGACGACCAATCCGCCGACGAGATCCGTGCGAACCAGGGGTCACTGACCGAGCCCGGCCGCGACAGTCCCTTCCGCAATCGCAGCGTCGACGAGAATCTCGATCTCTTCGCGCGCATGCGGGCCGGCGAGTTCTCGGAAGGCGCCCGCGTGCTGCGGGCCCGGATCGACATGGCCGCCGCCGTCGTCGCCCTGCGCGATCCCATCCTCTACCGGATCCAGCACAAGATCCACCATCGCACGGGCAACGCCTGGTGCATCTACCCGATGTACGACTTCGCCCATCCGCTCTCGGATGCCCTCGAGCATGTGACCCATTCGCTCTGCACCCTCGAGTTCCTCGATCACCGGCCGCTCTACGACTGGGTCATCGAGAATTCGAACGTGCCGAGCCGGCCGCGCCAGATCGAGTTCGCACGTCTCAACATCAGCCACATGATCACGAGCAAGCGCTCGCTGCGGCGCCTCGTCGAGGAAGGACACGTCCAGGGTTGGGACGATCCGCGCATGCCGACGATCGCGGCGATGCGGCGGCGGGGCTATCCCGCCCGGGCGATCCGGGATTTCTGCGAAGCGATCGGGATCGCGAAGCGCGACAACCTGATCGAGCTCGCGAACCTCGAGTTCCACGTGCGCCAGGTGCTGAACCGGGAGGCGCTCCGGCGGATGGCCGTGCTCGACCCGGTCAAGGTCGTGATCGAGAACTATCCGGAGGGGCAGGAAGAGCTCCTCGATGCGATCAACAACCCGGAGGATCCCTCGGCGGGGAGCCGCTCGGTTCCCTTCTCGCGCGAGCTCTACATCGAGCGCGAGGACTTCCTCGAGGATCCGCCCAAGAAATTCTTCCGCCTCTCGCCGGGCCGGGAAGTCCGACTCCGTTATGCGTATTTCGTGACCTGCGAGTCCGTCGTGAAGAACGCCGCGGGCGAGATCACGGAGCTGCGCTGCCGCTACGACCCGGCGACCCGCGGCGGCGACGCCCCCGACGGCCGCAAGGTGAAGGGGACGCTCCACTGGGTCTCCGCCCGCCATGCGATTCCCGCCGAGGTCCGCCTCTACGGCACGCTCCTCAAGGACGAGGTCCCGGACCCGAACGCCCCGGGCGGCCTCGGCGCGAGCGTCGATCCGGATTCCCTCGCGGTGGTCGAGCGCGCCTGGCTCGAGCCCGCGCTGGCAAAGGCGGCGGCGGGCGAGCGCTTCCAGTTCGAACGCCTCGGCTATTTCTGCGTCGATTCCGAGAGCCGGCCGGACGAGCCGGTCTTCAACCGCACCGCGACGCTCCGCGATACCTGGGCCAAGGTCGCGAAGCAGGCGGGACCGGGCGGCGACTAGCAGACTCGACCTCCGCTCGGTCGGCTGCGCAATGCGCGAAGGGAGCGATCCAGATGGCGCGACTCGGCATGACGATCCCGCTGGCGGGCATCCCGCTCGCCGACCACCGCGACTGTCTGCGCGAGATGATCGATCTCGGCTACACGGATTTCTGGTCCTCGGAGGCCGGTGGGACCGACGCCTTCACGCCACTCGCCCTGGCGGCGGCCTGGGCCCCCGAAGCGCAGCTCGGCGCCGCGATCGTCCCCGCCTATACGCGCGGGCCGGCGACCCTCGCGATGAGCGTCGCGAGTCTCGCGGAGGCGGCGCCCGGGCGATTCACGATGGGGCTCGGCGCTTCGTCGAACGTGATCGTCGAGCGCTGGAACGGGATTCCCTTCGAGGCGCCGTACCAGCGCGTGAAGGACACGCTGCTCTTTTTGCGGCGCGCGCTCGCGGGCGAGAAAATCGAGCAGCGTTATGCGAGCTTCGACGTCCAGGGGTTCCGGCTCCAGATGCTGCCGCTCGCCGTGCAGCCGCCGATCCTGGTCGCGGCGCTGCGCGAGGGCATGCTCCGGCTGGCGGGGCGCCACGGTGACGGCGCGATCCTGAACTGGCTCTCCGCCGAAGACGTGCGGCGGGTCGCGCCCATCGTCCACGCGGGCGGGCCGGGCAAGCAGATCGTGGCGCGGCTCTTCGTGATTTCCTCGGCGGACCGCGGGCTGGCCCGGGCGATCGGGCGAAGGGCGGCCGCCGCCTATCTGACCGTGCCCGTCTACGCGGCCTATCACGAATGGCTCGGCCGCGGGGACCGGCTCGCGAAGCTCTGGTCCCACTGGCAGGCCGGGGATCGCAAGGCCGCCGTCGAGGCGATCCCGGAAGAGGTCGTCGACGAGCTCGTGATCCACGGCTCGCCTTCCGAGTGCCGCGAGCACATCGAGCGCTACCGGGAGGCCGGGGTGACGACCCCCGTGCTCGCGATCATGCATGCAGACGACCTGCGCACCGCCGTCCGCCAGCTCGCTCCGAGCTAGCCGCCCTCGATCCCCGTCAGACGACCCGCCCGACCGCCGGAAAAGCGCGCCGAAAAGGGCCCGCCCCCTGGATTCTGCGACGAGCCGCCTCAGTCTCCGGCGGGGGCCGGCCGATGACAACCCCGAGTTTCGACCCTCGGGACATGGCGGAAGCATGGCGGAAAATCCGATCGCGGCGATGGCCCTGCGCGAGCTCGAGATGCGCTCGCGCGGGCTTCCCCTCGAAGCCCAGATGATGGAATGCATCGACCTCCTCCAGTCCCCCGAGCTGGTGGTGGACGAGCTTCTGCGCAGCATCGATCAGATCCGGTCCGCGGCCCTCGAGCCGGGCCGACTCGAGCTGCTGAAGGGCCCGGCGGACCGCGCCGACGGCGCCTTCTTCTATCCCTCCCGCGAGCTCTTCGTGCGCGGGGATCGCTGCTCGTTCACCTGCCTCGCGACCGCTCTCGAATTCCGACGGGCCGGGGATCCCCTCGCGAGCCCGGCGCCCGAGCGCGTGCCGCACGGGATCGACTACGCGGCGGTGACGTGTGAGGCGCGGCCGGTCCCGGTGCTCGGATTCACGGCCTGGAGCGAGGCCGAGAGCGCCTATCTGATCCTGCTGCGGGCGCTCGCGAGCCTGATCGAGCTGACGCGGCCCCGCCGCTTCGACCTGCTCGATCGCGACGTCTATCGCGGGCTGCTCGGACCGGCGCCCGCGTTCGATCTCGCTCTCGTGCTGTGGGACGAAGAGGATCCCCAGGATCCGCGCCGATCGCTCTGCGAGTTGTCGCGGGATCTCGCCGAAGTGTTGAAGAAGACGCTGCGGGCGGAGCCGCGATTTCCCCCGGTGCTGCTCGATTTCGTCTGCTTGCGGATGAATGCGAAGCGATTCGACGGTCGCCTTCGCTTCGTCTGGCGCGTCTAGGCCGGGCGGGCGGAGTCCATGAACCGACGCCTCCGGTCGCAGCGACCTCGCAGTGGAGCCTGGCTCCGACTCGACGCGACGCTCACCTGTGTCGCGGGGGGCGGTGCCGAGGCCGAGGCGCTGCTCGGGATTCCGGTCGCGCTGCTCTTCGGAAAGCCGTTTCCCGGGGCGGCGGCCTTCGTCGAGGCGGAGACGATCGCGGAGGTCTTGCGCGGGGTGGTCGAGGGTTCGGCCGGCGCCGTCGTCGTGGCCGAGCTGCGGTGCGCCGCTTTACCGCGCTGGGTGGAGCTCTCGGCGACACCGATGGGCGCGGGCGACGGGTCTTCCGACGCGAGCGCCTTCTCCCTCGAGCTGCGACTTTCGGACGTCACGTCGCGGGTCGGCGAGGAGATGCGCCTGCGCAGCGCCCTGGCCGAAGAGCGTTCGATCGCGAGCTTCGCGGGCGAGCTGGCGCGCTGGTCGGATGCCGGGCTCGAAGAGGCGTTGGCCGCCGGGCTCGAGCGGATCGCACTCCATTTCGGCGCTTTGAGTGCGTCGCTCGTCGCCCCTTCGAGTTCGCCAGGTTCCACTGCGCGGACCTGGCGCTGCAGCGTGCCGGGAGCGTCGCCTCCGCGTGCCCTCGAGCTCGTCTGGAACGAAGCCCAGCCGCATCTGGATTCAGAGCGGCTCCTCGCTCGTCACGCGGAGCTGATCGGGGCGCTGCTCGTGCGCCAGGAGCGCGAGCGCCAGGTTCGCCAGGTCGAGGCGCGCTTCCGCGCGCTGGCCGACCACAGCCGCGATGGCATCTGCGAGATCGGCGAGGACGCGCGAATCCTGTACGCGAGCCCGAGCTTCGGCGCGTTGTGCGGTGCGGAGCCCGAAGCCCTCGTCGGCGGGGAATTTCTCGCGCGGGTCGAGCTCGACGACCGCCGGCGTGTCGCCCAACTGATCCGGCCGGGCGCCCCGGTCCGGCGGCGGGGGGCCCTCGTCTATCGCCTGCGTGGCAGCGAGGGACAGACACTCGCCGTCGAGTCGACGGCCCGGGAATTCGAGGGGCCCGATGCGCGGCCCCGGGTCGTCGTCACGACGCGCGACGTGACCGAGCGCGAGCAGGCGAGGCTCGCCCTAGAGCGCCAGATCGAGCTCGAGACGCGGGTCGCCGAGCTCTCGCGCTTCTTCATCGATCTGGACGTCGACGAGACGAGCGCCGGGCTCGAGAGCCAGCTCGGCGTCGTCGCCGGGCTCGCCGAGGCGCAGCACAGCTGGCTCTACTCCTTCGCGACCAGCCAGACCGGCCCCGAGCTCTTCCAGTGGTGGCGGGATCCCGAAGCGGCGCGGCGCCCGGCGGCGCCCGAGGACGCCGTAGCGGCGTTTCCGTATTCGACCCAGCTGATCCGCAGCGGCCAGAACTATCACGTGCCCCACGTCGACGCCCTCCCGCCCGAGGCGAGCAACGAACGGCAGGACCTCATCCACCGAGGTGTTCGCGCGCTGCTCGGGATTCCGATCATGTCGGGCGGTCGCTTCGTCGGCTTCCTCGGCTTCGAGAACTACGAGCGCGAGACCCGCTGGTCGGAAGAGACCATCATGCTGCTCCGGCTGGTGGGCGAGATCTTCTACTCCTGCCTGCGCCGGCGCCGGGCGGTCGAGGATCTCCGCGCGAGTCAGTCGCAGCTGCTGCAGGCGCAGAAGATGGAAGCGGTCGGCACCCTCGCCGGCGGCATCGCCCACGACTTCAACAATCACCTCGCGGTGATGCTCGGCAACGCGCGCTTCCTGCGGCAGGAGGTCGAGGCGGAGTCCGACGTGATCGCCGCGATCGAGGATCTCGAACGCTCGGCGGACCACTGCGCGAAGCTCACGCGCTCGCTGCTCGCCTTCTCGCGCCGCAGTCCCGTCGAGGTCGTGCCCGCCCCGGTGGCGGAGCTGGTGCGCGGGGTCGAGGGGCTCGTCCGGCCGCTCTTGCCTTCGAATTTCCAGCTCGAGACGGAGCTCGCGGGCGGGCTCGGCGAGTTCGCCGTCGATCGGGTCCAGATCCAGCAGGTGCTCGTCAATCTGCTTTTGAACTCCCGCGACGCGATGGCCGAGGGCGGTGTGATTCGGATGGGGGCCGAGCGGCGGCGGCTCGCGCCCAGCGAGGTCGCGCTCGAGGGCCTCGATCCGCAGCGCGAGCACATCGTGCTCCGCGTCGCCGACGCGGGCTGCGGCATGGCGCCGGAGACGCTGCGGCGGGTCTTCGAGCCCTTCTTCACCACCAAGCCCGTCGGCCAGGGAACCGGGCTCGGCCTCGCGATGGCCTACGGCATCGTGCGCCAGAGCGGGGGCGCCATCGCCATCGAGAGCCGGGTCGGCGCGGGCTCGACCGTTCGCGTCTTCCTGCCGGCGCTTTCGCGCGAGCGGGTGCGGGACGAGGTCGCCGACTCGAGCGAGGGTCCGCGCGGATCGGCCGGCCGGATCGCGCTGCTCGAGCCCGATCCGATCGTTCGCGAAATGCTACGAGAGATCCTCGCCGGCGAGGGGTACGAGGTCGAAGTCGTCGACTCGCCCGAGCGCTTGGCCGAGCGCGTGCGGAAGGCGTCGGCGGCGATCGATTGGATCGTGGCTTCGATCCCGCGGCTTGCGCCGTCGTCGGATCGCTTCGCCGAGGCCGTGCGCGGGGGGCTCACGGGACCGCCGGTGGTGGTGCTCGCCGAGCTGGGGCATGCGCTGGTCGCACCGACCGAGTCCGGCGTCCACGTCCTGCGCAAGCCCGTCGCCCTGGAAGCCCTTCGCGCACTCCTCGCGCGCGGCCGGGAAATCGCCGAGCCGGGGTGAAGTCGCAGGCCGGATCGCGGATGCTCCCGGCATGACAAGACCGGGACTTCGGCGCGGGACAAACGAGATCACCGTATTCGGCCGCCATCCCGTCGAGGCCGCGCTCCGCTCGGAATGGGCCGAGGTCGCGAGCGTGCACGGCGTGCGCACGCTGCCGCCGCTCGAGCGCGCGGCCCTGCGCCAGCTCTGCCTCGAGAAGAGCGTTCCCTACGAAGAGATCTCGCGGCCCGCCCTGGACGCGATCACCGGCGCGCCGCGCCACGACCAGGGCGTGGCCGCCCGCGTGCGGATGCTGCGCGTCATGGAGCTCGACGCCCTGATCGCCGAGACAAAGGGCCGCGGGGCGCGCCAGCCGATGCGCGTCCTCGCCCTCGACGGCGTCACGAACTCCCAGAATGTCGGCATGGTCGTCCGCTCGGTCGTGGCGGCGGGCTTCGACGGGTTGTTATGGCCGATGAAGGGACAGCCCTGGGTCAACGGCCTCGTCGTGCGCGCGGCGGCGGGGGCGATCTTCGGGTGTCCGATCGTCCTGTGCGACGAGCTCGCCGCGGGATTGGCGCTGCTCCAGGGCGCGGGCTTCTCGAGCTTCGGCCTCGACGCCGGGGCGAGCCAGTCGCTCTTCGAGCTGAACCCGCCCCACCGCGCCGTATTCGTCCTCGGCAGCGAGTCGCAGGGACTCTCGCCCGCTGTCGAGGCGCTGCTCGACGGCCGCCTCTCGATCCCGATGAGCGGCCCGGTCGAGTCCCTCAACGTGGCCGTCGCCGCAGGGCTCGTCTGTTACCACGCGCGCGGGCTGCTCCGGTCGGCGGGCAACGGCTGAGCGACGTCTGAGCGACCGAGGGACCGCGCCCCGCCGTCACGGCGTCTGCAAATCCGGCGATTCGAGCAGCCAGATCTCGGGTACGGAGCGGCGCCCATCGTTCAGGACGTGCTCGAGCGCGATCGCGCGGGGTCGATCGCGGGGGAGCACGCGGGCGAGGTCGATCGGGGTCCCGCGCTGCGGCGTGCTCAAGACGGGTATGCGCGCGAGCAGTTGGCCGCTGTCGGCATCGGCGATCCGGAGCTCGCCTTCGGCGCGGGCCGTCAGGACGTGGAGCGTGCCGCTGTCATCGTCCTGCGCGGCGACGATCGGCGGCGGGACCGCGCGCTCGTAGCGGCGGAAGCCGCTCGCGTCCGGGGACTCGCCTGCGCCCGTGACCCCGAAATCGGCTCGCACGAGCGGCAGCGGATGGAGTCCGAAATCGAAGCGGCCCTCGGCACTCGAACGGGTCTCGGCGAGGCGGTGATGGGTCGCGCCATCGAAGCGCCAGAGCACGAGCGCGCGGGGCGCAGCCGGATCGAAGCCTGTCGCGCGAAAGGTCCCCGCGAGCAGCGGCTCGAGCGGGGGGTCGAGCGCTGCGCGGCTCGCCGAGCCGACCGCCTGTGCGCCGGCGGTGGCGGCCGCGCCGGTCATCCCGACGATGCCGAAGAGGCCCACGGAGGCCAGGGCGATCGCCAGCGTGAGGCGCGCGCTCGTCAGTCGAGTGCGTTGATATTCGTTCCACATACCGCTGCCTCCGGAAGACCCGCGCTGAAGTACACGTCGGGGCCGTCGAAATCGATGCCCGGTTCGCCCGGGCGGATCAGCACGCGATCGATCGCGCGCAGCGCGTCGGCGCTCTCGGCCACGAGCGGCGCCGCCACGTTCTGCGTCCGATCGACCCGCAGGACCGTGCCGGGATCGAGGGCCGTCGCGCGCGAGGCCGGCGTCTCGACTGCGAGCACGCTGAGCATGCCGTCGCAGAAATCCGATGCGACGCCGAAGGCGCCATCCCGAGACAGGGCGACCGAGGTCTGGGTCGCGCACTCGCTGGACGGAGGGCCGTTCGATCGGTGGGGCAGGGCGAAGGGCGCGCTCGCCGTGAAGAGCCGGGCATCGGGAAAGGGCGGGCTCGAGCCGTCGAGCACGACGGGCAGCGGCTCGGGTCCGAGGCCGAGGTTCGGGTCGTCGAGGGCGGCGAGGTCGATGCCGAAGAGCGCGCGTGAAGTCGCCGCGCCGACGAGCGCGATGCGCCCGCTTGCATCGATCGCGAGCTCGGTGAAGCCGAGGCCTGCGCGGCCGAGGGGAATCGTCGCGATCAGCGCCAACGACTCCGCGTCGATCACGTCGATCGCCGAGTCGCTGCGCACGAGGTCGGACCCGGTTCCGATCGCGATCGCACCCGTCAGGCTGACGAGGATGAGGTCCCGGCCGCTCGGGGTTCGGTAGGCGGTGACCCCTGTCGGATTGAAGCCGGAGAGCAGGATCACCGACTGCTCGGCGCTGGGACGGGTCAGCGGGGGTGAGCGCGTGTCGTCGTAGTCGAAGACGAGCAGCGTGCCGGGGGCATACTGGGCGCGCGAGGATCGCAACAGGGTCGAGGTGGCGACGTAGAGCCGACCGTCCGCGCGCGCGACACCGGCAGTGAAGCCGGTCGCGAAGCCTGCTCGGATCCCGTCGCAGGAGCTCGACGATCCGATCGGATCGCCGCTCGAATCGATCGCGCCGTCGAGGTAGACGCAGGCTCGCGTCGAGATCGCCGTGCGAACCTGCGCTGCGCCCGGGGTCGGCCAGAACGGCCAGTCGGACGGCTCGAAGGAGGCGCTCGCCGGCGGTGTCGAGAGCTCGACTGGGAGCAGCGTGCTCGTCTGCGGATCGACGAAGACGAGCTGCTCGTAGCCCGAGGTCGAGAGGGCGATGCGACGGGCGTCGACGGCGAACAGGTCGCCGGCGACGGGCGAGAAGCAGCGAAAGCCGAGCTCGTCGCTGCGACAGGCATCGGCTTCCCCATCCGAATCGCTGTCGACCCGGGCGAGTCCCCCGCAGCGGCCACAGCCGACGCTCGGAAAGCTCGGGATCTCGTCGCGGGCGAGCAGTCGCGGCGGCTCGTGGTCGAGATCGAGACCCAGGACCGCTGTCGGGGTCAGCTGGCCCGTCGCCGCCTCGCTGCCGTCGCCGGGCAGGAGCGTGAGGCCCGACGGAAAGCCTCCGTCGAAGCGGATGCACTCGCTCGAGCTGCTGAACTCGATCGCCGGCGCCTCGCCGTCGCTGGCGTCACCGGCACAGCCGGCGAGGGCGAACGTCAAGGCGACCAGCAGTGCGACCCGAATGGCGTCCATCAGAACACGCTCTCCAGGGCGACCGCGAAGTTGCGTCCCGGCCGGGGGAAATAGCGGCCGTCGCGCACCGCTTCGTTGCTGAGATTGCGCCCGCGCACGCTGATCCACAGAGACTTCGAGAGTTTTCCGAAGGGAAGCCGCTTCAGCTGGGCGAGGTCGAGGCTCGCGCTCGCATCCCAGGTGATGCGCGAGCTGAGGCTCGCGGCGCCGCCGCCCGAGACGGGGATACGGCCGGTGTAGTGGACCTCGCCGACGAGCTTCAGCAGGTCGGCGGGGCCGAGCTCGAGGCGGCCGTCCGTCTGGGAGGCGGCGATGCCGGCGACGGGATTGCCCGTGTCGGCGATCTCGGCGTCGGTGACGGTGCGCGAGGCGAGGATTCGCAGCCAGGCGTGCGGCGAATAACGCAGGGCGAGCTCGTAGCCGCGGGTGTCGGAGCGGCCGGTGTTGACGGGTGCCACGACGTTCGTGCTGATGAGCTGGAAGGCGATCGAGTCGTCGATCCGGCTCCAGAACCAGGTCGCCTCGAGCTGGAAGTCGAGCCAGTCGGAGTCGAACGGGCTGCGGATCGTCGCCCCGACCTCGCCCGAGAGGGCGTCCTCGGGACGGAGATCCTCGTTGCCGCGTTCGAAGCCGCGGTCGGGGAGGTAGAGCTCCTGGAACGAGGGGATCCGGTAGCTGCGGGCGCCGGCGGCGCGCAGGTCGAGCCACTCGATCGGCGTCGCGAGCAGATGGAGCCCCGGGATCCACTCGACGTCGAGGCCCTGCCAGCTCTCCATCCGCAGCGACGGCGAGATCCGCAGACGCTGCGAGAGCCAGCTCGACTCGAGCTCCGCACGCAGGGCCCCGCCGTAACGCGATTTCTGGTTCGCGTCGTTCGACGAGCGCTCGTCGAAGCGGCCCTCGGCGAGCAGCGAGAAGGCGTGCTCGCCCGCCAACAGCGCGCGTTCGAGTCGTGCGCCGCTGCGGGCGGTCAGGTTGTGGACGCCGGTCTCGGTGTCGATGGAGTCGCCGGCGATGAAGGCGTCGGGGTCGTGATAGTCGCTCTGCTCGAAGCGATGGGAGGCGAGGAAGTCGAGCGAGGCGCCCTTCAACGCCGCGAGTGGCGTGCCGAAGGCGACGCTCGAGAGTGTCGAGAGGTCGGTTTCGTGGGAGCGAGCGCGCTGATCGAACTCCGAGCCGGGAACCCCACGCTCGAGGTAGGTCACGAGCTGGGTCATCCGCAGCTCCCCCTGGCCGAGCGTGCGGCCGACCTGGGCGAGGGCGGTGTGGCGGTCGGACTGGTTGTTGATGCGCTCGACGGTGTCGCCCGAACCGACGGACACACCGTCGATCACGCGCCGGGACTGCTGGAAGCGGAAGTCGCCCTCGGTGTGGAAGCCGCAGTAGCCGAGCGACGCGTCCCAATCGCCGATCCGGCGGGCGTGGCGGGCACTGCCCTCGGCGGTTCCGAAATTGCCGCCCGAGACCCGAAGCCGCGTCTCGGGCTCGTCGGTCAAGCGCCGCGAGACGAGATTCACGACGCCGCCGATCGCCCCCGTGCCCGCACGCGAAGCGCCGGGGCCGCGCACAACCTGGACCTCCTCGAGCACGTCGAGGCAGAGCGCCGAGAGATCGCTCGCGCCCGTGAGCGACGTGTCGAGGCGAACGCCATCGAGAAAGACCGGGACCTGCTCGGGCCGCGAGCCCCGGATCGAGATCTCGAAGCGCTCGCCCACGCCGCCGAAGCGCCGGATCTGGACTCCGGGGATCTCCGCCAGCACGTCGGCGAGCTGTTGGCCCTCCGCGAGGCGCGAGTCGGTCGCGATGCGCGTCGCCGTCGCCCCCGCGAGCACGTCCATCGAAGGCGGCGCGACCCCCGTCACGATCACCTCCTCGAAGCTGTCGTCCGAGGTGTCGAGCTCGGACGCGGAGCTCTCCGCGGCGGAGGGGCGGGCGACCGTCGCCTCGACCATCGCGGCCGCGAGCACGAGCGCCACCACCGCCCTTCGCAGGCGGTGGCGGCGCCCGGTCTCCTCGAGACGGCGCTTCGGACGGCGCAAGGCCGAACTAAGGTCGCGCGCGCGGGCGATGGGCGAGGAGCACGAGCCCCAGCCCGATCAGCATCGCACTCCCGGGCTCCGGGATCGTGACGAGGTCGTCGATCGCGAAATACACGGGCGTATTGATGCCGAAGGCACCGACGTCGCTCGACTCGAATCCGAAGCGCAGCTCGCGCACGGCACCGAGTCCCGACAGGTCGAGGAAGACCCACTCGTCGAGGATGAAATCGTCTGCCGCGTCGCCGAAGCGATAGTCCGCGAGCATGAGCTCGACGATGCCGGTCGATCCGCCCACGTCGTCGATGCCTTCGACGAGCAGCCGGAAGAAGTCGGGATCGCTCCCCGTCGGACCGCCGAAGCGCTTCGAGAACGCATCGCCGTCGCGCATCGAAAGCGCCGTGTAGGTCGTGTTGGTGAACTGCGCACCCAGCACGATCTGGGGCGCCGGCAGGATGATGCGGGCATCGAAGTAGGCCACGCCGAAGCCGCTGCTCCCGCCCGCGCCGGATCCGGTGATGTTGCTGAACTGATTGCCGAAGCCCGGCGTCGTCGCATCGGTCGTCGTCGAGGCGGCAAAGCCGCTGAAGGATCCCCAGGCGGCGTTGTAGTCGTTCTGGAAGAAGACGCCGCCGCTGGTGTAGCCACCGGCGAGCGTCGAGCCGTCCAGATAGGCGCCCGGAGCGAGACCGAGGTCGTCGAAGCTGGCGCTGAGGGCGTGGCTCGGGCGGACGTCGAATGCGATCAGCGCGATCGCGGCGAGCGCCAGCAGCCCGACGCGTCGGCGCCATCCGGGCGTGTGTACCGAAACGGCGCGCGCTCGAGCGCGAGTCCCTCGGCGGCGTCCCGGCACGGCGATGCCGAGCCCGCTCACGCCGGCCAGCAGTCCACTCGCGAGGCCCGGCTCGAACACATACAGCGCAGCGACCGCCTCGACGTCGAAGCCGCCGGCAGCGAAGGCCGTCGCGTAGGGGTCGTAGATCGGTCGGCCGGAGCGATCGACCCGCGATCCGTCTCCGACCACGTCGACCACGCGCACATATCGCACGTCGAGCAGGTCGATCTCGCCCGCGACCACCAGGGGATCCGTCGCGAGGGCGGCGAGATCGAAGCCGGTTCCGAGGCCGAACTCGTGGCGACCCGCCAGGCCGTGATAGTCGGTCGGATCGAGCGGGTCGAAGGAGGCGACGGGGAAGGGGTTCAGCGCCGTGGCGGGGAAGCGCGCGAAGGCGACGCCGTCGCTCGCGACCTCGACGAAGGCGAGCTCGGCGAAGAGGCCGTCGAGGAACGGAAAGCCGTTCTCGTAGACCGCCAGGTCGTCGCCCGGTCCGTTGTGGATGCCGGACTCGAAGTAGAGCGTCGCGTGACCGCCGTCGCCGAGGGAGACGCTGTCGAGGGAATCTCCGGTGGCGGGTCCGAGGGCATTCTCCGGGGCGCCGAAGCTCGCGGCGCTCCCCGCCGGATTCGCGATGTCGACGGGGCCGCGGATCAACTCGTCGACCTCGCTGGCCCATCCAGCGGCGGCGAAGGCGGGATGACCCGGGTCGGTGTAGGGGCCGGCCAGGGCGGTCCCGAGCGGCAGGCACAGGGCAAGCAGGATCGTCGGGATGAACAGGAAAGGAACGCGCATCGATCTTCCTCCAGGGCGCCGTCTCCGGGCGCCCCGTGACCGACCTCGTGAGGTCGAGTCCGTCGAGGACGATTGCGGCGGCGGCTCTCGGAGTTCCGATCGGAACGCAAGCGGACGTTCGGGTCGAACAGGCGCGGTCGTCGGAACCCGGGACCACACGGGGTCCCGCTCCAGAAGACGCGCCCTTCGAGCCCTACGCCCTCTGCTCCCGAGAGTCGTAGCGCCGCTGGAGGGTCGGTCTTCTGGCTCCCGGATCATCCGATGCTGCACGCCTTCCCAGCGCCTTCGAAACGGCGCCAGTGGCTTCCTGTCTTTGCAGACCTGTGCAGATCGTCCCCGGTTACAGCGACGGGCTCGCGCCGGATTCACACCGGCTTCCCGCAGGCTCGGACCTCATTCCCGACAGGCGACACGTTCGTCTTGCCTGTTCGGGAGCTTCGCTCCGACCCAGTTCCGCTCGATCGACTCTCGCTCGGCTCGCGATGAATCGATCGTTCGGAATCACCCTCCACCGTCGGTGGTTTTTGGTCGAGTAGCCCACGGATCCGGCGCCTGCAAGCGAAGCCACGCTCGCCTGCGCCCCGCATTGCAGTTCGCAGTGCGCAGGAAAATGCGGTGGCCCGAGCCCTGCGCAGCTCTCGTGCATGCGGAGAATGCTCAATCGGATCGCTGGTTTGCCGAAACGATCTCCGATGGCACGGGGCTTGCGATTCTCGCGCTGGCGAAGCTCGAAGCGGCGCGTGCAATACGGCTCTCAGGCGGCCGCAGGCCAGACGGAGAGCAGCGCCGGACGAAGGTCCGGCGGGGAAGTCAAGCGATGATCGACTGCACAGCACGACCCGGGACGGCAGCAGACGCTGCAAGAGAAGCGATGCGGCCTCGGCGCAGCCGGCGCGGGATCTCGGCCAGCGACGGCTTCAGCCTGATCGAAGTCGCGATCGCCCTCGCGATCGTCGGCGTCGTCACGGCCCTGACACTGCCGAATGTCGCCCGCTACATGGAGAACGGGCGCGGTCGCGCGGCCGCGAAGTCGGTCGCCGATGCCTTCAACTTCGCCCGCGCGCAGGCGATCCGCACCGGCAACAACCACGTCGTCTTCTTCGCCGCCGGCGGTGCCGGAGATACCGCTTCGCCCCCCAATGCGCTGGAAGGTGACGATGGCCGTCCGGTTCCGATCCTGGTCCTGAACGACGGCCGGCCGGGCTCGGCGGATCAGAACTGCGAGATCGATGCCGGCGAGGAGCGCTTCACCTTCGAGGCCCAGATCGGCGTCGGCTGGGGCAACAATTCCGCGCCGGCGACCGAGCAGGCGCCCGACGACATGGCGGTCACCGCGATTCCCGCTTCGGGCTCGAGCTTCTTCGAGCCCGACGGCGCGACGCCCGTGACCTGGGTCCAGTTCCGGCCCGACGGCGTGCCGGTCGCCATCGACGACGCCTGCGACGCGGGCCGCCTCGGGTCGGGTGGCGGGACGATCTACCTCTGGACGGACAACCGGGATTACGCCGTCACGCTCGCCCCGCTCGGGGGTGTGCGCGTGCACGTCTGGAATCCCCTGGCGGGGGCGTGGACCTCATGAGCAGACGCGACTTCGGAAACGGGCCGGGAGAATTCCGGCGACGGGCGGGCATGACGCTGGTCGAGATCATGGTCGCCCTCGTCGTGCTGGCCTTCGGGCTGCTCGGCGTGGCGGCCCTGCAGGTCCGTGCGATCAGCGAGAGCAGTGGTGGGCAGCATCTCTCGACAGCGAGCGCGTTGGCGCGCAACCGGGTCGAGGAGCTGACGCGACTCGACTGGGATGACGCGCTGCTGGCCGACTCGGGGGGCGCCTGGAGTGCCGACAACGTCGTGGTTCCGTCAGACCAGGCCTACGGCGTCGCCGAGCGGATCACCGACGACGACCCCCTCCCGGCCGACACGGATATCAAGGCGATCGAGGTGCGCGTGACCTGGAGCGACGAGAAGCGCGCGAACCGGTCCGTCGTGCTCGCGAGCGCCCGGCTGAAGGAGGTCGACGAATGAGCGCTTCCAAAAGAGCGGGCTTCACGCTCCTCGAGCTGATGATCAGCCTCTCGATCCTCTCGATCGTCGTGATCGGAGTGTTCGAGAGCTTGACCCGACAGCACCGGACCTCGATCGTGACCGAGAGCGTCGTCGAGGTCCAGAACAACGTCCGGGCGATCGCGTCGCTGATCGAGCGCGAGGTCCGCATGGGCGGCTACATGGTGCCCGACTCGGTCGCGATCTGTGGGGTCGATTCGACGACCGGGGGCGACGAGCTCTTCATCTCGGAGAGCGAGCCCATGGTGCCCGACGACGCCCGTGCGGGCGACATGGGGGCGCGCCTGGCGGCCGGCGCGGGGGTCTTTACCAATCCCACGATCGGCACGTCCACGACGGTGACCCTCGACGACGATACGAGCGATCTCGATTCGGACGGGACGCTCTTCTACGACAACGACGCCGACGGCACGACCGATGCGGATTTCCGGGTCGGCGGCGGAGTGATCATCGCCGATTTGGCGAATCCCCATCGCGGCACGATCTGCGGAACCGTCGAGGTGGCTTCGACGACCCAGCTCGATTTCACCCCGCTGGCGGGGAGCCTCGCCGCGCTCGTCGGAACGGATGCGGAAGAAGAAATCGTCTTCGTGCCCGCCGCGCATTATGCCCTCAATACGGCGCTTGGCATGGAAGGGCGCTTCGAGCGCAACGGGGATCTCCTCGCCCAGGGCGTCGACGATTTTCAGGTCGCCTACTACTTCGACGAGGACGACGACGGAGTCGTCGATGCGGGGGAGCAGCCTGGGGGCAAGACCGACGCGGCCTACGTCCCGGCCGATTTCGACCACAGCACGCTCAAGGAAGTCCGCTTCTCGATCCGTGTGCGCACACGCGCCGCGGACCAGGAGTTCGACTCCGGTGCGCTGACGGCGCTCGAGAACCGACCGATCCCGGCGGGCGGCAACGATGGATTCCGACGGCGCGACGTGATGGGCTCGGTCCGTCCGCGCAACGTCGGCAACGCGGGGAGCATCTGATGATGAGCGAACACGCCCAGTGTCCTCGAACTCTTCAAATCATGAAGCCGATCGATCGGCGGCGCGAGGCCGGGATGGCCTTGATGCTCTCGATCCTGCTGCTCATCACCGTCACGGCCCTGGCCCTGTCGACGATGCAGACGGCCGCCTCCGACGGGACCGTGGCCGGCTTCCAGAACCAGGAGGCGATGGCCTTCTATGCGGCGGAGGCCGCGGTCGCCGAGGCGCGCGATGTCGTGCGCGAAATGGGTGAGCGGAGTCAGGTGCCCGAGTATCCCGGGGATTTCCCCGATCAGGCGAATCCCATCGAGCTCGCGACTGCGAGCGATTACGCGACCGGCGAGCAGCCCGTCTATTACGCCGACCCGGATCCGCTGACGCCGATCGGCTACGTCGGCGAGGGCAAGCAGTGCACCGAGGGCTGCAACATGACGATCGGTGGCGCCAAGTACAACCACACGAAGTGGCAGATCAACGTGATCGGCGAGTCCCCGTCCGGGGACCAGAAGCGCCTCGAGGTCGTCGCGACGCGGCTGCTGGCGGTGGGTTACTAGGCGGGCGCCGAGGCGCTCGCGCAAACAACGTTGGCAGTCTGGGGCGATGCGTCGAGCAAGCCCCGAAGGAGACGAAGATGGGAAGAATCAATCGGCGATGGATGACGAAGGGGGCCCTCGCGAGCGCCTTGTTCGTGGCGACTTTCGGGCTGGAGGCGCAGGCGCAGGCCGGTGACGAGGACATCTTCTCGGCCCAGGTGGCGCCGAACGTGTTGCTGATGATCGACAACTCGGCTTCCATGAATGCGATCATGGAGCACTCCTCCTACGATCCCACCACCTTCACCTACACCTGCAACATCATCCCCGAGACGGGGAGCGGATCGGCGACGGTGAATGACCAGCTCGGTCGACCGACGACCCGTGTCTGCGCTTCGTCCGGATGTCGCTTCGAGATCAACTCGAGCACCTCGGGATGGGTGGCGACGCCGAGCACGACGGACCATCCCCAGAACGGCTACATCACTCGCCGGTTCTGCGGACAAAACCGCAAGCTCTATACGGATGGCGTGAATCAGGTGATTTACGGAAACACGACCTGGTACTACTCGGAGTACGTCGAGTGGCTGTTCAGCTTCAACTCGTCGGACTCGACGACTCTGATCGGCCCCCCCGGCAGGCAGGCCACAGCGCCCACAATCCTGGCCGAAATCGACCAGGCGAACAACGGTACGAACTACATCACCGGCAGCACCTTCGCCAAGTATCAGATCTCCCGGGTCACGTCCGCCCGCGACATCGCACGCGACGTGATCTATCAGACCAATACCGACTGTCCGGCCTACGCTGGAGACTGCGGCGTCTACGAAGATCGTGTTCGTTTCGGGATCGGGTTGTTCGAAGCGAATGCCCATGGTGGCTACGTGTCGGCGGAGATCGACGCCTACAGCACGAACCGGACCGCTCTTCAGTCGGCGATTACCGCGCTCGATGCGAGTACCGCGACGCCGCTGGGCGAGACACTCTTCAAGCTCTACACGTTCTTCATGTCTCGTAGCACGACCAACATTCCCTATGGCAAGAACGGGACGACGAAGTTCCCGGCCTACACCTACAGGAAGACCGACGGGGCCTACACCACGACGTCTTCGCAGATCGCGAAGGATCCCGTGACCCAGGCGTGTCAGAAGAATTTCGTCATCGTGATCACGGACGGCGAGCCGACCAACGACGCATTCGACCTCAGCGGCACCCTCACGAGCGGATTTACCAACTTCAATACGCTGATCGGTGATTACGCACCCGACACCGTCGGCGATTTGGATATCGGAACCGACGGTACGCCCGAGGTGGGTTCGCCGCCCTGGGGCAGCACGGCGGGCGCGGGCTATCTCGACGACATCGCGCACTTCATGCAGACGGACGATTGCCGACCGGACCTGGCGGGTACGCAGAAGGTGGACGTCTATACGGTGGGCTTCACGACGCTCGGCGCGGTCAACCGGCTCCTGGAGAAGACCGCCGCGCGGGGCAATGGTCTCTACTTCTCGGGCAACCAGGCGCAGATCCTGACCGACGCTCTCGTCGACTCGCTCCAGGACATCATCTCGAAGTCCCAGGGCTTCTCGGCGGCGACCGTGCCCGCGGCGCGCACGGCGGACGGCGGTCAGCTCTACACGACGCTGTTCCAGCCGACGAGCACGCGGCCCTTCTGGCCCGGGCTGCTGCGCAGCTACAAGATCACCGCCGCGGGCGAGGTCCTCGACTCGAATGGCGACTGCGCCCTCGAGAACCTCGCGGATCCTTCCGTCTGCACCGGGGGCACGTTCAAGACCGAGACCGATGCGCCGCCCCACTGGAATGCCTCGAAGCAGATGCCGGGCGCGAACTCCCGCAATCTCCAGGTCTCTCTCGCGGGCGGTTCGGGCCAGATCATCCAAGCGTTCGATCACACCGTGGAGGCCACCAACCTGGGTGGTGCTCTCGGTGCGATCTCGCTGTATCCCCCCGCCACGGCTGTCGCGAGTACGGCCGACCTCGACGAAGCCGTCGTCTCGTTCCTCGCCGGTTGTCGCTGGGGCACCGGCATGACCTCGAGCGGCGGCACCGATTTC
>JANMTD010000032.1:0-1550 GCA_031390075.1 Deltaproteobacteria bacterium | reverse complement strand
GAACCGCGATCTGGTTCGCGGCATTCAGCGCGTCCTTGATCTTGCCCGCGAACATCGTCGGGCCCGCCCCGTCGCTCATGATCGCGAAGGCGTCCCTACTGATGGGCTCGAACAGTGTGTTGTCCTTGACGGCGCCGATTGTGACGGTGTCGCCTCGCGTGAGAGCGGGCACCAGCAGCGCCGAGACGATGGAGCAGATGGCGAAGACGCGGCGCTGCATGGCAGGCTCCTCTGGCTGTTCCCCCATTCGACCCCAAAGCAAGAATCGTGCCGCCACGAGCCCTCGCTCACCGGCTCCGCGAGGCTTCGACTGCTGTGTCAGACGGCCCCACTGTGTTGCCATGCGCCTCAGGCGCGGGACCGGCGGGCCTGCCCCCAGCGTGATCGTGGGGCACAGCCCTTGCTATGGTGCGCGAGGTCGAACGGAGAGTAAGAATGCGCGTGGCGGTGCGATGCAGGTGGTGGCTGAACGGGTTGTGGTTGGTGATTGCGTTTGCCGTTCCCGTGCCTGCCGAGACGCTGATCGTGCCGGCCGTGGCCGACAACACGCTGATCGAGAGCGCCACGGGCGCCCTCAGCAACGGCGCGGGGCCGGCCTTCTTCGTCGGTCGCACCAGCCAGGCGGTCGATTTCCGCAGGCGCGGCCTGATTCGGTTCGACGTCGACGCGGCGGTGCCGCAGGGCATGATCGTGACGCGGACCGAGCTTCGCCTCGTGCTCAACCAATCCAATCCGCAGCCGATCGAAATCGGCCTGCACCGCGCGCTCGTCGATTGGGGCGAAGGCGAATCGGCGTCGAGCGGCGGCTCTGGTGGTCCCGCTGCTGAAGGTGACGCGACGTGGTTCCACACCTTCTACGACACGACCTTCTGGGCGAGTCCGGGCGGAGATTTCGCCGCCGAGCCGAGCGCCATGATCGAGGTGGTCGACGCGGGTGAGATCTACTGGACGTCGACGCCCGCCACGGTCGCGGACGTACAGGCATGGCTCGATCATCCGGACGAGAACTACGGGTGGCTCCTGATCGGAGGCGAGAACACGCCGACCACTTCGAAGCGCTTCGCCTCGCGAGAAGCGACGGACCCCGCCGAGCAGCCGCAGCTCGTAGTGGAGTACGAGGCGCCGTGCGCAGCGATCGCGCTCGAAGTCGAGAGCCGCGTGCTCTGCGAGGTCTACTGCGAGGCGCTCGATTGTGACGCGCCGGCGCACGCTGCCTCGCCCCGCGCCTGTGAGCAGCTCGCCTGGAGGTTCGCGCAGCGCACCGGCGGCGCGGACTTGCCCTGCGAGCCTTCAGGCCTGGACGACTTCTAGGACAGAGTTCCGATCGGCAATCGAACGGTCGACCTGGCCCGATCCGTCATCATGACGGTCACGGCTTCCGCGCCGATCGGGTTTTCGACCAGGGCGCTCAGCGCGGCGACTCGAGCACCTCGGCTGCGATCTTCGCCTCGACCTCCGCCTCCGAGAGCCCGAGCAGATCTCGTTCGGATGATCGAGCCATGCCTGTACGTCCGCGACCGTGGCGGGCGTCGACGTCCAGTAGATCTCAC
>JANMTD010000026.1:0-6094 GCA_031390075.1 Deltaproteobacteria bacterium | reverse complement strand
GCTGGCCGCGGCGGAGCCGGTTCTCGCCGCCTTCGAGCGTGATGCGGGCGCCGCGGTCGGCGCCGGCGACGTCGTGGTGCTCGATGATGGAGTCCGCCGAGCCCGGGTCTTCGCGATTACGCCAGGCTGTGAGCCAGGTGGACAACGGGACCTCTCGAGTCCGCGGCGCGCGGCGAGGCCAATGATTCCACAGACGCGGGCTTTCGCGACGGCTCAGTCCTCGTCCGTCCGGCTCTGGCGGAGCTGCTTCGAATCGCCGCGCCGGCGCTTCGCGTCGAGTCGCCTCCCCCGAGACGCGCGGGTCGGCTTCGTCGCGCGGCGGGGCTTCTCGACGACGAGGGCCTCGGCGACGAGGGCCTGGAGGCGCTCGCGCGCGTCCTGCTGGTTTCGGCGCCGGCTGCGGTGGTTGTCGGCATGCAGGACGATCTCACCGGCGCGGGTGAGCCGGGTCGCGAGTCGCGCCAGCGCGCGGGTCCGGGCCTCCGGCCGCAGACCGCGGGTCTCGCGCAGGTTCCAGCGCAAGGTCACGCGGGTGCTCGAGGTATTGACGTGCTGGCCGCCCGGTCCGCCCGACCGGCTCGCCTGCTCCACGAGCTCGGACGCGGGAATCCGGTTGCCCCCGGCCAGCAGCAGGTCCCCCTCCCGATCTTCGCCGGCCATGTACCCATGCCCTCCGGCCCACGGCAGGCGACCCGGCCGCGGATCGGCCTTCAGACTCGACTCTTGCCGGTCGATTCCAGCGAGGACCGAATCCCATCGAAATCCGGCCGGATGCCCGCGGCCGGACACAGGAAAGCGCGAAGTCGTGAGCCCGTCGACCAACAAGCCCGTCGCCGATCGCGCCATCCTGTGTCAACGGGGGAGCGAGCTCGCCGAATTCGCGCCGCTGCTCGCGGACCTCGGCATCGCCGTCGAGATCCACACCGGCGAGCTTCCGGGCCCCGAAGTGCTCGCGGGCGCGTGCCTCGCGATCGTCGCGGGTCAGCGGCTGGCGGAGGGCAAGCCCGTATCGCTCCGCAGCTGGCCGCGCACGCTGGCCGTCGTCGACGACGGGAGCAAGACCCTCGCCGCCCACCTCAATCGGATCGGCGTCGCGATGGTCATCCGCCGCCCGATCCATCCCCGTGCCCTGCGCCTGCTGCTGCTCCACGAGCTCTATCGCGGTCCGGAGCGCCGGGCGAAGAAACGCGTCCTGATCGGCCACCCGATTCGCCTCGGCGTCGGCCTCTTCAAGCAGAACGCGACCCTGCTCGAGCTCTCGCGCACCGGCGCGCGCATCGCGCTCGCGAACCCGCCCAAGATCGGGACGCTGATCCATTTCGCGCTCGGCAAGGAGCTGACGAACTCGAAGCCGATGAAGGTCCAGGCGAAGATCGTGCGTTCGATCCGCCCGGGCAGCGGAGCGGGCGCCGGGGAAAGTGAAGTCGGCGTCGCGCTCGTCAATGCGGTGGAGCTCGCAAAACCGATCCAGGCGATCCTCGATCGCTTCGCGCTCGGCCCCGCCATGACCGGTCCGAGCGCACGCAGCACACCGGCCGCCGCCACACCGCGCGGCCTGCCCGCCCAGGTCGCCGCGCGGACCGCGCCGATCCCCGCACCGGCCGCGCCGACGATCACCGCCGTGAACCCCGCCACCGCGGCGAGTGCTCCGCCGTCTCCCTCCGCCGAGGCGCGCCGACTTCCCCCGAGCTACCAGCCCGCGAGCGAGCAGCCGGCAAAGCCGGCGGAAACCCCGCGACATCCGAGTCCCGCGGCCGCGGCGGTGGCGCTGGCGGTTCCGCGCGCAGCCGTCGAGATGGAGCACGAGGCCTTCACCAGCGATTGCGAGCTCGAGCTCGACGAGGACGGGAGCGACTTCGTGCTCGACTTCGACGACGAGCTTCCGGGCGAAGCGACCGCGGGGGAGCCCGCGACCTCCGATCGGCGCCGATCCGCTCGCGTCCCGTTCCAGCAGCGCATCGTCGCCCTCGACGAGCAGGCAGCGCGCGTCGTGGTCGGGCGGGATCTCTGCCTCGGCGGGATGCGCATCGCGGCGAATCCCGATCTCGCGATCGGCGACGTGCTGCGACTCGCCCTGCATGCCGGGAGTGAAATGGAGCCGCTCGTGCTTCTCGCGGGTGTCGAGCGCAACGACGGTGAGGACGGACTCGTGCTGGCATTCTCCTCACTGACGGGACCCCAGCGCGAACGACTCGAGAAGATCCTGGCGGCGAGCGGCGCGATCCAGGGTCCCGCGGACGACGAAGGGAATCAGGAAGCCGAATCGCTGGTCGTGGGCGAGCTGCTCGGTCGCGTCGCGCGCGGACGGGATGCCGCGCCTTCGCGCTCCGGATTCACGTTGGTCGAGCTCATGATCGTGGTCGCGATCATCGGCGTGATGTCGTCGATCGCGGTGCCGCTCTTCGGTCGCTACCAGTACCGCGCGAAATCCGTCGAGGCCGTCGCGAATCTCGGCGCGATCCGCGTCGTCCAGGAAGCGCATTTCTCCGAGCACGGCGCCTATCTCTCGGCGAACGCCGAGCCGCCGCTGATTCCCGGCCCGATTCCGGCCCCCTTCGACATCGTCGGAACGGGCTATGCCGCGATGGGCTGGAGCCCGGACGGACGCGTCTACTTCTCCTATGCCGTCGCGATCTCTGCGGATGCGACCGGCTACACCGCGGATGCCGCAGCCGACATCGACGGCAACGGAATCGTGCAGCTCTGGGGCTATTCGAAGCCCGACCCGTTGGGTGCCCTCACGATGGGGGAACTCGGTTGCGATCCGGCGCTCCTCGATCTTGAGGTCGCCGGGCGCTGCAGCGTCGGAACCTCAACCTTCTGAGCCCATTGAGGTGACGATCCCCATGTCGAAACCGAGAGCGGAACCGAGAGCGGAATCGAGCGAGAACCCGCGGCGGCCGGCCGAGGTCGAGTCCCCGAATCGCACTCCCCTCGAGCCCCGACTCGAGCGCCTGCGCGCCCTGCGATCCGCCTTCGGCGCGCTCGCCCCCTCGGCCGTCTCTGTCGCGGGACGCGAGATCGCGGAGGCCGGCCGCGAGCTGACGCAACGCCTCGCCCGAGCGAAGCGCGAAGCGGGCGCACTGCCCCCGATCGCCCTCGCTCAAATCGACACCTCGCTCGAGGCCTTCGAGTCGAAGATGCGGCAGCTCGCCTGTGGCCTGGCGGTCGCGCAGCTGCGCTCGACGATCCCCGGTCGGCTCGGCAACGATCGGCGCAGCGTGCTCGACCTGCTCGATCTCTTCCTCGGCGAAGGCATCGAAATCCCCGCAGAGCTCTCGAGCCGCATCGGCTCGATCGACTACCTGATCACGCTGCTGTGTACCCACGGCGCGCGCCGCCCGGGCGTCGTCGCCCACGACCCGACCTCACTCTCGGCGCGCATCGCGGCCTTGTGTGCGCGGGCGGATTCGGTCGACGACCCGGGACTCGCGGAGATCGAGACCGAGTTCTTCGCCGCCGCCAGCATGGAGAGCGACCGCGCGCGCGAGGAGATCCAACGCCGGACGCAGCGGCAGCGGAAGGTCGACCTCGGTGGGGTCTTCTTCGCACCGCGTGTGCTGCGCGCGATCGTGACCTACAACGCCGCCCAGCTCGAGCGGGTCACCGACGCGATCCTCGACGCCGGCGATTGGGGCGTCGTCGACTCCGACTCCACGGCGGGCGCTTCGCCCGAAGCGGCCGGCGGCTCGCTCTTCGAATCGCTGCCCTTTGGGCGGATCGCGACCGCCGTCCGCCAGCGCGTCCGCGGCGATGAAGCGCCGGACTCGCCCGAGACCCGCATCGCGATGGCCCTCGAGCTCGATGTCCTCGATCCCTCCGAGCTCGAATCCCTCGTCCAGGAGTCCGTCGGATCCCCCGAAGACCCGATCGGCACGGCGATCCTCGTCGGTCTGCTCTGCCGCTCCCTCGCCCTGCTGTCGATCGAGCTGCAGTCGCTCGGTCTATCGCCCGACGGCGTCTCGGACGCCTGGGTCGCCGAGCTCGACGGCCGCTTCCGGCGCGAGATCGACGACAAGCTCGCGAACAACGCCTACAAACAGGCCTGTGCCCTCACCGAGCTGAAGAACAAATTCCTCTTCGCCCCCCTGGCCGAACGCCTGCGTGAAGAGCACGTGCTTGCGCACCCCGCCGTGCGCCGACAGAAGCCGTCCACCGAAACGGTCGCAGCCCTCGAGGACGCCAAAGCGGCGCTCGCGCCGGCCACACCGGAAGGCGACGCCCGAGTCCGCTCCCGAGTCCCGCCCACCGCTATCGAAAAACCGACGGCAACCAGCAGGCCTGCGCAGGCGGATCGGCGCGAACGCGCGCGCGATCTGGTTCGCGAGGCCCTCGATGAGGACCGCCGCGGGCGGAAGCAGCAGGCTGCCGCCTTGCTGGGACGGGGATCCGCGATCTCTCTCGCGCGGATCGCCCAGGCCGCGATCCTCCTGGTCGCAGTGGCGGCGGGATTGCATCTCTATCTCGGGCGATCCGAACGCGATCTCCACGACTTCAGCCGCGAGCAGCTCGGCCTGATCTCGCCCTATCTCGTCGAGGGACGGCGAAACGGCGAGGGTCGCGGCCCCGGTTTCGTCGGCACCCTCGACGACCGCTGGAAGAGCCTTCCCCACGACAGTCGACAGACCGCCGCGGAGACGCTCGTCCTGCGCCTTCGCGAGCACGGTCTCGAGCAGGTCATGGTCTACGACCGCGACCGCGCGCTGCGGATCCAGTCGATCGGGTCGCAGCCCATCCGCACTCTTTAGCCTGACGCGGGGGTTGGCGGCGGGGGCCGTGCCAGGTGCCCCGGTCGTGGGTCGCGTCGTGCTCGCGTGTCGGACCGGACGCGTCATTCCCGCTGACCAAAGGGCGGTTGCCTTGCTCGGGACGGTGGGGGGATGGTGTTATTCGGGTTGGTGCTGTTCGAGGTTGCGGAGCTGGTGGTGGGCGTTGGGGGCCTGGTCGGTGAGGAGCGTGAGGGCGCCGGATGGGCAGGCTCGGCAGCCGGCGCGGGCGCGCTCGAGATCGGCGAGCGCGATCCAGGCGACGATGACGATGTCGTCGCCGTCGCGTGACGGACCTGCGGCGGGGGCCAGTACGGCGATCCAGCTGGCGATGGGCGGGCGATCCTCGATGTCGTAGAAGCCGCGGCTCGCGATCTCCGCCTCGCCGGTGGCGAGTGAGCGGCCGGGGCGATGACAGACGTAGTCACCGCGCGAGAGCAGGGCCGCGCGTCTATTGGCCGCACCGGCACCGGCCTCTGAGAGCAGGCCATCGCAGGCCCCGCGGCGGAGACCTTCGATCGTCTCGAGCAGGGCCAGGGCGGCGACACGCGAAGGCGCCGCGGCCAGCTCTTCCAGCTCGACCTCGAGCGCATCGAGGGCGGATCGCAGGTCATCCAATCGATCGCGGTCTACGAGCTCGGCCAGGGCAGCGAGGCGCGACGCGACGCGTCCGCGCGGCTCGGCCTCGAGACACACGAGATCGTCGAACGGAGCACGGGTCCCGAGCAGGTTCACCATGCGCGAGAGGGTCCCGGACGCCCCCATCCCGGTCAATCCAGCGGCGCGTCGCCGACCCGGGGCTCGGGCCGACCTCGCGCTCGCGTGCAGCGCCCCGCCCGGACCGTTAGGCTTCGCCCGCATGCACTCCGACGCGATCGACGAGCTCATCAGCAAGTATCTCGCGATGCCCGCGCGCGTCAGCTGGAAAGGTGCGCTCGGCGATTCGGTGCGGGGCACGTTCGTGGGAGGCCGGCTCGAGCTGGCGGGGGTCGCCGTACTCGCCTTGCCCTGCCAGCGGCTGGTGCTCGAGAGCGAGCGCTTCCAGTTCACGCCCGGGCTGCCCGCGCGCATCCGGGCCGTCGGGCCCCGGATCGAGATGACGATCGAGCAGTTCCAGATCGATCGCTGGCTCGCGCGGGTGAAGGCGCCCTTCCGCCTCGCGCTGCGCGAGAACGGGGTCGAGCTCGCGCTCGACGTCGCGGGCTATCCGGTGACCCGGGCGGAGGCGGAGCTCTGCATCGACCGCGGCTGGTTCGTGCTGCGCCCGCGGAGCGCGTCGGTCTTCGGCCTCGAGAATCGCCTCGCGGCGCTCTTCCGGGCCTTCTTCC
>JANMTD010000017.1:0-4840 GCA_031390075.1 Deltaproteobacteria bacterium | reverse complement strand
GGAGCCGGCGACCAGCCCGACCTGGCGAACAATTCCGCCCATCGACGACAAGACGAGGCTGTCGTGGCCCATTCCGGTCAGCGTATCGCTGGCGTGGTAGCCGTTTCGCGACGCCACGCGGACGATCGAC
The DNA here is from genome assembly GCA_031390075.1 of Deltaproteobacteria bacterium. GTDB lineage: Bacteria > Myxococcota_A > UBA9160 > UBA9160 > UBA4427 > UBA4427. Next base: position 4,710 of record JANMTD010000017.1, on the reverse strand, counting down.
ACGGTGCCGGTCGTCAGGGCGAACATGTGCTTCACCGACGTCGCCTTCGGAATCGCCGCGACCGTGCCGCCTGCCGGAAACCCGAGCCCGGTCGTGAACGTGCCGGCCATGAACGTGTCGAAGCCGTTGATCTCGTTGCAGCCCTCCGGCAACGGGAACGGAGTCTGGGTGCAAGCCGGAGCCACGCGCGGCTCGCCCATCGGCGTGTAAGCGTTGGCCGGGTTGAAGCCGCCGAAGAAGGCCTTGACCTTGCCCGCCCGCTGGACGCCGAGCGCCGTCAAGTCCCAGCCCGCCGCATTGCGCACGCGGAAGCCCGGATCGTCGTCTCCGATCGGAAGCGTGCCGGCAACCGGCCTCAGAAAAAGGGGAGTGCCGGATGCGGGGCCATTGAGATACATCCGGCCTCGACCGTCGAGGAGCAGCGCCATCGTGCCGCCGAACTGGCGCGGACCCGCGGCATAACGGACCTGGACCCTTTCGTCGCCATTCGCCGCCGATGCGGTGTGGATCGTGTCGGCCGCGAGGCGCGCCGCGAAGCCGGTCCCGGGCTTGCCGTTGTTCTGGCCGTTGCCCGGATTCTGCCAGTTCATCTGGGAGAACATGCGGGTCAGGGCCGGGGCCGGGATCCGCTGCATCGGGGTCTTGATCGTGTACGAACCAGGCGGGAGCGGACCCGGGTTGGGACCGATCCGATCGATTCCCGGCAGCGCCGCGATGAACGTCGTGTCGAGCTGGCGCGCCACGTTCTGGAGAATGATGCCGACCTGCGGCCCAAGGCTCTGCCCGAAGGCGAAGGGCGGGATCGTGAAGGGATCGCCCGGCGCCATCCCGCCCGCGATGATCCGCGCGCCGCGGCCGCCGATGCGCGGCTTTTTGAAGATGCCGGGAGCAATGACGGTAAAGTTGACGTGCTGCTCTCGGGCGTGACATCGCGCGTCGGCGACGCCGATCGGGCGCACGTCGAGGTGTTGAAAGGACATCGAACCCATGACCGTCGGGTGCGGTCCGGGAACCTGCAGGGTCGTCAGCGGCGGAGGGACGCAGGGGACGATCGGCGGATTCTGCGGGATGTTGAGGATGATCCCGAGGCTCTCGTGGTACTCGCCATACATGCCCACCGTCTGCGCCTGTGACGCGATGGCCGCCAGACCCACGGCCATGAACGCGAGCGCGGCTCGAACGAGGATCGACATCGCTTCGACTCCATTCCGTGTATCCCACGTCGATGGTGCCCCGTCGAGGGGCCCGAGTCGACCACGGACCGTCCACCCACCGAACACAAAAATAGTTTCGGCGCGTGCAATCCCATCCTATCAGCAACGACCCAATCGATGCGCGAATCTTCGCCTTTATTGGGACTGCACACGCGGTTTCGATCGCGAGATCGGCCCGAACGGGCCCGGGGAAAGCCCGAGCACAGACAGCGGGTTGCTTCCCCGCCTCAGCTCCCTGCCCCACCCCATCTTGCGCCCCCCCGCCCTTCCCGTACGGTCTCCCCCGAGCCCGCCGCGTCGGCGGGCCGGTCGACCGGCGAACGCGACGAACCGCGGTGCCGACCTCGACGAACCGACCCCATGGGAGCCCCCGCATCATGAGCCTCTCGACCCAGGACACCCTCGACATCCTCCAGCTCTATTCCCGCTACAACACGGCCATCGATACCGGCGACAGCAAGACCTTCGCGCACTGCTTCGTCGCGGACGGCAAGTTCGACGCCGGCATCCAGGTCCTCGACGGCCACGAAGCCATCGCCGGCTTCGCCGCCGGAACCCACAAGGCGCTCCCCGGCATGCGCCACAACGCGACCAACATCGTGATCGACGGCGCCGGCGACCACGCGACGGGCTCGGCCTTCCTGATCGGCTACGACGTGAAGGGCGGCTACAAGGTGATCGTGACCGGCCGCTACATGGACGAGCTGGCGAAGACACCGCAGGGCTGGCGATTCACGAAGCGGATCTTCGCGCCCGACGCGATGGCGTGAACGGCCGGCTCGGGTCCGGCGCCGCATGAACCTCCTCGCGCCCTACCGCGTGCTCGACCTGACGGACGAGCGCGGCCAGCTCGCGGGCCAGATCCTCGCCGATCTCGGTGCGGATGTGGTCCGCATCGAGCCGCCGGAGGGGAGCGCTGCGCGCGGGTCGGCGCCGCGGCTCGCCTCGGGACCGGAGTCCGAGCGGAGCCTCTGCTTCGCGACCTACAACCGCAATAAGCGTTCGGCCGTCCTCGACTTCGCGAAGGAAAGCGAGCGGGCGCACTTTCTCGAGCTGGTGGCGGGGGCGGATTTCGTCCTCGACTCGGGGCCCGACGCCCTGCTCGATCGCGCGGGGCTCGAGCCTGCGCGGCTTCGCGCTGCCAATCCGCTGCTCGTCCATGTGCGCATCTCGGCCTTCGGCGCGACGGGGCCGGCCGCGGACTGGCCCGCCTCCGACCTGACGCTGGCGGCGTTAGGCGGGCCGATGTCGGTGCAGGGGAACGCGGACCGGGCGCCGCTGCGGGTCGCCGTGCCCCAGGTCTGGCGACATGCGGGGGCCGAGGCAGCGGTTGCGGCGCTGGTCGGCCACGCGCGCATGCGGACGACGGGCGCGGGGGTCTTCGCCGATGTCTCGGCACAGTCGGCGATGACCTGGACGATGCTGAACGCGATGACCGCCCACGCGATCCAGGGCAAGGACTTCGAGCGCGATGGCGCGAGCCTCGACATCGGGCCGATCAAGTTCCACCTGGTCCACGAATGCCGCGACGGCTACGTCGTCGCGCTCTGCGGCGGGCGCCTGACCACGGCGATCCTGCCCTGGCTGCTCGAGTCGGGCGTCATCGATCACGCCTGGCTCGCCCGCGAGGACTGGAAGTCCTACGACTATCGCGTCTTCCGCGGCGGCGACTTCGCGATCCCCTACGACGAGCTGGTGGATACGCTCCGCCGCTTCTTTCGGACGAAGACCCGCGCCGAGCTCTTCCTCCCCGGTGTGGAGCTCGGGGTCACGATCGCGCCCGTCATGACCCTCGACGACATGCTCGACTTCGAGCAGCTGAAGATCCGCGAGTACTACACCGAGATCGAGCTCCCGACCGGCCAGCGCGTGCGCGCCCCGGGCCCCTTCGCGCGCCCGTCGAAGACGCATTTTCAACTGGAGCGACCCGCACCGCGGCTCGGCGAGCACACGCAGGAGATCGTCGCGGAGCTCGCGGCAAGGCCGCGCGCCTGCGCGACGCGCGCGGGAACGGGAGCGGGCGGGAGCGAACGCCGAGCGCTGCCCTTCGAGGGACTGCGCGTCGCGGATTTCAGCTGGGTCGGCGTCGGGCCCATCTCGGGCAAATACCTCGCCGACCACGGCGCGAACGTGGTCCGCATCGAGTCATCGACCCGCGCCGACAATCTGCGGACGGCCGGCCCCTACAAGGACGACAAGCCCGGCTGGAACCGCTCGCAGTTCTACGGCGAGTTCAACACCTCGAAGCGAAGCCTCGCCCTCGATCTGAAACACACGCGCGCCCGCGAGGTCGTCGAGCCGATCACGCGCTGGGCCGACGTGATCCTCGAGAGCTTCACGCCCGGCGCCGCCGCGCGCCTCGGCTTCGGTTACGAGGAGACCTCGCGCGCGAATCCGTCCGTGATCATGGTGAGCACCTGCTTGATGGGACAGACCGGCCCCCTCGCTCCGCTGGCCGGCTACGGCTACCACGCCGCCGCCATCGCCGGCTTCTACGATCTGACGGGCTGGCAGGGTCGCGCGCCGGTCGGCCCCTGGAACGCCTACACCGACACGATCGCGCCGCGGTTCCTGACCGCGACCTTGATCGCCGCCCTCGACCACCGCCGCCGCACGGGCGAGGGACAACACATCGACGTCGGACAGCTCGAGGCGGCGCTTCATTTTCTCGCCCCCGAGCTGATCGCCCGCCAGGCGACGGACCTCGCCTTCGAACGCCGGGGCAATCGCTCGCCGGACGCGGCGCCGCAGGGCGTGTATCCCTGCGCGGGGGACGATCAGTGGTGCGCAATCGCCGTCGAGAGCGATGCGCAGTGGCGGGCCTTGCGTCGGGTGCTCGGCGATCCGGAATGGGCCCGGGGCGAAGGGCGCGAGACGCTCGCCGGTCGCCTCGCCATCCACGACGAGATCGATGCGCGGATCACGGAGTGGACTCGGACGCGCGAGCCGCGCGCGGTCATGCACGCGCTGCTCGAGGCCGGTGTCCCCGCCGGCCATGTCCAGCGGAGCCGGGACCTGCAGACCGATCCGCAGCTTCTCCACCGCGGCTTCCACCGCTTCTTCGAGCACGCCGAGATGGGCCGCGTCCCCTACTCGGGCCATGCCTTCAAGCTGAGCGGCTACGACAACATCTCGGGCAACGGCCCGCGCTTCGCCGCGCCGCTGCTCGGCGGCGAGACCTTCGAGATCCACTCCGAGGAGCTCGGCTACGAGCCCGATCGGATCGCGGATCTGATGGCGTCGGGGGCGCTCGGCTGACGCATGGCGATTCCCCTCTCCCCGTCCCCCGGTCGCCTCTCGACGAGCGGAATCCTGCTCGCCGTCGCCTGTTATGTGCTCTGGGGCATCGTCCCGGTCTACTGGAAGGCCATCGATTCGGTGCCGGCCCACGAGATGTTGATCGCACGGGTCCTGTGGACCCTCGTCCTGATGATCTTCATTCTCGTGCTCGGCGGTCGTCGACACGAGCTCGCGGCGCAGGACGCGCGGGCCTGGG
>JANMTD010000008.1:0-1618 GCA_031390075.1 Deltaproteobacteria bacterium | reverse complement strand
CGCGGGCTTTGGTAGTCTCGGCGCGGCGTCCGCGGCCGCCTTCCTGAGGAGGATCTGCGTGCTGAAGTCGATGGCCTCGCGATACCCGCGCCCGGACTGGGTCCGGCGCATGAATGCGATGGGCGATTCCGTGGGGGGAGCTTCGCGCTTCGTATCCCTCGATCCCGACGAGCTCGTCGGACTCGCGAAGGCGTCGACGGGGTTGAGCGACTTCGGAAGCTTCGACGGCAACTGGCGCGGGCGACTCGATTCTCTCGTCGGCGAGATCGAGCGCGCCTCGAACCTGAACGTGGTCGGCCGTGTGATGACGCGCCAGGAGATCCTGCGCTCGCTGCGGACGCGGCTCTTCATGACGCGCAAGCTCGATCAGAATCCGAAGATCCTCGACGAGAAGATCGTCGCCCCGATCATCGTGACGGGCCAGGGGCGTTCGGGGACGACGATCCTGTTCGAGCTGCTCTCGCTCGATCCGAAGGCCCGCAGCATCTCCGCGACCGATGCGGCGCATCCCGTGCCCGCGACGAGCGAGCGCGAGAAGCTGATCGCCATGACCGAATGCGAGCAGGAGTTCTGGGCCGACGTGCAGCCCGAGTTCGCGGCGATCCACGAGCTGCGCTCGGATCTCCCGGTCGAATGCATCCACGCGACGATGCCGTCGTTCGCGAGCTTCATCTGGTGGATGATGGCCGACGTGCCGAACTGGCCGCCGGACTTCGTAGCGGCGATGCAGTTCCACAAGGTCTTCCTGCAGCTGATGCAGTACGGGAAGCCCGAGGCGACCTGGATCCTGAAGACCCCGGTTTATCTCCCGATCCTCGACCTCGTCTTCGCCGTCTACCCCGACGCCTGGATCGTGTTGACCCACCGCGATCCGCTGAAGACGATTCCCTCCGGCCTTTCGACCCTCGCCTCCTGCCGTTGGCAGCGGAGCGAGACCGTCGATCTCGAACGCATCCGCGCGGGCGGGACCGGGATCTTCGACCTCATGGGCCACATCCGGATGCGAAGAGAAAAAGGCGAGCTCCCCGCCCAGTTCGTCGATCTGCATTTTCTCGACCAGATGCGCGATCCGGTCGCGGCGATCCAGGGGGCCTACGAGAAGATCGGTCGCCCGTTCGCCGCGGGGCACGGCGATCTTATTCGCGACTACCTCGCGCACAAGCCGAAGGGCAAGTTCGGGAAGCATCGGTACGAGCCCGAGGACTGGGGGTATACGAAGGAGGAGCTGCGGGCGCGGACGCGGGGGTATGTCGAGGCGTATGGGGTTGTGCTCGAGGAAGGGAATTAGGTCGGATGAGTAGGAAGCAACGAATTTCTACTGTGTTCCCCGTGCGACAGGCGGAGCATGTAAATGGGCAGTAAAGACGAACCCACCACTTCACTAACCTTCCCATTTGAGATTATTGACGGATGGCCGCTGGTTGGGTCGGAGTGTGTACCGTTCAGGCAGCGCAACGACTGTTACGAGGTGCTATCCGCTCCCGTATTCGTGCGAGAACTGTCGGTCGGGGACGTCATAAAGGTTGATGCAGACAGCGAAAAGAGAGTTGGTAAATGGATTCACATCTCGCGCTCGGACCGAACGACAATATGGCTACTGCGCCTCAAGAAGAAAATG
>JANMTD010000131.1:0-14373 GCA_031390075.1 Deltaproteobacteria bacterium | reverse complement strand
AGCCGAGCGCCCGCTTCGGTGGTCGAGAGCGCGTGCACCCGGGTCATGTACGGAACCGACCAGACGAGAATCGAGTAGATCCCGACCGCGTTGAACGCCGAGGCGAGGACGAAATAGCGGATCGAGGGCGTTCGCAGGAGCACCACGAGGGCATCGCGGAAGGCGATCGGAGCGTCCTCGTCCGGTCGAGCCGGACTCTTCGCATCGCCTGCCGCCGGCAAGCCGTCGAAGGCGCCGCGCTTCGGCTCAGCGATCGTGAATCGGATCAGCAGCGCGAGCAGAAGGCCCGGAGCGCCGAAGACGAAGAAGGCGGTGCGCCAGCCGTAGTGGTCCGCCAGCCAGCCGCCCACCGCGAATGCGATCATCGACCCGAGCGGGCCGCCCGACACCAGGATCGCGAGCGCCGTCGACCGGCGCTCGGGTGGAACGAGGTCCGAGATCAGCGACTGGGGTGGACCTCCGCCCGCCGCCTCGGCAATTCCGACGCCGACGCGGACCGCGAAGATCTCGGCATAGCTTCGGGTGAGCCCCGTCAGCAGCGTCAGGCCGCTCCAGACCGCCAGGCCGTAGGCGATGATCGATCGCCGGACGCCGCGATCCGCCCAGACGGCGACCGGAATCGTCGCCAGCACGTGGAGCGCAGCGAAGGAGGATCCGGTCAACAGACCCATGGCCGCGTCGGAGGCGCCGAGCTCGCGCTTGATGGGATCGATCAGCACGGCGAGCAGCTGCCGATCCATGACGTTCAGCACGCTGCCGAAGGCCAGCAGAGCGAGAGCGTAATAGGGCACCTTCGTCGTCGGGCTCGATCGGACGTTCGGTGTGGGGTTCATGCGGTTGCGCGGCCGAGGAAGAACCGCTCCGGATCGAAGACACGCAGCATCGCCAGCTCGTCTGGTGTCGCCGGCGGGATCCAGGCCAGATCGTCCGCGACCCGCAGCGACCAGCCGCAGCGCGATCGGATCTCCTCGACCACCGCCGCCGGGCTCGGCCCCGCGCTCTGAAACACTCCGGTCAGCACGAGCTCGCCGTCGCGCCGTTCGTACCGTCCGTGGGTCGAGACGAGGCCCCCGACGCGATCGCCGGGGCTCGTCACGAAATCGACTTTCTCGACGAAGCCACGCCCCTCCTGGCGCGCGACGAGGAGCGTCTCGGCGGCGGCGTTGGCGAGGTCGTTCGCACCGCCGGAGCCGACCAGGAAGCGCCCGCTCGCGGTGCGCGTCGAGTTGACGTTGCCGAAGCGGTCGACCTGCGCGGCACCGAGGGTCGCGAGACAGCGATTTCCGGCGCCGCAGGCGTGCAGGCCGAGCGCTTCGATCACGTCGGTCAGCTGGGTCGTCGTCGGCAGGTTGCGATAGTTGATGAGGAATGGGTCGGCGGGCCGCGGATCGTGGCCGACCATGCACGTCTCGGCGAGCAGCGTCACGTCGATGCCCTCTTCCCGGAGTCGGTGGCCCGCGAGCCACGCGGCGAGCGCGGCCTGGCCCACGCCCGAGAGCAGCGTCCGGTGACCCGCCGCGCGCACGCGCTCGCTCGTGACCCGGGCGGCCTGCACGATCATCTCCTCGATGGGTCCCGCGCCGGCGAGCGCGTCGAGGGCCGCGCCGTGGGACTCGAGCTCCTCGCGCCAGGTCTCGGGACCGGCGAGCCGCTCGAGCTCGGCGAGGCGTGCCGACCCCACGGCCGCGAGATAGCCCGCGTGGTCCCGGGGCTCGAGGATCCATCGCCGCAGCCAGGCCGCATAACGTTCAGACGACTCCTGGGCCTCGCGGTGCTCGCGCATGTGGGCGTAGTCGTTGGCGTAGGCCTGTAGCTCCGGCACACCCGCCGCGTAGTTGCCGTAGGGATGAGAGCCGTAGGGCGCCTCGCAGACCGCGACCACGCGATCGGCGGGGATGCGCACGAGATGCGAGTGGCGCCGCACGAAATCGCTGCCGACGATCCGGTCCACGGTCACGATCACGCCCTGCCGCGCACCGAGCGCGCCGTAGACGTTCTCCTGGTGGGGCGGGAAGCAGATCGCGTTGCCGGCGGGATCCGCCGCCCAGGCGTGCACGAAGGCGAGATCGGGCCGGAGCGCGCGGATCACCGCCTGCCGGCGCCCGGGCTCGAAGGGATCCTCGATCTCGCGATAGACACCCTGCGCCTCGAGCTCCCCGGCCATGTCGCTGCCGATCAGCGACCGCGTCGTCGCGAACGGGACGCCCTGCGCCCCGGCGAGCAGCCGCTGCGAGAGAGTCAACATCGTCCAGTGCTCGAAGCTGCAGGATCCGGACTCGAGCGCGCGCGCCACGACGGGGGTGGGACCGGGCGTCGGGTATCCCTCGCCGGCGTAGGAGACGATCGCCCGCTCGAGCAGTCCCGCGCCGAGCAGCTGGAGGTAGTTGCCCGAGAGCGACGACGACACGAAGCTGAAACGCGGACCCTTGCCGTGGAACTGGCGGATCAGCTCGTGCAGGGCGGCGACCGGACGCGCCTGGAGGCTCACGGGATTGAGGCACATCCCGGGCCGGACGAAGCGACGGATCGCGTCGGCGAGCGGCATGCGTTTGTCGGCGTGCGGTGCGTGCACCGGTCCGATCCGATCGCGAACGATTTGGCGCCAGTCGCTGCTCATGTGATGCCCTTCGTCCCGATGCGCTCGGCGCGCTTCTGCGATCGCCGCAGCTTGCCCGCGTCGTCGCGCAGCGGCTCGGCCACGAACTCGAGGCTGCGCGGGATCTTGTAGCGGGCGAGTGAAGCGGCGAGATGCGCGCGCAGGGAGGATTCGATCGCGGGGTCGGCCTGCACGATCGCGTGGAGGCGCTGGCCGAGATCCTCGTCCGGCAGTCCGATCACGCAGCTCGAGCCGACCTCCGGATGGCCATCGAGCACGCCCTCGACCTCCGCGGGATAGACGTTCTCGCCACCCGTCACGATCATGTCCGTCCGTCGATCGACGAGATAGAGGAAACCCTCGCGATCGAGATAGCCGACGTCGCCCAGGGTCTCCCAGCCGTCCCCGGTCGCCCGGGCGGTCGCGCCGACATAACGATAGGTCGAGCCCTGGCCACCGGGCGGCAGGAAGTAGACGTCGCCGATCTCGCCGGGCGGGAGCTCGCCCCCATCCGCGCCCCCATCCGCGCGAAGGATGCGGACCTTGCGTCCGCCGGTGGGCCGCCCGACGGAGCCGGGATGCGCGAGCCACTCGCGGCCGGAGATCAACGTGCCGCCGATGCGCTCGGTCCCGCCGTAGGCCTCGAACATCCGGTCGGGACCGACCCAATCGATCCAGGCCCGCATGAGCCAGTCGGCACAGGGGGCCCCGCTCGACACGACCCGCTCGAGCGACGAGAGGTCGTAGCGGGATCGGACCTGTTCGGGCAGCCGCGCGATGCGATGCAGCATCGTCGGCACGAGATTCACCCATTGGACGCGATGGGCCTCGATCAGGCGCAGGGCCTCCTCGGGATCGAAGTGGCTCATCAGCACGACGAGCCCCCCGCGCAACAGACATTCCCGGGCGTTGAGGAAGGGGCCGGTGTGGAAGAGCGGACCGGGGATCAGGACGACGACCCCGGCGTCCATGCCGTAGTGCGCGGCCTCGGGGTCGAAGCGCGCGGGCTGCGCGTCGACGATCAGCTTCGGCCTGCCCGAGCTTCCGCCCGAGGCGATCGCGTGCGCGTGGGGTGAGGTTCGATCGGGGAGCGGCTCGGCCGTTGCCTCGGCGCCGGAGCGCGTAGATCCTGCTTCCGCGAGGACCAGGCGATCCGGATAGCGCTCCCTGGGCACACCGACGATCAGCCGGGGATCGGCGAGCTCGACGATCGCCCGCTGCTCGTGCTCTGGAAGCCGGTGGGAGAGGGGGATCGGCACGGCGCCCAGCTTCCACGCCGCGAACACACACTCGAAGAAGGCGATGCCATTCGGGAGCGCGATCGCGACGGGGTCGCCCTCCCCTACGCCCAGGTCGCGCCACGCCCGGGCGCGCGCGTCGGCTGCGCGCTCGAGCTCGACCCGGGTCGCGAACTTCCCGTCGCAGACGATCGCCGGCCGGGTCGGCGCGACGTCGACGAGCCGGTGATAGGCGGCGGAAAAAGAGAGGAGCGCCATGGCCTCGTGCTACTCCGGCTGCACGATCGTGCGCGAATCGAGCTTCCCGCCCGACCCGCCCCAGATCGCCTTGCGGATCTCGGCCCCGCCGACCAGGCGCTGGATCGCATCACCCATCCCGCTTCCCTCCTGTCGTGCCCCGCGAAGCGGACGAGCCTACCCGACCGCTGAGAGTAGATTATGTTGGGTCCGATGAATCAGAAGGTCTACATCCACGAGTTCATCGACATCATCGGCCAGGCCCGCGCCCGCTACATGCACCACATGACGGCCAACTGGAGCCCGATCGGCCAGCGCGAAAGAGCTCAAAAGTGCTTCGGCGTCTGGGGCACCGTCGGCAGCACCGGCCGCTGGCCCGAGGTCGTGAACCTCTGGGAGGAGGACGGCTGGCGCGGCCTGGCCCGCAGCTTCGCCCACGAGACGCAGCATCCGGGGATGCAGGATCCGTCGCTGCGCGAGTGGTGGAAGGTCGCCGCCGGCCTCCGCCGCGGCGGTGTCGACCAGATCCTGCTGCCCGCGCCCTGGTCGCCGACGATCGACGAGCTGACGAGCGCCGGGGTGCGCGGCGATTTCTACGCCCACGAGCTCGTGCATGTCGCACCGGGCCGGGCGGCGGCGTTTCTCGAAGACGTGCGCGAGCAGGCGCTCGCGGCCCACGAGGATCTGGGCCTCCGCCTGATCGGCGCCTTTCGGACTGCGATGGAGAACGACTCGAAATGCCTGCTCCTCTGGGCGATCCCGACCCACGAGCACTGGGCCGAGCTCGAGATCGCGATCGAGAGCGACTCGGCCATCGGACGCTGGCGGCGACACGCGCGAGACGCCACCCTCGACTGGCAGCGAATCCTGCTGGTCGACGCCCCGACGAGCTCACTGCGTCTCGGGCGCCAACCGCAGGAGTCCGACCGCCTACCACTCGACCAGCTTCCCTGAGCCCATGAAGAGCCCTCAGCGCGAGAAGAGGCGACCCGACATGGGCAACGGCGAAGCGCGGATCACGGACGAGGCGATCGCGCGGTTGCGAGCGCGCATCGGCGTCCCCGAGCCGCATCCCCGACCCCCGCATTATCTCTACCCGGGAGAGGATGCCTTCCGTCACGTCGCGAACGCCTACGGCGACGACAATCCGCTCTTCTGCGATCCGGCCTACGGCGCCGGAACCCGATGGGGCAGCGTGATCGCACCGCCGCTGCTCGTCGGCGGCGACACGCTGATCGGCGAGGACGAGATCGACGCGGTGCCCGCGGACAAGCGCGAGCGGATGCGCGGCGATCCGCTCCGCGGCGTGCACGCCTTCTACGGGGGCAGCTTCCGCGAGTGGTGGTCCCCGCTCCTGCCGGGCCGACGGATCCGGCGGCGCAACGCCCTCGTCGGTGTCCAGGACAAGCCGAGCGGGTTCGCCGGGCGAGCGGTGCACGAGTGGACCGCGCAGGTCTTCCAGGACGAGGAGGGCGACCTGCTCGCCGGCCAGTACCGGCTGATGATCCGCACCGAGCGTGCCGAGGCGCAGGCGCGCGCAGCGACCGACGAGACCGCCGTCGAGCCCTACTCGAAGGAGGCGATCGAAGCGATCGACGCGCTCTACGCGAGCGAATCGATCCGCGGCGCCACGCCGCGCTATTTCGAGGACGTGGACGAGGGCGATGTGCTCGGCCCCATCGTGAAGGGCCCTCTAACCGTCACCGACATCATCTGCTGGCACGTCGGCCTCGGCATGGGGCTCTACGGAGTTCAGCCGCTTCGATTGGGCTTCGAAAATCGCCGCCGGATCCCGCGCTTCTACGAGCGCGACGAGCTCGGGATTCCCGACGTGATGCAGCGCTGCCACTGGGATCCCGCCTACGCACGCAAGGCGGGCAATCCCACGACCTACGACTACGGCCGCATGCGCGAGGCCTGGCTGATCCATCTCTGCACGAGCTGGATGGGCGACGACGCCTGGCTCTGGAAGCTCGACTGCGAGTTCCGGCACTTCAACTTCGTCGGCGATACCCACTGGATGAAGGCGCGGATCGTGCGCAAGTACCTGGCCGATGGCGAGCGGCCGGCCATCGACCTCGAGCTCGAGGGCCGCAATCAACGCGGCGAGCTGACGACGCCGGGGCATGCGAGCATCCTGCTGCCGAGCCGGGAGCGCGGTGCCGTCCGCCTGCCGGGATCCCCAGAAGGCGCGACCGATCTCGCGGGCCTGATCGACGCGCTCGCGAGGCGCTATTCCGAAACCTGAGTCCGAGATCTGAGACGGAGAGCTGAGATGGATCTGCACGACAGCGACTCCGATGCGGCGTGGCGATCGCGTCTTCGCGCATGGCTCGAGCTCGAGGTTCCGCGCCATGGACCCCCGCCGGCAGCGAGCGCCTCGAAGCAGCGGCGCGGCTACGACACGGGCTGGCAGCGCAAGCTCTTCGACGCGGGCTACGCCGGCCTCGGCTGGCCGAAGGCCTTCGGCGGGGCCGAGGCCGCCCTTGCGGAGCAGCTCATCTACTTCGAGGAGACGGCCCGCGCGAACGCGCCCTACATCGGCGCGAACTTCATCGGCGTGATGCACGGGGGACCCACGCTGATCGCCGAGGGAAGCGAGCGCCAGAAGACCCACCATCTGCCTGCGATCCTGCGCGGCGAGCACGTCTGGTGCCAGGGCTTCTCCGAGCCCGGGGCGGGCTCGGACCTCGCCTCCCTGCGCACGCGGGCGGTGCGCGACGGCGACGCGTACCGCGTCGACGGCGACGCGTACCGCGTCGACGGCCACAAGATCTGGAGCACGCGCGCCCACATCGCGGACTACTGCGAGCTGCTCGTCCGGACGGATCCCGACGCCCCGAAGCACAAGGGGCTCTCGTGGCTGATCCTGCCGATGGACCAGCCGGCGGTCGAGGTGCGCCCGATCGACACGCTCGAGGGCGAGAGCCATTTCTGCGAGGTCTTCCTCGACGGCGCGCGGGTCCCGGTCGAGAACCGGGTCGGCGCGGAGAACGACGGCTGGCGGGTCGCAAACGTGACGCTCCGCTTCGAGCGCGGGACCTCGTTCGCGCAGCACATCATCGCGCTGCGCGGCCAGCTCCACCGCCTCGTGACCCTCGCCCGCGCGAGGCCCGGGTGCTGGGAAGACTCCCGACTGCGCCACCGGGTGGGCCAGCTCGAGGCGAACGTCGAGGCGCTCTGGCGCCTCACGCAGATGTGCGTGTCCGAGGCCGATCGGACGGGGGTGCCCAGCCTGGTCGGCTCCGCGGTGAAGCTGCGCTACAGCGAGCTCTACCAGGAGATCGGCGAGCTCGGCATGGAGCTGCTCGGCCGCGACGCGCTTTCGCTCGAGGATTTCGGGGGACTTCCGCAGGCCGAGATGTTGCACGACTATCTCTGGTCGATCCAGTTCACGATCTCGGGCGGAACTTCGCAGGTGCAACGCGACATCATCGCGGAGCGTATCCTCGAGCTTCCGCGGGAGCCGCGCCGCTGAGAGCCGCGCATAGGAAGGGAAGCTGAGAAATGGGACGCATCGACTATCAACGCTACACGGAGCATCTCGCGGTCGAGATCCGCGACCGCGTGCTCACGCTGACCCTGAACAATCCGGACAAGCTGAACGCGAACACGGATCCGATGCACTGGTCGCTCTCGCGCATCTGGGACGACATCGACGCGGATCCCGAGGTCCTCTGCGTAGTCTTCACCGGCGCCGGCGACCGCGCCTTCAGCGCCGGCGGCGACCCGGCGCAGATGAAGCAGAACATGGGCAACGACACGCAGTGGCTCCACACCTCGGGCGAAGCCAAGCGCATCATCCACGGCATCCTCGCCTGTAACAAGCCGATCGTCGCGAGACTCAACGGCCATGCGGTCGGCTTCGGTGCGACGCTGGCCCTTGCGTCGGACATCACGGTCGGCGTCCGCGGCGCCAAGTTCGGCGATCCCCACTGCAATGTCGGCCTGGTCTGCGGCGACGGGGGAGCGCTGCTCTGGGCACAGCTCGCCGGCTATGCCGTGGCGCGGGAGTTCCTCTTCACGGGAAAGCTCGTCACGATGGAAGAGGCGGTGGGGCTCGGGCTTCTCAATCATGCGGTGCCCCGGGAAGAGCTCGACGCGAAGGTCGAGTCGATCGTCCGGGCGATCACGGCGAATCCGGGACGGGCGGTCCAGCTGACGAAGAGCGTGCTCAACCTGCCGCTGCGGCAGGCAGCCATGGCGACGATGGACCTCGGCCTGGCGCACGAGGTGATCTCGGCCGCCTCCGAGGATCACCGCGAGGCGGTCCATGCGATGCTCGAGAAGCGGCCGGCGAAGTTCACGGGACGCTAGGCGGCGAGAGGCAGCGATGGGTCTGGTCGAAGGCAAATGCGTGGTGATCACGGGGGCGGGCCGAGGGATCGGTCGGGGCCACGCGATGGTTCTCGCGTCGGAGGGGGCATCGGTCGTCGTCAACGACGTCGATCACAGCGAGGCCGAGGCGGTCGTCCGGGAGATCGAGGCGAAGGGCGGCGTCGCCCGGGCGAACGGAGACGACATCGGAACGCGTGCGGGCTGCGAGGCCCTCGTCGCGGAGTGCGTCTCGGCCTTCGGCCGCATCGACGCGGCCATCAACAATGCCGGAATCGTGCGGGATCGCTCGTTTCTCAAGATGACCGACGCGGAGTTCGACGACGTCTTCCGGATCCACGCCAAGAGCACGTTCTGGGTCGCCCAGGCGGCGGCGCTTCGGATCAAGGACCAGGGCGACGGCGGCTCGATCGTCAACACGACATCGGGCGCCCACATGGGCAATTTCGGCCAGACCAACTACGCGGCGGCCAAAGGCGCGATCGCCTCGATGACCTATACCTGGGCCCTCGAGCTCGCCCGTTTCGGCATCCGCGTCAACTGCATCGCCCCGGCGGCCTCGACCCGCATGACCGCCGCGGCCAAGGACGCCGAGGGCCGCGACATCGAGCTCCCCTTCTGGGATCCGGCCCTGAATACCCCCCTCGTCGCTTACCTGATCAGCGACGAGGGCAGCTGGGTGACGGGACAGGTCTTCGCGACGGGAATGGAGCGGCTCGGCGTGCTACAGCAGCCGAAGTTCGGAAAGATGCTGATGCGGGAGGGCGGCTGGGACATCCCGAGCGTTCGCCGCTGGTTCAAGGAAGGGCTCGGACGGGACCTCGAGAGCTTCGGCCTCGCGAAGACGCCCTATGCCTACTACGACGGAGTGAAGCCGCGCTAATCCTGGGCATCGCCGGGAAGGAGATCCATGGGCACGAATCTGATCACGCTCGAATACGCTGGGCCGGTCGCCATCATCACGAACAATCGCCCGGAGAAGCACAACGCGGCCAACGACGAGATGGACGATGGCCTGCGCGCCATCCTCGAGGAGCTCTCGCGCAATCCCGACGTACGAGCGGCGATCTGGCGCGCCAACGGCAAGTCCTGGTCGTCGGGGCGGGACGTCGGCCAGATCGGGATCCGGACCGAGGACATCGACAATCTCTCGTTCATCGAGCGCGGCCAGGGCGCGATGAAGCTGCTGCTGAATCTCCAGATCCCGATCCTCTGCGCGCTGAAGGGCTGGGTGATCGGCGGCTCCTTCGAGCGGTCGCTCTGCTGCGATCTCCGCATCGCGTCGGAGGACACGCGCTTCATGCTGCCCGAGGTGAAGCACGGCGTGATCACGGATACCGGCGGCATGGCACGGCTCTTCCAGATGGTCGGCCACGGCGTGACGATGGATCTGATCCTCACGGGCCGGACGCTGGACGCCGAAGAGGCCCTTCGACACGGGATCGTGTCGCGCGTCGTCCCGGCCGACCAGCTCGAGGAGACCGCCCTCGAGATGGCGAAGGGGATTGCCGCTTCGCCGGCCTTCACGGTCAAGATGGCGCGCCGCAACATGAGCCTGCTGGCGAATCAGCTGGTCGTCGAATCGATCGACGAGGAGGCCACGACCCAGACGCTCGTCTTCGCGTCGCAGGACTACGCCGAGATGAAGGCCGCGAAGAGCCAGAGCCGCGAGCCGAAATACCGGCGCCGCTGAACGTCGCAGGGGGCCGGGAATGAGCGCGGGAATGAACGCTAAGAGCCGCGATTGGGAGACCGGCTCGCCGAAGCTCCTCTGCCGCGTCGAGGACGGCGTCGCCGTCGTCACGTTGAACGATCCCGACAATCGCAATCCCCTGGGCTACGACCTGCGCCCGCTGCTGCGCACGCTGATCGACCGCATCGCGCTGGACACCAGCGTCCGCTGCCTGCTGCTGACGGGAGCGGGCAACGCATTCTGCGCCGGCGGCAACGCGAAGGCGATGGCGATGAACGAGCAGCCTCCGCTCGAGGAACGGATCCGCACGATCCGATTCGAGAGCGAAGTCATCGCCGTGATCCACGAGATGCCGAAGCCCTCGATCGCCGCCCTGCCCGGCCCAGCGGCGGGTGCGGGCTTCGCCCTCGCCCTCGCCTGCGATCTGCGGATCGCCGCCGAGAGCGCGTCCATGTCGACTGCGTTCAAACGCCTGGGACTGCCCGGAGATTTCGGCGGCAGCTGGCTCCTGACCCAGCTCGTGGGGCCGGCCCGGGCCCGGGAGCTGTATTTCACTTCGCGGCGCGTATCTGCTGCAGAGTGCGAGCGAATCGGTCTCGTCAACCGCGTCGTACCGGACATGGATCTGATGGAACAAGCGATGGCGTTCGCGAGAGAGCTGGCCGAGGGGCCGCCGATTGCCTACCGCTGGATGAAGGACAACCTGAATCGGGCCCAGGACGGGAGTCTTCGCCGCTGCCTCGCCGAGGAGGCGGAGCGCCAGTGCTGGGCGGCGGAGACCGAGGATTTTCGCGAGGGCGTGCGGGCCTTCGTCGAGCGCAGGCCTCCGCGATTCCAGGGTCGTTAGGCGGCTCGAGTCCGCGGAGGGCAATCGATGGACTTCGCGCTGAGCGCCGACCAGGAAGCCCTGCGCGAAGGTGTCCGCGCGTTCTGCGAGAGTCGGCTCGCGCTCGCGCGGCTGCGCGGGCTCGAGGGGTCCGGCTTCGATGCGGCGCTCTGGTCGGAGTTGGCGGGGCTCGGCGTCTTCGGTCTACTCAGCCAGGATCTGGCGGCGGGCGCGGGATCGGGGCTCGTCGCGGAGGTGCTCGTCTTCGAGGAGCTCGGGCGCTGTGTCGCCCCGGGTCCACTCCTCTGGACTCGGCTGGGCGCGACGCTCCTTCCCGAGGCCGGGAGCGGCGACTGCGTCGTGACCGGTCTCGACCTCGAAGGCGATCCGAAGGGTCCATTCCTCGTCGAGCATCTGTCGGCGGCGGACGTCCTGCTCGTGCTTCGGAGCGACGGCGTCCATCGGATCGATGCCAGGTCGATCGACGCGCACCCGATCGCCGCGGCCCTCGACCCCTTTACGCCGATCCATCGCGTGGCTTCGCTGCCGGCGGGGGAGCGCATCGCGGACGGAGCCGCCGCCGATCGCTTGCGCCTCGAGGGAACGGTGCTCGCCGCAGCGCTGCTGCTGGGCATCGCCGAGGCGACCCAGGTCCTGGCTACGCGCTACGCCCGGGAGCGCCAGCAATTCGATCGACCGATCGGCAGCTTCCAGGCGATCAAACACCTGCTCGCCGATTGTTATGTCCGACAGGAGCTCGCCCGCGCCAGCGTCTACGCCGCGGGCGTGCTGCTCGACGAGACCGCCAGCCAGACCGCAGGCCGCGCGGCGGCCGCCGCGAAGCTGATCGCCGGCGAGGCGGCCATGAAAAACAGCCGGGCCTGCATCCAGGTCCACGGCGGGATGGGCTTCACGTGGGAGAATCCCGCCCACTACTACCTGAAACGGACCTGGGTCCTCGAGAACAGCTTCGGGACGACGGCGCAGCAGGCCGAGTCCCTCGCATCGATGATCGCGCTCGAAGCCTGAGCCCGCGGCGGAGAGGCCAGGCTCTTGATGGGCTGAGGCTCCCCATGGGCTGAAGGCTCTTCACGGGCTGAGGGCTCAGCCCGCGAAATCCTCGGCCCGGCTCTTCGCCAGCTCCTCGAGGAACCATTTCGGGAACTGGCCGACGAAGCGGGCGACGTCCCAGTAATCGCTCCATTTCACGATCTTGCCGTCGCGCAGCTCGTGGAAGGTGCAGAAGGTGTGCTGCGCCTTCTCGCCGGTCTTGAAGGTCCAGATCTCCGTGTGGTCGAGGAAGACGAAGGCGCCTTCGGCGGCGATGTGGTGGGTGATCTGCTCCTGCTTGGCGAGATGATCCCAGGCGATCGAGAGCCGCTTCACCACGTTCTTCGGTCCCCGGGCCCCGGGGTCGTCGGTCGGCACGTCTTCGTAGTGGATGTCGGGATGAAGACAGCTCTCGAGGGTCGGGAAGTCGAAGGCAGCGAGGGCCTTCCACATCTTCAGGACGGTGGCTTTGTGGGCTTCGTGGATTGCATGGGACATGGTCGAGGTCCTCCTCCCGGGGTTCAAAGCCGGCGCCGAGCGTACCAAAGCGGAACGTTCGTCGCGGGGTGAAGTCGGCGGGGAATCGGCGTGCCCCCCGCTGCTCGGAGATCTAGAGTCGCGGTCCCATCCGAAGGAGAATCCCATGGAAACCGAAGCCAGCCGAAATCTCGTCCTCGATTACCTGGCCGCCCAGGGACGGGGCGATGGCGCGAAGATGATGGAGCTGCTCGACGAGAAGGTTCAGTGGCGGCCGCCGGCGGCGGCGGGTCTCGGTGCGCCGACCGGTCGCAACGCGGTGCTGCAGGCGATGGGCGAGGCGGGCCAGAAGTTCTTCGATCTCTCGACCATGAAGTCCGAGGTGAAGTGGATCGTGGCCGAGGGCGACCGCGTGATCATCCGCCAGCACGCCGAGGCGAAGGCCGCGAACGGCAGGGCCTACAGCAACGAGTACGTCTGGGTCTACCTCTGCCGCGGCGGAAAGATCGTCGAGATCGAAGAGCACACGGACTCCCAGCGCTTCGCGGAAATCGTGCTCGCCTAGCTCGCTCTCGCTCTCACTCTCGCTCTCACTCTCGCTCTCACTCTCGCAGGAGGTGATCGATGTCGACTTCCCGCGCGTCGCTGATCGACCCGGATTTCGTGGCCCATCCGTTCCCGCGACTCGCGGAGCTGCGGGCGCACGATCCCGTCCACTGGGACGACGCGCTCGGGACCTGGTTCATCACCCGCTACGACGACGTCCGGAATCTCTTCTCCGACCCGCGCTTCTCGACCGATCGCCGACTCGCCCGCGACTATCAACCCCCGCCGCGCGAGGGCTGGCTCGCGCATTTCGAGAGCAGCTCGATCATCAGCGCCGATCCGGAGGGCCACCGGCGCTGGCGGAGCCGGCTGTCCGCCGGGTTCACACCTCGCGCCGTCCGGCGCATGGACCAACAGGTCCGCGACATCGTCGAGGAGTTCGCCGCGCCGATCCGGCGCCTCTCGGGCCGGGTCGATCTCGTGGCGGCGTTCACGAGCCCGATTCCGAATACCGTGATCGGCCGGATCACGGGGATCCCGCCGTATCCGGGCGACGAGGAACGCTTTCGCGGCCTCGCCCAGGAGATGATGCAGCGGTACACCTTCTTCGCCGACGGCGAGCAGATCCGCCGGGGCAACGCGGCCATCGAAGAGCTCGGCGAGTGGGTCTTCAAGCTCGCGGATCAGCGACGCGAGGACCCGAGCGACGACCTCCTGTCCGACCTGATCCTGGGCAACACCGGCGAGAACGCGCTGACCAACCATGAGATCGTCGTGTTGGTCGCGGGCCTCGTCGCCGCCGGATCCGAGACGACGACCCTCGGCGGCAGCCAGGTCCTGCGCCATCTCCTGACCCACCCGGCCGAGATGGAGAAGCTGCGCGCCGACCCGGGCCTCGTCCGCAACGCGGTCCGCGAAGCGCTGCGCTTCGATTTCGGCTCGCTCGCCGCGGTCAACATGCGGTTCGCGAAGGAGGACATCGCGCTGCGCGGCAAGACGATCCGCAAGGGCGACATGGTCATGCTGAGCCCGGCGAGCGCGAACCGCGATCCCGCCGTCTTCCCCGACCCCGACCGCTTCGACATCAGCCGGGACACGAGCGAAGTCGTCAGCTTTGGCCACGGCCCGCACTACTGCCTCGGCGCGAACCTCGCGATGCAGGAGATGTCCTGCATGCTCGAGGCCGCCCTCGAGTTCCTGCCCGCGAACGCGAGCCTGCTCGAAAAAGAGTCTGGCTGGGAGCAGATCGGGATCATGCGGCGCCCATTGCAGTTGATCGTCGAGCTAGGCTGATCGAAGGCGGCCGCGCCATTCCGGCAGATCGAGCGCGCGCATTGAAGACGCCACGATCTGCGCCGCGCCCGGGTCGAGCACC
>JANMTD010000635.1:0-4664 GCA_031390075.1 Deltaproteobacteria bacterium | reverse complement strand
CGTTGTCGCGCAGCCGATGGAAGAGTCGGAGCCCCGGTCGTGTCCAGGCGCTCCCGTTCTCGAGGGCGTCGAAGGCCCCGGCGTTCTGCGCCATCTCGCGGATCACGGCGACGAGATCGTCCGTCCGCCACCAGCCGTTCATGTACGCCTCGGCCCCGCCGAGCACCCCCCGGAACGCGAGCGCGTTCCAGGTGCGCGGATCGACGATCTTCACCGTCGCGCGCGGCCCCGGACGCTTGCCGCCGAACGACGCGCGACCCGCTTCCGTCGCGATCGCGAGCTCCCCCTCGGCGATCGACCGCAGCGAAGCCTCGACGCGCCCGCGTGCGAAGCGCGTGAGCCAGCTCGTGCTCGCTCGCGCGGTCGGCAGCTCCATCACTTCGCCGCTCACGCCGGGAGCTCCTCGGCCTTCGTGCGACCTGGGTGGGCGTGGATCGCTGCGCCGAGACGGTGGAGGCGAAACGCCTGCCAGTAGATCGCGCCGATCAGCTGGAGCGTCATCCCGGGAAAACGGGCGAGGGTGCTCGCGAGCGAAGCGGTCGCGATCTCGCGCCGCGTGAGCTCGAGATGCGCGTCGAAGACCCGTTCGCCGGCGGCGAAGCTCTCGATCCGGGCAGCGAGGGTCGCCGCCGGGGGCTCGAAGCGAAACCGGTATTCGTGGTTCATCGCAAAGAAGGGGGAGACGTGGAATTCCTTCTGGACCCGGGCGTCGACGCGGCCCTGCTCGGCGGGCAGGACGTAGGCATGCCGCTCGTTCCAGGGCGTATTGCTCACGTCGGCTATGAGGGCGTCGAGCTCCCCCGATGCCGTGAAGCCGTAGTAGACGCTCACGGGATTGAAGACGTAGCCGGCGCTGCGCAGCTGGGTCAGGAGGCGGATCGGTCCCTCGAGTGGGCGGCCGGTGTGCGCGCGGACGAGCTCGCGCACGGCGACGTCGAGGGAGACGGCGGGATCGCCGAGATGATCCCTCCGGCGGAAGCTCAGGAGTCGCGCTCGCTCGACGCCCCAGAGCCAGCGGCCCTCGAACACGCGGTCGAGCTCGGCCAGGTCGAGGTAGAGCATGTAGAGCCGCTTTTCGAAGCCGTGGCGCGGCGCGAGGCTGCGCGTGTGGCGAACGGCGCCTTCGTAGATCGCGCTCATCATGAGAAGGCCTCGATCGAATGCACCACGCGCAGGGCGCTCTGGAGTCCGTCTTCATGGAAGCCCCAGCGCCAGTGGGCACCGCAGTAGTGGATGCCGCCCTCGCCGTCGATGCGTGCGTGATCGCGCTGGGCGTCGATCGCGTTGCGGTCGAGGATCGAATGGGCGTAGTCGAAGCGCGCGAGGACTTTCTTCGGATCGATCCGCGACGACCCGTTGAGGGTCACGAGCAGGGGCTCGGCCGAGGCAATGCTCTGGAGGCGGGAGAGGTCGTAGGTGACGAGGACGCCGTCGCCCGTTCTGTCCAGACTCGGACGGTCCGCCGTCGCGCTGTCCGGGATCAAGTAGTTCCAGCTCGCCCGGGCAGCGGGTCGCGTTGGGAGGAGCGACGTGTCCGTGTGGAGCACGGTTTCGTTCCGGCTGTACCGGATCGCCCCGAGAATCCGCCGCTCTTCCGTCGTCGGGTTGGTGAGGAGCGACAGGGCCGTGTCCGAATGCACGGCGAGCACGACGCGGTCGAAGCTCTGCGTCCCGCCGGGAAGCGTGACGAGCACGCCGCGCGGCGCTCTCGCGATGGCGAGCACCGGCGTCGACAGCGTGATCGTGCCACGAATCCGCCGCGCGAGCGCCTCGACATAGACCTTCGAGCCGCCCGTCAGCGTTCGCCAGCGAACGCCGTTGCCGCGGCCCAGGAGACCGTGGTTCGAGAAGAAGCGGATGAAGCTCGCCGCGGGCATATCGAGCAGATCGGGAATCGCGGCCGACCAGATCGCGGCGCCCATCGGCACGAGATACCAGTCGCGGAAGGCGGGGGAATAGCCGCCCCGTTCGACCAGCTCGCGCAGGGTCAGCTTCGGGTCGAGCTCGGAGATCGCGTCGGGCGCCTCCCGCGCAAAGCGTGCCACTTCGGCCAACATGCGCAGGAAGGCCGGGCGCAGCGATTGCGGGCGGGTCGCGAAGAGCCCGCGCAAACCGCGGCTCGACCATTCGAGGCCGGTGCGCTCGCAGGCGAGTCCGAAGCTCATCTCGGCGGGCTGGGTCTCGACGGCGAGCTCGGCGAGCAGCCGCGTGAACACGGGGTAGGTCGTCTCGTTGTAGACGATGAAGCCCGTGTCGACGGCGTGCGTCACGCCAGCGACGACCGCCTCGACCGTCTGCGCATGGCCGCCGAGACGCGGCTCGGATTCGAAGAGCGTGACCTCGTGGCGCGTCCCGAGGTGATGGGCCGCCGCGAGTCCGGAGATGCCCGATCCGATGACGGCGATCTTCATCGCTCACACTCGCGCTGGCCCATCACGATGTGCGTCACCCACCACTCCTGACCGCCCCGGTAGCCGAAGAGCTCCGAGCAGCCGAGGAAAAAAAGCCGCCAGCGCTGGAGCCAGAGGCGTTCCTGGCCGGCGCCGTAGGTCTCGCGCAGGATCGGGAGGATCTGCGGGGTGTGGCGATCGAGGTTTGCGAGCCATGCGTCGCTCGTCTTTTGATAGTGGGTCCCGTTGACGCGCCAGCGCCGCTGGACGGCGAGGTCGTCCTGGAAGGCGAGCAGCCAATCGTCCGAGGGCATCATCCCGCCCGTGAAAAAATGCCGCCCCATCCAATCGCTCTCGCCGTCGATCGTGTAGGGGTAGGCCGAGCTCTTGTGGGCGAAGTGGTGGACGAACAGCAGGCCCTTCGGATCGAGCCAGCGGGCGATCCGCGCGAGCAGTGCGCCATGGTTCCGGACGTGCTCGAACATCTCGACGGAGACGACGCGGTCGAAGCGCTCCTCGGCTTCGAAGCTGTTCACGTCGGCGGTCACGACCGAGAGATTGCGGATCGATCCGCGTGCCGCCGCGCCGCGGATGAACTCGGCCTGGCTCTTCGAGTTCGAGACCGCGAGGACGCGGCTCTTCGGATGACGTTTCGCACACCAGAGCGCGAACGAGCCCCAGCCGCAGCCGAGGTCGAGCACGCGCTGGCCGTCCTCGAGCTGCGCCCGTTCCGCGACCTGCGCGAGCATCTCGGTCTCCGCCTGCGCGAGATCGGCGGTCTGCGGGCCCCAGAGCGCGCAGCTGTACTTGCGATGTGGCCCGAGGACGAGCTCGAAGAAGGCAGCCGGTACCTCGTAGTGTTGGCGATTCGCCGCGTCGGCGGCGAACGCGATCGGGGAGACCTTCGCTTGCGCGAGGAAGGCCTGGTGCTGCTCCATGGCCGGTTCGCAGCTCGCGGCCTCGAGATCGCGCAGGCGCTCGCGCAGCAGGGCGCGAATTCCGACGCGCACGATGGCGTCGGGAACGAGTCCGCGTTCTGCGAGTGAGATTCCGAGCATGGCGAGGTTCCTGGGGGCGCCGCTGGACCCTCGGTTTTGGATCCGGGCATGTCAAGCAAGGGCCGGACAGGGCTCGGGCGCGGGTGCGCGATCGATCACGGATCGGTCAGGGACCGACGTCGCCCAGGCCGTCGGCCAGCTCGGCGGCGCTGCGCCGGTACCGCAGCGTCCAGCCCCCCCAGACGGGGCTGTCGAGGGCGAGCCACTCGCCGCTGTCGACGGCGTAGGCGAGGGTGATCTCGAGGTCCTTGCCCTCGAGCACGTAGCGATCGACGGGGATCTCGCGGCCGGCGAGTACGAGGATCCCCCGGCCGAGCTCGCGCAGGGCGACGGAGACGTATTCGCCGGTCTGTGAATTGAGGAGCTTCGAGCGACCGACGAGCTGACCTTTGTCCCAGTAGGAGAAGGTGCCCACGCAATCGGTCAGATTCTGGACGCCGAGCGCGCTCGAGACGGCGAAGCCACCGGCGAAGGCCTCGCCCGTCACGCGGTAGGGCTTGCCGTTCTGCTCCGTGCTCGATTCGATCGACTGGAGGCAGCCGCCGCGCCACTGCTCGACGTTGCGGTGGTCGTAGGCGAAGGCCTTGATGCGCAGCAGCGTCAGCTCGAAGGCCGCCCGGATCTCGACGCGCAGGCCGTCGCCCTGCGGCCGCAGCGCAACGCGCTGGGTTCCGATCGGGCGCTCGTCGAGGAACACGTCGAAGGTCAGATCGCGCGCGGCCGCGCGGATCGCGAAGGCCGGGGACGCGAGGGTGCTCTGGATCAAGAGGAGGAAGAGCATGAACGAGGCGGCCATGGAGGTGACTCGGCGGTGCAAGCGGATGCTCCCTTCTGGCTGCAACCATCCCGGGCTGCATGCTCGATCGGTCCCCGGATGCGACAAGTTGACGCAGCTCGCGGTTCCCGACACTGGGATAGCGTGGCTTTGATGCGAAAGCGGGGAAGTGCTTTGCGACGGCTCGGCGTACTCGCGATTCTCGCTGCGATCCTCGGGATGCCGCGAGCGGCCGACGCCGCGACGCTCTCCGGAAGCTTGCCTTTGTCCGCGACGTCCGCGCAGCTCCTCTTGCTCGACTGCTCGGACGACGGCGCCGGTCTACCGCTCTCGGCGACGGTCCAGATCCGCGACCTCGCCCCCGTCGCGGCGCCGATCGTCAGCGTCCAGCTCCGCAGGGGTACGGCCGCGACGAATTCGAGCGACGACGTCGATGGCGAC
>JANMTD010000631.1:0-5158 GCA_031390075.1 Deltaproteobacteria bacterium | reverse complement strand
CGGGCGGTTCCGCCTCGGGCGAGTTGGCGACGATGCCGACGACACCGCCCTCATTCGACGAGTCGCTCGAGGTCTCGGTCTCCTTCTGGGTGCTGCGCTCGATCTGCGAATTGGGATCGAAGATCTCCTCGGTCTTCTCGGTCTGGGTCCAATCGACCTGGGCGCTCACCTTCGCGACGACCCGGCCGAGGCCGACCGTCGGCTCGAGGATCGATTCGACCTGCTCTTCGAGCTCGCGCTCGACCGAGCGGGCGGCGCCGAGCACCGACGGCGCACCGCCCCCCGACGGATCGAGCTCGGACTGGGGCGCGAGCAGCCGCCCGCGATTATCGACGAGCGTCACCTGCGAGACATCGAGGCCTTCGACGCTCGAGGCCACGAGATGCACGATGCCACGGATCTGGGCCGGCTCGAGGTCGAAGCCCGAGCGCAGGCGGACCACGACGGAGGCCGTCGCGCGGCGCTCGTCCTTGCGCAGGAGTGCCTTGCGCTGCGGCAAGGCGAGCTGGACGCGGACCTTCTCGACGCCCTCGACCTGCTCGATCGAACGCGCGAGCTCGCCCTGGAGGGCGCGGTGGTAGTTGACCTTCTGCACGAAGTCGGTGACCCCGAAGGTCCCCTGATCGAAGATCTCGAAGCCCGGCGAGCTGCTGCTCGGGAGGCCGCGGCTCGCGACGCGCATGCGCGCCTCGTGGACACGGGACGCGGGGACCTCGATCGCCGTACCCCCGTCTGCGATCCGATACTCGATCCGCTCGGAGGTGAGCGCGTCGACGACCTGGGCCGCCTCGGCGTCCTCGAGCCCGCGGTAGAGCGTGCGGTACTCGCCGGTGCGCGCCGCCGTCGAGATCCAGTAGAAGAACGCCAGCGATCCGACGGCCGTCGCGACGAGGGTCGCCTGGCGGGTCGCCGAGAGCGCCGAGAACTGCTGCAGGAGGTCTTGGAACCGATTCGCCAAACATCACCTCAGATCGATTGCAGGACGGTCTGATAGGCCTCGAGGGCACGGTCGCGGATCTGCATGATCATGCGCAGCGAGAGGTCGGCCTCGTTCAGCGAGACGACCGCGTCCATCATGTCGACCTCGCCCTTCGCGAGACCGGCGGCGTCGGACTCGGCCTGGATCTGCTTTTCGTTCGCCTCGGAGACGAGGCCCGCGACGATGTCCGCGAAGCGTCCCCCGATCGTCTCCTGGCTCTTCTCTTCACCGCCTACCAGGTTCGTGCCCCGTCCGAGGGCGCCCGGCTCTCGCAATCGATCGATCAAGACCTGGTCCATGGTTCTTACTGTCCTACGCGCAGCAGGGCTTCGGTCATGCTGCGCAGCTTCTGCATCACGAGCAGATTCGCCTGGTAGCCGCGGCTCGCCCCGACGAGGTTCGCCTGCTCCTCGACGAGGTTGACGTTCGGAAACGCGACATAACCCTGGTCGTTGGCATCGGGATGATCGGGCAGGAAGCGCGTGATCGGATCGCGCGCGTCGATCACGATGCGCGAGACGTCGACGCTGTGGATCTTGCGCTCGAGCTTCGAGCCGAACGCCTCGCCGATGCGATTGGCTTCGAAGACCGGGTCCCGTCGCTGGTAGGGACCGCCCTCGCGGGTTCGCGTCGTCTGGGCGTTGGCGATGTTGCTCGCCGTCACCGTCATGCGGGTGCGCTGCGCTCGGAGCCCCGAGGCGGCGATGTCCATGATGTCGCTGAACTTCATTGTAAACCTCCGGTTTCAGCCGATCGCCGTTCGGACCAGCGCCGAGAGTCGGGCCAGGACGTTGGCCTGGTCGATGAAGGAGCTCGCGTTGCGGTGGGCGGTCACGAGCTCCTGGTCGAGGTCGATGCCGTTGCCATCGGGGCGCGTTCCGCGGGGTCCCATCTCGATCCGGGCCTGGTCGGGGTCGG
Organism: Deltaproteobacteria bacterium; assembly: GCA_031390075.1. GTDB lineage: Bacteria > Myxococcota_A > UBA9160 > UBA9160 > UBA4427 > UBA4427. Next base: position 3,261 of record JANMTD010000631.1, on the reverse strand, counting down.
CGGATCCGGTCGGCAGATGCTGCGCGTGGGTCCGGACCAGGCTCGCCTGCGCGTCGTCCAGGATGCCCTCGAAGGCGAGGTCGCGACGGCGATAGCCCGGCGTGTCCGCGTTGGCGACGTTGCCTGCGATTACCGCCTCGCGCGCCTTGCGGAAGCGCATTGCGATCTGGAGCGCACCCATGGCCTCGGGACCGAAGCTCGGCATTTTCTTCCTCTCCCGACCGGACGAGCGTTGCGAATCGAAGCCCTTCGATTTCACGCGGCACGATCGGGACAGACCAGAGCAAGCCCCATGCCAGGGGGATTCGATCATCTCGTCGCGCCTGCGTCGCCGCCGAGGCGCAGTGGCCTTGCAGGTCAAGAGCCAGCTTGAAGCAGCGCGTGCACATTGAAACGAAGCGGAGCCGCGCACTCGGCAATTGCTGCCGAGGGCGGTCTCGTTCGATCAGCGCAGTCCGTAGTCGCGGATCTTGTTGCGCAGGGTGCGGACGCTGATGCCGAGGGCGTGGGAGGCGTGGGTCCGGTTGCCGCGGGCGTGGCCGAGGGCGCGGATGATCGTGTCGCGCTCGAGGGTCTTGAGATCGAGTGAAGGCGGTCGCTCGGCGGCCCTACGCGCTGCCGGTGCGGAATCGAAGAGGAGATCTTCGAGCGCGGCCCCCTCGTCGCCGCGGATCAGCGCGCTCCGGAGTCGGCTCTCGAGTCCCAGCCGATTGCCGGGAAAACCTTCCCGTGCGAGGCGTTCGACGAGCCCGGCGGCGACGACCGGGGTCGCGATCCCGAGCTCGCGTGCCACGCGCCGGGCGATCAGGCTGCAGATCGCGAGCTGATCCGCCGCGCGTTCGCGCAGGGGCGGCATCTGGATGCGGACGCCCGAGAGTCGGTAGAGGAGCTCGCTCGAGAGCTGCCCTTCACGCGCGCTCTCGTCGAGGGAGACGCGGGAGATCGTGATGCAGCGCGGGACGCGGCCGTCTTCGCCCCCGCGCAGCGCCGCCTGGAGCACGCCCTGCGCCCGCGCCGAGAGCGCCTCGGGATCGATCAAGAGGAGCGTCGCCTGCGCCGCATTCGCCACCCGCCGAGCCAGCTCGTGCAGGGCGGCTTCACCGGCGCGGTCCGAGAGGTCGCGGCACTCGAGCGGGAGCAGCATTGCGTCCGCCCGCGCGCTCGCCGCGTGGATCGCCCGGGCCAGCGCGCGCCGCCCGGTCCCGAGCTCCCCCTCGATGCAGATCGGGCAATCCTCGCGCGCGATGCGAAAGGCGCGTTCGAAGGCCCGGCCGAGTCGCGGGTCGCAGGTCTGCAGCAACGGGTCGCTCCGCAGCAGATCCGGACCACGGGCCCCCTCGCTGAGTCTCTCCATGAGACGGAGGAGCCTTGCCTCGAGGGTCTGGATCGAAAAAGGCTTGACCAGGAGATCGAGCGTCCGACCGGCGCGAGCGCTCAGCGCAAGCGCATCGGCCGCATCGCTCGCATCCGCGGCGAGAAACAGACAGCGCTCCGCCAGCGACGGATCGGCGAGCCAGCGAGTCGCCCCGGGCGCCGCGAGATCGATCACGTGCAGCGCATAGCGCGCCTGCTCGTCCCGACTTCCCGGCAGACAGGCCTCTCCAACTGCCTCGACCTCGAAGCCCAGCCCCACGAGCGCGCGGGCGAGCTCGCTGCGGAGCTCGGCATTGGCCTCCACGATCTCGAGTCGCAGTCGCCGCGGCCACTCAAACATCGGACACGCTCGCGTGGAGCCGCAGCCCGAGCCGACAGGGCGTTGCGCCTGTCTCGTCGATCAGCTCGATCCGCCACTCCGCCAGGGCGACCTCGAGCTCGACCCTCGAGGCGCGCGCGATCCGGAGTCGTCGCGGGCCCGTCGCGCTCGCCGCCGATGCGAACAGCTCGATCGCGCTCTCCCCCTCTGCGCAGCACACGCTGAGCACGATCGGGTCCCCATCCGTCTCCGTGCCTGAATCCTCGAGGGCGGCGACGACGACGCGGACGAAGCCGAGTAGGAGTCGTTCGAGCACCGGTGCGGAGAGCGCAACCGGCGACCCGCCTGCGATCTCCGCGGGCTCGAGCACGACCCCCCGCGCCGCGAGCGACGGTGCGATGCGTTTCGCGAGGGCCGCGAAGACCTGCGAGAGGTCCGATGACAGCCCCGACGCGGTCCCCCGCTGCGGATCCGAGAGCCGCTCGATCTTGTCGAGCACAGCGTCGAGCTCCTCCACGGCTTCACGGATCGCCGAGATCCGATCACGTACCGCCGGGCTCGCCTCGAATCGCACGAGCTCGCTCGCCGCCAGCTCGACGCGGGCGAGTGCGTTGCGCCCTTCCAGGGCCAGCACGCGCTGCAACGCGAGGGCGCCCACCTCGATCGGATCGAGGGACTCCACGACGGATCTCATTCGAGCACTCCCGCATACACATCGCGCAGGGCCTCGAAGCGCTCCTCGAAGGCCGCGACCCGAGCCCAGGGCGCCCCGAGTGTTTGATCGACGTCCGCGCCCCAGGCGCGCTGGCCGGCCTCGTTGCCCTGCCGCGCGAGTCCCAGCCAAAAGCGGGCGGAGGACCGGATCGGCCCCGGCTCCGCATGCCGATCGATCGCACGGTAGACGGCGAACGCCTCGTCGGGGTGTGCCCCGCGGCGCAGGGCGTGGGCAGTCGTGAGCCCCGCCTCGAGCATTCGCACACCGGCAGCGGAGGGGGACTCGCCATCTTCCTGGTCGAGCCAATCCGGGAGACGGGAGGCGAGGAAACGTGCGTCGTCCAGGGAATCGGCGCGGGCCGCGGCGCGGGCCATCGCGAGGGCGAGCGAAGAACGCTGGAGCCCGAGCGTCGACGCGTCGAGGATCGAGCGCGCGCGCTTCAGTGCGAACGACGTGCGGCCCTCCAGGAAATCCGATTCGGCCAGGATGGCCTGCCAGCCCGCAGAGTCTGGTGTCGTCTCGACGAGGGCCGCGTCGGCCATGTGGCGCGCGAGGGAGACGTCGCCCATCGCGAGCGACGCGCGCGCCAGCGGCAGGGCCGCGTCCGCCGCGCCCTGCGCGCCGAATCGGCGACTGACCGTCCGATAGAGCGGCACGGCGAGCCAGGGCAGCTCCATGCGCTCGAAGCAGAGCCCGAGCTGCACGAAGGGCGCGAGCGAGGAGGCCCGTTCGATCAGGATTCCGTAGCGGCCGCCGAGGGCTCGAACGCTCTCCGCACAGGCCGCGTCGCCTCCCTTCGCGACCTGCGCGAGCAGTCCGTCGAGCAGGGTCGTGAAATCCGGGACGATTCTGG
>JANMTD010000596.1:0-21526 GCA_031390075.1 Deltaproteobacteria bacterium | reverse complement strand
AGGGCGTCAAGTGCTACCACTCGGAGCACCTCTACGGCGAGCTGTGGCATCGCGCCTTCACCGTCTCGCCCGACACGCCGCTCACCAACTACCTGATTTCCTGCGGCGCCAACGTGGAGGCTTCCACCCCTCGATGATGTCGCCAACGAGACTCTCGAGGCTCTCCCGCGTGAGCTCGTAGTTGAGGTGCCGCGGCCCTTCGGCATCGCTGGCGATGAAGGGCAGGTTGATCTCGACCGCGTCCCGCATCGAGAGATCGCATTTGGCCTTCTCCGCGGCATCCTTGAGCCGCTGGAGCGCCATCGTGTCGCCGCGCAGGTCGAGACCCGAGCTCTCCTGGAACCACTCGACGAGGTGCTGCACGATGCGCCGATCGAGATCCTCTCCGCCGAGGAAGGTATTGCCCGAGGTCGCGAGCACCTCGATCACGCCGTCGGACATCTCGAGGATCGAGATGTCGAAGGTGCCGCCGCCGAGGTCGTAGACGGCGATCTTCTCGTCGCCCACCCGATTCATGCCGTAGGCGAGCGCCGCCGCGGTCGGCTCGTTGATGATACGAAGGACTTCGAGCCCCGCGATCTTACCCGCGTCCTTCGTGCACTGGCGCTGGGCGTCGTTGAAGTAGGCGGGGACCGTGATCACGGCCTCCTGCACCGTCTCCGAGAGATACTCCTCGGCGACACGTTTCATCTCGCGCAGCACGATGCCGGCGATCTCGGGGCACGTGAAACTCTTGCCGCCGATCTTGATGCGCGGGTCGTCGTTCGGCCCACGTACGATCTCGAAGGGACAGAGGTCGATCGACTTCTGGACTTCGGGATCGTCGAAGCGCCGGCCGATCAGGCGCTTGCTCGCGAAGATCGTGTTGCGCGCATTCGTGATCGCCTGGCGCTTGGCCAGATGCCCCACGAGACGCTTGCCATCCTGGGAGATGCCGAACATCGAGGGCGTCGTCTTGTAGCCGCCCGCGTTCGGGATCACCGTGGGCTGACCGTTCTCGATCACCGCCACACATGAGTTGGTCGTCCCGAGATCGATTCCGATCACCCGGCTCATCGTCTTCCCCCCTGCGCCGCGTCGTACGCGGCAATGCGCATGGAGGACAGCGCCCTCCGTGCTTCGAGATCATCCGGATCCAGCTCGATCGCTTCGGCGAAGGCCTTCTTTGCAGCCTTGAGGTCGCCCCGGGCTCGTTCGATCCGCCCGAGCAGCGAGTGGTGGCTCGCGATCTCGGGCGCGCCCTCGAGCAGGGTCTGTGCGTATTCGACGGACTCTTCGTGCTTGCCGAGCTGGAGGCAGACCTCGGCGGCGCGCAGATTGAGCTCGGGATCGTGTGGCCGGTAGGGCAGCACGTCTTCGATCAGCTGCATCGCATCCCGGAGCTCGGCGTCGCTCATCCGATCGCTCGGCATCGCGAGCAGCTTCGACGCCCGGTCGCCCGCCGCCTGGATGCGCAGGGCGCCGAGCGCTTCCTTGAACTCCGAGCGGGCGGGATCGAAGGTGATCGCGATGCGGATGTTGGCCTCCGCCTCGTGGAGGCGACCGACCTCGAGCGAGGCCTCTGCAGCCCGAAAGATCTCGAGGGCCCGGGCGCGGCGGGCGGTCATCGCCGCATGATCGATCTTGAACGGCATCCGCTGGCGCAGCCGATCGAGCTTCGAGAGGGGCTTGCTGACGGCCTCGACCGGAGTCTCGAGCGCCTTCGCCGGCTCGACGACGGGGGCCACGATCGTCACGGCGGCGTCGACGGCCTGCGCCACCACGACTTCCGGCTGGTTCTCGACCTGGCACAGCTCGGGGTCGGAGAGGATCTCGTGGGCCTCGAGGACCTTCTTGAAGATCCGTTCGAGGCGACGCGTATAGGACCCGATCTGCTTGCGAAAATAGCGATCGGGATGGAATTCCTTCGAGAGCTTGAAGTAGGCGCGCTTGACGACCTTGGCATCGGCGCCGACGGGAACGCCGAGCAGCTCGTGGTAGGGCCGCGAAAGCGAGAGCTCGAATTCGAGGATCCGGCGTTGGACATTGCAGTCGATGTCGAGACTCGGGTCGAGCAGCTGCGTGTCGATCGGGTACGGCACCGTCGTCGACTTCGGTGCGCTCGCTGCATCCATCTCGACCCGCTTTGGCTCGGCCTGCTTCGGCTCGGCCTTGTTTGGCGCGGGTCCGTTCCCTTGTCCGCTGGCAGAAGACTTCGCGGTGGCGCTTTTCGCCGAGCCGACGACGATTTCGAGCAGCCCATCCGAGAGCCAACGCTCGAGACACACATCGACGTCCTGGGCAGGAATGCCGCCGATCTCGCGCAGAAGACGCCACGGCGTCCTTCCGTCGATGCGCGAGAGCAGATAGCCCTCGGCCGCCGAAAGGCGAAGCCGCTTCGGGTCACGACCCGACGCGATGGCGACGACCTGCGCCACTCTGTCCGTCTCCTGCTCCGAGGTTTTCATCCACGTCTCGCGTGCACCGAGAAAGCAGACGACATGCCCAGCGCATGCGTCCGCTCGTCATTCTTCGGCTGCCCCGGGGCAAAGCTGAGACGCACGACCGCCCGGAAGGCAGGTCGATCGGGAAATCCACTGGGAGCGGAAGGCGGGGAGGACGCGAGCTGGATCACCCTCGGGGCGATCCAGTGAACCCGCTCAGGGTTCAGGCACCCGAGATCAGGCGCTCAGCAGGTGCTCGAGGATGGCGTTCTGGGCGTGGAGGCGATTCTCGGCCTGATCGAAAACGAGGCTCCGGGGGCCGTCGAGGACGTCGCCCGTCACCTCCTCGCCGCGATGGGCGGGGAGGCAGTGGAGCACCCAGGCGTTCGCGCTGTGGGCGAGCAGCTCCGCGTTCACCTGATACGGGCGGAAGAGCTTGCGGCGCGCCTCGGCCTCCTTCTCCTGGCCCATGCTGGTCCAGGTGTCGGTGTACACGAAGTCGGCGCCGCGAACGGCCTCGACGGGGTCCTCGAGCAGCACGATCTCGGCGCCGCTCGCGCGGGCGAGCTCCCGGGCGCCCAGCATCACACGGGCCGCCGGCGGATGGCTCGCCGGCGTCGCGACCCGCAGCCGCAGCCCGAGCACCGCCGCGAGATTGACGAGCGAGTTGGCGACGTTGTTGCCGTCTCCGACGTAGGCAATGGTCGCGTCGGTCGGCTTCATGACCCCAGCGATCGTCACGAGATCGGCCATGGCCTGGCAGGGATGGAGCAGGTCCGTGAGGCCGTTCACGACGGGGATCGTCGCGTGGCGCGCCAGATTCTCGACGAGCTCGTGGCTGAAGGTGCGCGCCATCAGGCAATCGACCCAGCGAGAGAGCGAGCGGGCCACGTCCTCGGGGCTCTCGCGCGTGCCGATGCCGACCTGCTCGGGCTTCAACAGGATCGCGTGGCCGCCGAGCTGGGCGATGCCCGCCTCGAAGGTGACATGGGTTCGCAGGGAGGGCTTCTCGAAATACATCGCGAGGATGCGGCCCTCGAGGGTTCGCGGGCGCTTGCCCGTCCGGTGATTGCGGCGCAGGAAGGCCGCGCGATCGGCCATCGACCAGAGCGCATCCGCCGGCCAATCCGCCACCGTCAAGAAATCCTTGGGCACGGCCCCTCCCGATTCGCCATCCGGACTGCCCGCGAGCATCGGCCGGCGGAGTTCGCCCGACCCGACCACGGGGCTCACGGCACGAGCAGCGTGCCGACCCCCGCGTCGTCGCTGAAGATCTCGAGCAGCACCGCATGTCGGATGCGCCCGTCGACCACGTGCGTCCGCGAGACGCCGCCCGAGAGCGCTGCGATACAACATTCCATCTTGGGGATCATGCCGCCCTTGATCGTTCCCGCCGCGATCAGGCGCCGGCACTGCTCGATCGATATCTGGCTGATCAGCTCGCCCTTGGCACCGAGCACGCCCTCGACGTCGGTCAGCAGGATCAGCTTCTCGGCACCGAGCGCCGCGGCGATCGCCCCTGCCACCTCGTCGGCATTGACGTTGTAGCTGGTGCCCTTCTCGTCGACACCGATGGGTGCGATCACGGGAATGAAGCCCGCGTCCGTCGCAGCGAGCAGCACGCTCGCATCGACCGCCGCCGGCTCGCCCACCCGACCGAGATCCTGCCCGTTGATCAGCTTGCGCGTGACCCGCAGCAGGCCGCCGTCACTTCCCGTGAAGCCGATGGCGCGGCCACCGGCCTGTTGCACGAGCTCGACGATCTCGCGATTGACCTTGCCGCCGAGCACCATCTCGACGACCTCCATAGTCTCGTCGTCGGTGATGCGCCGGCCATCGACGAAGGTCGACGTCTTGCCCATGCGAGAGAGGGTCGCCTCGATCTGCGGGCCGCCGCCGTGGACGATGACCGGCCGCACGCCGATGTGCTTCAGCAGGACGACGTCCGCGGCGAAGGACGCCTGAAACGAATCGTCCTTCATCGCGTGGCCGCCGTACTTGACGACGATCGTCTTGCCCATGAGGCGCCGCATGTACGGCAGCGCCTCCATCAGGACCCGGGCCTTGTCGACCAGTTGTTGCATGCTCTTCCCGTTCAGCCTTCCCGCTCTTCCATCTGAGCCTAACGCGGCGCCCGGCCATCGCCCCGCGCCTCGCGGCGGGCGGTCGCGAGCTCCTCGATGCTCTGGAGGAGACTACGGTACAGGAGGACGTTGCGAACGGCCGCGGAGAACGCGGCCGAGAGGATCTCCGCCGTCCGCGGCGAGGGCGGGTTTCCCGCTTCGAAGAAGGCCCGCAGAACGCCGACGCTCTTGTCCCGCAGCTTGATCGGAACGCACAGAAGGCCCCGCTCGACGCCGTCTGCGGCGGTGTCGACCTGCGGGTCGAAACGCGCGTCCGACGCCGGATCCAGCGCGACGACCAGGCCCCCCGTCAGGCAGACCATCCCGGTCAGGCCCCGATCCGAGGCCAGGCGCTCGCGATCGCCCGAGACGCTTCCGTCGACCTCGGCCTCGCGCACGAGGGAGACGCCGTCCGGGCCGTTGAGATAGAGCGCAACCGGCCCGACACCGAGCACCCGCGACACGCTCGTGAGGGCCATCCGGAGCACCCGCGCGGGCTCGACCTCCGCCGCCACCGCCTCGCAGATGGCGCGGGCCAGCTCCGCATCGGGGTCGGCACGCAGCCCCGAGCGCGACGAACCGCCGCTGATGCCCTCGGCTTCGAGGGTGTTCGCGGCCTCGAGGATGCGTTCGACTTCGGGATCCGCCGCGAGGAACTCCGAGACCTGCATGCCGAGGAGCCGCAGGACATTCGCCTCCTCTGCGGAAAAGCCCCCCTCGTCGTCCCCTTCCGTGAGACAGAGCACGCCGACGGGCTCACCCAGGCACACGAGCGGCACGACGGCGAAGGCCGGATCCCGATAGGTCCCGGCAGCACGCCCCACGAAGCGGGCATCGCGTTCGACGTCGGGGACGCAGAGCACGCTGCCCTCGGCGAAGCAGCGGCCCGACGCGCCCTCGCCGACCTTGCGCGGCGAGAGCGTCTCGCGCTCCACTTCGATCCCGCGACACGCCACCACCGCGAGCCACTCCCGCTCCTCGTCGGCCAGCATGAGCGACACGCGCGCGGACTGGAAGACGACGGCCGCCGCATCGACGATGCCATTGCGGAGGACCTCGGCCCGCTCCGCCGGCGCGGCCCAGCGCACGAGCTGCGAGAGCCGCTCCATGCTCTGGACCAGTCGATCGATGCGCGCGCGCAGGCGACGGCGCCCGGCGCTCGCCTCGTGGCCGTCGATTCCGCGGCCGACCGCCAGCACCAGCTCCTCGTCGTGGAGCGGCTTGGCGAGATAGTCCGAGGCACCGAGCCGCAGCGCCTCGAGCACGATCTCCTGGTCGGTCGAAGCCGACAGCATGATGACCGGCAGCTCGGGGCGCTCGTCGCGGATCTTCGCCAGCACGGAGATGCCGTCCATGTCCGGCAGGCGGACGTCGAGGACGACGACCGAGACCCGTGGATCCGCGATCTTCTCGAGCGCCTCGGCCCCATCCTTGGCACGGACCGTCTCGTAGCCCCCCGCCGTGAGGATCTCGTCGATCGCCTCGAGGAAGAAGATCTCGTCATCGACGATCAGGACTCGATTGCGCATCGGCTGGACTCCCGCTCTCGAGCTCGCCTGCCGCGGGGTGCCGCGTGGCGTCATAGAATGAACTGCGAAAGGTCCTGATCGTCCAGTAGGTCGCCCAATCTTTTGCGGACCAGCGCCGCGTCGATCGTCACACGCTGGTTCGGAAGATCGGGGGCGTCGAAGGAGAGATCCTCGAGCAGGCGCTCCATCACGGTGTGGAGGCGCCGGGCGCCGATGTCGGCGTTGCGCTCGTTGACGGTCGCCGCGATCTCGGCGATCGCCTCGATGCCGGAGCGTTCGAAGTCGAGCTCGACCCCCTCGGTCGCGAGCAGCGCCGTGTACTGGCGGACCAGCGAATTGGTCGGCTCCGTCAGGATCCGGACGAGGTCTTCCCGGCCGAGACTCGCGAGCTCGACGCGGATCGGAAAACGGCCCTGCAGCTCGGGCATCAGATCCGAGGGCTTCGCGGCATGAAAGGCGCCGGCGGCGATGAAGAGGATGTGGTCGGTCGAGACCGGGCCGTGTTTGGTCTGCACCGTCGAGCCCTCGACGATCGGGAGCAGATCGCGCTGCACCCCCTCGCGCGAGACGTCGGGCCCCTGGCGACCGCCGCTCACGGCCACCTTGTCGATCTCGTCGATGAACACGATGCCCGCCTGCTCGACCCGCCGGACCGCGAGCTCGCGCACGCGGTCTGCGTCGACGAGTGCCTCCGCCTCCTCCTGGATCAACGCCTCCCGCGCCGCCGCGACCTTGAGCCGCCTCTTCTTCGTCTTGCGGGGCAGCATCCCGGCGAGCAGGTCCTTCCACTGGGAGCCGATGTCCTCGCCGCCCGGCATCCCCATGATCGAGAGCGAAGGTCCCGATGTGGGCGCGTCGGCGAGCTCGACCTCGACCTCGCGCGCATCGAGATCGCCCCCGCGCAAGAGTCGCCGCAGCTTCTCGCGGGTCTCGCGCGTCCGCTCACTCGAGCTCGGATCCGCAGGGCCCGCGATCGGCACCGGCGCCGGAAGCAGTGCGTCGACGAGCCGGTCCTCCGCGCGCTCCTCGGCCCGCGCCCGCACCGCGCGCTGCTCTTCCTGGCTCACCATCTTGACCGCGAGCTCCGTCAGGTCGCGGATGATCGACTCGACGTCGCGGCCGACGTAGCCCACCTCGGTGAACTTCGAGGCCTCGACCTTGATGAACGGAGCCTGGGCGAGCTTCGCGAGGCGCCGCGCGATCTCGGTCTTCCCGACGCCGGTGGCGCCGATCATGATGATGTTCTTGGGCGCGATCTCGTCGCGCAGATCGCCCTCGACCTGTTGTCGGCGCCAGCGATTGCGCAGCGCCACGGCGACCGCTCGCTTGGCATCGCGCTGGCCCACGACGTAGCGGTCGAGCTCCGACACGATCTCCCGCGGCGTGAAGACCCTGGCCCCCGCGTTGGCTCCCATGTCGTCCCCCGTCATGGAAGCGTCTCCACGCAGATGTTGGCGTTGGTGTAGATGCAGATCTCGGAGGCGATGCGCAGCGCCTCTTCCACGACCTCGCGCGCCTCCATGTCCGTGTGGCGCACGAGCGCGCGCGCCGCCGCGAGCGCGTAGGCTCCACCGGACCCGATCGCCGCGACCCCGTCGTCGGGCTCGATCACATCGCCGTTGCCCGAGACCACGAGCAGCGTCTCGGGATCGCCGAGCAGCAGCATCGCCTCGAGCTTGCGCAGCACGCGGTCCGTCCGCCAATCCCGCGCCAGCTCCACCGCCGCGCGGCGCACGTTCCCCGGATGGCTCTCGAACTTCGCCTCGAGTCGCTCGAGCAGGGTCAGCGCATCCGCAACACCGCCGGCGAAGCCCACGACGGCGCGCCCCTTGCCGAGCCGGCGCACCTTCTCCGCCCGCTGCTTCATGACCGTATCGCCGACGGTCACCTGTCCGTCCGCCGCGATCGCGATCCGCCCGTTCCGCACGACGGCGATCACCGTCGTCGAGCGGATGCGCGGGGAGAGACTCGTCCTGTCGTGATGCTGCTCATGACCCATCGCTGTGTTCCCGTCCCGTGCCGCCCCGCTTGCCGCGGCGCGGACTGCCCTCGGCGCGCTCCGGACCTGGCGCACGCGACGCCCCGACCGCCCGCGGATGGGCCTGATCATAGACGTCGCGCAGGTGCTCGATCGAGACCGCGGTGTATTTCTGGGTGGTCGAGAGGCTCGCGTGGCCGAGGAGCTCCTGGATCTGGCGCAGGTCGGCGCCCATGTCGAGGAGGTGGGTCGCGTAGCTGTGGCGGAGGCGGTGGGGATGGACGTGCTCGCGCAGATCGGCGCCCCGCCCGCGCTCGGCGAGCACACGCCGGGCCTCCCGGGCGGCGAGCCTCCGCGGTGTGTTTTCATTGCGCGGCCGAAGCGAGATAAAAAGCGGCTCGCGGAGAACCCCCACATGGCGCCGCACGCCGAGCCAGGCTGAGAGCGCCTCGCGCGCCCGTTCGGGAATCGGAACGATGCGCTCCTTGTTCCCCTTCCCCATCACGCGCACCTCGCGGGCCCGCAGCTCGAGATCGCGGACGTCGAGGGCGACGAGCTCGCCGACGCGGATTCCGGTGCCGTACAGCAGCTCGACCATGGCGCGGTCGCGCAGGGCGAGCCAATGGTCCGTCCGCGCCCGCGCACCGCCCTCCGGTGCCGGCCGCCCGCTCGCCGGACGCTCGGCGGTCACGAGCTGTGCGCAGTCGTCGATCGAGAGGGGCCGCGGCAAACGCTTCTCGAGCTTCGGCATGGGAAGCCCCGCCGTCGGATCGTCGCGGCGGACCCCTTCGCGCACGAGCCAGCGGAAGAAGGAACGGATGGAGGCGAGCTTTCGGCCTCGCGTCGCAGCGCTCCGGCGCTTATTCAAGCTCGCGAGCCAGCTGCGCACGTGATCGGCGTCGACGGACTCGGGCAGGGTGTCGGCACCGGTATGAAGCGTCAGCTGACGAACGTCCGAGAGATAGGCGCGCAGCGTGTGGGGAGACATGCCGCGCTCGCTGCCGAGATGCCGACCGTAGGCCAGGGTCGCCCGGGTCCAGTTCATGCGGCGCCCTGCTCGACCAGCGAGTCCGCCACGGAAACGCGCTCCCGGTACAACCGCAGCGACTCGAGCGCCCGCGCGGCGAGCTGCTCGTTCTTCTCGCGCTTGCCGAGCCGCACGCGCCGTCCGCTCTTCGCGAGGACCGTGGCCCGCTCGAGCTCGAGGGCCGGAAAAAGGCCGTAGTTGACGTTCATCGGCTGGAAATGCTTCGCGTCGGCGTTCTGCAGATGGCGGAGCAGCGCACCATGGGCCGTCTCCGCCGGCGGCACCTCGCGCGGCAGCCCGAGCACGCGCCTCGCGACGACGATGCCCGCCATCAGGCCCAGGGCCGCCGACTCGACATAGCCCTCGACCCCCGCCATCTGCCCCGCCAGGAAAACGCCGGGCCGGTTCTTCAGCTGGAGGTCGGCATCGAGCTTATGGGGGGCGTTGACGTAGGTGTTGCGGTGGACCCCGCCGAATCGCGCGAAGACGGCCTCGGAGAGCCCCGGCAACATCCGGAAGATCCGCTTCTGCTCGCCGACGCGAAGCTTCGTCTGACATCCCACGAGGTTCCAGAGCGTGCCGCTCTTGTCCTCGCGCCGGAGCTGGACGACCGCGTGGGGCCGGCGCCCGGTGCGCGGATCGACGAGACCGACCGGCTTCATCGGTCCGTAGGCGAGCGTCTCGCGGCCGCGCCGGGCCATCTCCTCGATCGGGAGGCAGCCTTCGAAGTAGAGCGCCTTCTCGAACTCGTGGAGCGGCACGGTCTCGGCGCGCAACAGCTCGTCGACGAAGGATTCGTACTGCTCTCGCGAGAGCGGGAGATTCAGGTAGTCGCCCTCGCCCTCCCCCGTGTCGGCGTCGTAGCGAGAAGCGCGGAAGGCGATCGAGTGATCGATCGAGTCCGTGTAGAGCGTGGGCGAGATCGCGTCGTAGAAATAGAGGTACTGCTCGCCGAGCTGCTTCGAGAGGTCCTCTGCGAGCTCGGAATCCGTGAGCGGTCCGGTCGCGAGAATCACGTTGCGGGCGTCCGGAATCCGGGTCACCCGCGCCGAGCGCAGCTCGATCCTGGGATTGGACATGATGGCGACCGTGACCGCGCGCGCGAACTCGATCCGGTCGACGGCGAGGGCCTTGCCGGCGGGCACGGCGGTCTCGTCTGCCACGCGCAGGACGAGGGAGTCGAGCTGCCGCATCTCCTCCTTGAGCAGGCCGACGGCGTTGCCGAGGGTGTTGGCGCGGAGCGAGTTGCTGCAGACGAGCTCGGCGAGATCCGGGGAGCGGTGGGCCGGCGACATGCGCTCGGGCTTCATCTCGTAGAGCACGACGGCGACCCCGCGCCGCGCGAGCTGCCAGGCCGCCTCGCAACCGGCGAGGCCGGCCCCGACGACGACGACCGGCTCGTCCACATGGGTCGGCGATTCGATCAAAAGCCTGCTCTCCCAGATTCCGGAGCGATTGAAGGCGCGCAGATTAGCCCAGGCCTCCGGTCATAGAGCGGTCATAGAGCGGTCATCGAGGGGTCATCGAGGCATGACCCGCTGCGGCGAGATGGATCCGACCGTCCCGCTCCTCGACGATCCGGTCGTCGAGCTGCAGCTCGAGCAGCGCGGTCGCCAGACGTCCGGCGTCGAGGCCGGCGTCGACGACGAGCGCGTCTCGCGTGCGCGGTTCCTCGGCGAGGAGGGCCATCACGCGCGCGGCGAGGGGCGACGAAGGGCCCGATGACGAGCTCAGAGTTCCGTCTACGGCCCCGGGCGAAGCGGCGGGCGGAGTGATCTCGATCCCGAGATCCTCGAGCACGTCGCACGCCGTTTGGATCGCTCGCGCCCCCTCGCGCAGGAGCTGATTGGTCCCCGCCGCGAAGGGCCCCAGGGCGGACCCCGGCACCACGAACACCTCTCGCCCCTGGTCGAGCGCGTGGCGCACGGTGATGAGCGAGCCGCTTCGCCGACGCGCCTCGACGACGATCACGCCCCGGGAGAGTCCGCTGATGATGCGATTGCGGAGCGGAAAGTGGAGCGCCTGCGGTGGCGAGCCGACGGGCAGCTCGCTCACGATCGCGCCCGCGAGGACCATCTCCTCCGCGAGACCGCGGTGCTCAGGGGGGTAGATGCGATCGATCCCACACGCGAGCACCCCGATCGTCTTGCCACCGGCCTCGAGCGCACCGCGATGGGCCTCCCCGTCGATGCCCCGCGCGAGCCCCGAAACGATCGTGAGGCCCGCGCGGGCGAGGTCGTAGGCGAGACGCCGGGCGATCTCCCGCGCCGACCGGGTCGCCGCCCGCGCGCCGACGATCGCGATCGCGGGGGTCGCGAGGATCTCGGCACGGCCGCGAACCGAGAGCACGAGCGGCGCGTCATCGAGGGCGCGCAGGGGCTCCGGATAATCGACCTGACCGAGCGGGACGATCCGGGCTCCGAGCTGGGTCAGGCGCGCCATCGCCGCCTCGACGCTCGAGGCGCGCGGCCCGGCGGCCTGGTGTGAGCCGTCGCATCCGGTCCCTTCGCCCGACCTCCGCAGGATCTCCTCCGGCGTCTGCCCTGCCCGCACGAGCGGCGCGATCGCCTCGGGATGCCAGGCATATCGGGCTTGGAGCTCGAGCCACCCGCGCGCGTCTTCCGGCGCGAGGCCCGCCTCGCGCGCGCCGCTCGGTCCAGGTGATCCCTCTCGTTTATCGTGCGGATTCGACGTAGCTCGCCTCGCAGGGAACCGTTGGGGCCCTACACCGAATCACGCCCCCGGTCCGAGCGCACGCCGAGCCCAGTCGTTCTCAGCGAGCGACCCGCTCGTCACGACTCGACGGCGCACAAACACGACGGGCCCACGCGTTTCCGCGTGAGCCCGTCCCGATCGATTCCGATGTCTGCGCGAAACCGCGTCGCTCTCGTCAGCGCGCAGCCAACCTCGGCGCCAGCGGTCGGACCGTATCACCGACCTCGAGCTCGCGCGAAGCGTTGAGCACGAAGGCGACCGCCGTCTGCGGCTCCAGCGTGACGACGACGAGTGTCGCGACCTTGTGGTCCGGCGCCTGGACGTCGACGTCGCGCGGGACGTCGTTGAAGATGCCACCGCGGTTGAAGACCTCGAGCTCGCTTCCGACCTCGAGACCGTCGAGCTCGCCGCGATTCAGGTAGACGTAGTCGCCGTCCGCCATCACCGTCTTCAAGCTCGGGAGGAAGACGATATAGCCCTCGTTGGCCTCCGGCGTTCGCATCACGGTGACGTGACGCGAGACCTCGGGTCTCGCCATGATGCGGGCGCCGCGCCGGATCTCGGAGTAGCTCGTGCGGATCTCGCCGATCGACGTGTCGCCCGTCACCTCACGCACCTCGACCCAGCCGAGCACGTCGACGTGGTGGCCAATGATGCGATTCGAGCCGTGGTCACGCACCTCCTCGATGACCTCGAAGATCGTGAACCGGTCGCCGACCTGCGTGTCGCCCTCGCCGAAGCCGAGGTAGACGCTATCGCCGGCCGTCACGTAGGTTCGTTCGCTCGGGCTGTCGATGATGCTCGAGGCACCGGCCAGCTGTTCGGCGGACACGAAGCCCATCGCCGCGCGCGCGCTGACCGTGATCTGGCGACCGGCATGACTCGGTTCGGGCGCGGCGGCCAGAACGGACTCTTCGGGCACGATCGCCTCTTCGGTCTGCGGCGCGGGCTCCTCGACCATCTCCTCGGCCGCCATGTCCGTCTCGGGCGCAGCGGGCGCCTCGAGCAGCCGCTCGAGAAAAGCGTCGGCCTCGTCGTCGGACACGACGCGCATCTCGTTGGCGGTGATCCAGATCCGGTCGCCCGGGTGGATCATGTGCGGGTTCGCAATGTCGTGATTGTCGATCCAGACGGACGGCCAGACCCAGGGCGTGCCCAGGTAGGCGGCCGAGACATCCCAGAGCGTGTCGCCGCGGGTCACGGTGTGAAGCCGGCCGACACGACCCTCGTCGTCGACGCCCTCCGGCCCGAGCACGATCGACTTCTTCTGTGCTGCGGGCGCTTCGGCCACCGGCGCCGCCGGTGACGCGGGCATTGCCTCGGGTTGCGACGGAGCGGGCGAGGCTTCGGTCGCGGCCACCGGATTCGCCGGAGTCTCCGCAGCAACGGACGTCGATGACACGACCAGCGCGAGCGCGATGGTCAGGAATTGGGTGCGACTCATGAGTTCCTCCGTGGACCGATGACGGGCGGCTTTCATCCGGCCACTTTCAGGCCACGGACGCACGCTCCCCGCCGGCGAACCTATCGGTGTGCATCCGGGAACTCTTGATGTCTGCGCTCGAATCGCGAGACAGCCAACCCGCGGGGGCTATCGGTCAGCCCTTGGCGCCGAGCCGTTCGATCCGCTTCTTGGATTCGACGGACCAGGCGGGCTCGCCCACGGTAACCCCTTGCTTCTTCGCCGCGGCAACCAGGCGCTCGCCGAGCTCGACGGATTTCCGGCTCTCGGTGATCGCCTTCTCCGCCTCCTGATTGCGTTCGTAGGCCTCGGCCAGATGGTTACGCACGACGCCCTGGACCTCGTAGGCGGTCTCCGGGAAGCGGGCTCGAGCTTCTTCCAGGTAGCCGATCGCCGCGGAGGGCACGCCCCGCTTCAGCATGACCCAGCCGAGCGTGTCCGAGGCGTTGCCGTCGTCGGGCAGCTGCTCCTTCGCCTGCTGTGCGAGCTCGAGCGCCCGGTCCAGATCGCCCCCGGTCTCGGCGATCAGGTACGCGAGATTGTTCTTCGCCATGGCGAGGTCGTTGTTCAGGGAGATCGCCTTTTCGTAGGCGGTGATCGCATCGGGTCGCTGATCGTTCTGTTCGTAGACGACAGCGAGGCGGTATTGGAGATCGGCGGATTCCGGAACGGAAGTGGCCGCGCGCTCGAGGATCTGGATCATCTCCGTCTTCTTGCCCTCGCGCATCGCGATGTCGGCCAGCGAGAGCTGCGCGGTGACGTTGCGACCATCGATTTCGATCGCGCGCTCGAGATGTTTGCGCCCGGCCGCCGCGTCCCCGCTCAGCAGTGCCGCCTCACCCTGGAGCTCCGCGAGCGAGCTGTCGGTCGGATTCGCTTCCGCCGCCTTCGCGATCCGAGCGACCGAGTCCGCGAGAGTTTTCTTGTCGCGATCGAGGGCCAGCAACGTCCGTAGCACCTGGGCATTGCCGGGCGACATCTCGTCCGCCTTCATCAGCCGGGCCGTGCCCTGCTCCATGCGCCCGAAGGCCAGATCGAGCCTTCCGAGGGCGAACTGCGCGGCTGCATCCCGCTTCTCCTCGGGAATCTTCTCGACTTCCTTGTAGGCCTCTTCGCCGCGGCCGACCCGGATCAGGCTCTGGCCGACCACGATCCGGACTTCGCTGTCGTCCGGTCGCTCCGCGAGATAGGCGCGCCCCTGTTCGATCGCGAACTCGTGCTCGCCGAGTTGGGCGTGGACCTTGGCGAGGAGCTTGCGTGCATCGAGCTGCTGGGGATCGAGCTCGACCGCCCGAGAGAGCTCGGCGCGGGCGCGCGCGTATTCGCCGCCGGCGGTGAGCGTCGACCCGAGGACATAGCGGGCCTGGGCCCAGTCGGGCCGCGCCTGCAACACCGTCTCGAGCGACGCCTTCGCCGCCGTGACGTCGGATTCGGTCAGCGCGATCTTGGCCTTGACGAAGTGGGCCTCCGGATTGTCGGGCTCCTTCTCGAGGATCCCCTCGACGATCGCCCGGCCCTTCTCCATCGCGTCGGCATCCTTGTCCTTGAAGCCGATGTCGACGAGGAGCTCGGCCTCCCGCAGCTGCGCACCGCGATTCTCGGGTTCGAGCTCGACGCCCTTGCGCGCCGCGGCGAGAGCGCCCGGCAGGTCGCCGTTCTGGCTCAGGTAGAGCGACAGCACGAGCTGTGCGGCCAGGCTGTCCGGCGCGTCCTCTGTCGCGCGGCGGATCAACGCCGCTTCCTCTTCCAAATGGCCTTCGATCCGATGCAGACGGGCCATCTGATAGATCAGCTCGATCTTCGACTTGCTGTGCTTGACGCCTTCCTCGAGGACTTCGATCGCCTTGTCGAAGCGGCCCCGGGTGTAATGGAAGCCGGAGAGCAGGAGGTAGCTCGTGTGGACCGCCTCTTCGTGCAGGAAGTTCGGGATCAGGGACGTCGTCCCCGCCTTCTCGTCCGGACCGCGTTTGACCTCTTCGAACGGAGCCTTCTGGGCCAGGTCGACGGCCTTCTCGAGCAGCGGCTGCGCCTCGGCGTCTCGCTCGGTCGACCGCGCCACGAGCCGCGCGAGGGTCGAGTAGGCGATATAGCTCTCCTCGACTGCGATCAGATCGCGCAGCGCCTTCTCCGCCTCGTCGAAGCGACCCCGGCGCTCGAGAAAGCCGGCGTACAGGAACCGGTAGGCGGCGCCCGCCGGATCCGAATCGATGGCGGCCTTGAAATCCGCCTCGGAGCCCTCGTAGTCCTCTTTGGCCTCGCGGGCCTGTGCTCGCAAGGTGAAGGCGGGCGCGTTCTTGGGGTCGACGGCGAGCACCGCTTCCGCCTGCTCCAGGGCGAGGTCGTGCTCGCCGATCGCGGAGGAGATGGTGCCGTAGCGCAGGCGTGCTTCGATGTTCTGCGGGTCGAGACGAACGGTTTCGGACATCTCCCAGTAGGCCTCGCGCGGCTTCTCGGTCTCGAGATAGGCGAGCGAGAGCGCCTCGTGTGCAGCTGCGTGCTCCGGATCGATCTGGAGCACGTTCTTGAATTCGATCACCGCCTCTTCGTGCTTTCCTTCGGCGACGTACGCCTCGCCATTCGACATGAACCGGGCGACGCGATCCGCGTCGTCGGCACAGCTGACGAGCGCCGCCGAAAACGCGAGCACGGCGAGCACGAGGGACTGGGCGATCAGGGATCGAACGGGGTGCAGGAGTCCAGAGGAGTTCACGACTCGTCCTTTGTCAGCGGCCTGGGATCGGCCCGCGGTCCACGAGATATCGGTCCCGAGGGAAAATGATCGGGCGCAAGCTTGCGCCATCACCCCGAACGCCGCCACACAACGGGGCAGTCCGGGCAATGCATGCGACTCGCAGACCTTCGGCCTCACGACGCGCTCGACCGATCCTGAAATTCGGCTTCAGCGGTCGGCGGGAATCACGTAGCGCTTGCCCTCCTGGAGCAGCCAACCCGATTCCTTCAGCTGCTTGATCGCCCGGGTCACGGTCTCGCGGGACGTGCCCACCATGTCGGCGATCTGCTGGTGGGTGAGCGGCGGCGTCAGGAGGCGCGGAGGACCGGCGTCGGCAGGGCGAGCGATCCGCTCGAAGAGATTCCGGGTGCGCTCCTCGACGCCCTGGAAGGAGAGCGAGCGCGCCTGCTCGTTCGTCTCGCGCAGGCGATTGGCGAGCTCTTCGATGACGGCCAGGGCCAGGTCGGGACTCTGGCGAAGCAGGTCGATGAAATCTCGCCGGGAGAGGGCCAGCAGGATCGACTCTTCGAGGGTCTTCACGCTGGCCGAGCGGGTCTCGTTGCCGAGGAGCGCCATGTCGCCGAAGAAGGCGCCCGCTTCCAGGAAGTTCATGATCTTTTCACGGCCGTCGTCGGAGGCCTTTGTGACCTTCGCCCGGCCTTCGCGGATCACGTACATGTAGTCGCCGGGCAGCCCCTCCTCGACCACGGTGGCGTTCTTCGGGAAACGCCGCTCGATCAGATGGGTCGCGAGCTCCTCGAGGTCCCCCTCGCCCACCCGGCGGAAGAGCGGAATCCCCCGCAGCGAGTCGAGGACTTCCTTGCGAATCGTGCCTGTCGTATTCATTTGGACCTCGTCGGGATGGGAGTCGGTGGGAATGCGAGCCACCGGCCTCGAAGCCATCGTACGTCTCAACCCGGCCAATGCTTTGTGACTAATATCACATTTGACCGGTTCGGCGGGCGGATTTCCACCGATTCCGGGGAACCCCTACCGACCGACGCCCCAGTACTGGAACCCCGCCGCGATCACCGCATCGCGTTTGTAGATGTTGCGCAGGTCGAGCATCCGGGGCTCGGCCATCAAGTCCCGGGCCCTTGGGAGGTCGAGCATCCGGAATTCGTTCCATTCCGTGACGATCACCATCGCGTCGGTGCCCTCGACCGCCTCGTAGGCGTCCTTGCAGAGGGTCATCTCGGGGACCATGCGCCCGGCCTCGGCAAGGGCGGCGGGATCGTAGGCCCTGATCTTCGCGCCCCTGCGCAGCAGCTCGCGCACGATGTCGATCGCGGGCGCCTCCCGGAGGTCGTCGGTCTCGGGCTTGAAGGAGAGCCCGAGGACGCCGACGGTCTTGCCGGCCACGTCGCCCTCCAGGGCCGAGACGATCTTTTCGACCATGCGCATCCGCTGGCGCTGGTTCACACGGATGCTCGCCTCGACGATCGAGAGCTCGTGCCCGAGCTCGCGCGCATAATGCGCCGCGGAGGTCGTGTCCTTCGGAAAGCACGAACCGCCGTAGCCCGGGCCGGCGTGGAGGAATTTCTTGCCGATCCGATTATCGAGGCCCATGACCCGGGCGATCGCCTGCACGTCGCCACCGATCTCCTCGCAGATCACGGACAGCTCGTTCATGAACGAGATCTTGGTCGCGAGGAATGCGTTGGCGGCGTACTTCGAGAGCTCCGCCGTATGGATGTTGGTCTCGACGAAGGGCGTCTCGTTCAGATAGAGCGGGCGATAGAGGTCCTTCAGGATGGCCAGAGCCTGGTCGTCTCCCGGATCCGTCCCGAGCACGACGCGGTCCGGGCGCATGAAGTCGCCGATCGCCGCCCCTTCGCGCAGGAACTCCGGATTCGACGCCACCGAGAAGCGCAGCTTCGACCCCCGGAGATCGAGCTCCTCCTGGACCCACGCACGAACATGATCCGAGGTTCCGACGGGCACCGTACTCTTCGTGACGATCACCCTGTAGCTCGAGAGACAGCGACCAATCTCGCGCGCGACCTGCTCTACGAAGGAGAGGTCCGTGCTGCCATCGGCGGCGGGCGGAGTGCCGACGGCGACGAAGATGACGAGGGAGCGGGCGACCGCGTCGGCCGTGTCGAGCGTGAACGAGAGACGTCCGCTGCGGGCGTTTCGCGTGACGATGTCCTCGAGTCCCGGCTCGTAGATCGGGATCTCCCCGCGCCGCAGGGATTCGATCTTGTCCTCCTGCTTGTCGACGCAGATGACCTGGACCCCGAATTCCGAGAAACACGCGCCCGTGACGAGTCCGACGTAGCCCGTTCCGATGACTGTGATGTTCATGTCTTGCCTTCATCTTCGCTCGCCGAGCGAGGCTCTCCCCCGTCCGCCGAGTCGCGGGCGGATGCGTCCGGGACCTCGAGGGAGAATGCGTCCAGATTGCGGAGAAGCCGAATCGTCACCGCGACCACCGCCGCCAGGTAGGCGAACGCGAGCCACCCGTCGATCTGCGCGAACGAGATCGCGATCATGCAGAAGCAGCTCGTCAGGAAGTAGAGCATCAGCACCGCGTTCTTGTGGGAGCCTTCGCGGACCAGCAGGCGGTGGTGCATGTGGAGCTTGTCGGGGGAGAAGACTCCGCGCCCACTTCGGAGCCGGCGAGCGATCGAGAGCAGCGTATCGAGGAGCGGGATCGCGAGCGCCAACATCGGCACGATGAATGCGAGGAACGCGGCCTTCCGGTAACCCTCGAGCGCCAGGACCGAGAGGCCGAATCCGATCAACAACGATCCCGTGTCGCCGAGGAAGATCCGGGCCGGCGGGAAGTTGTAGGGCAGGTAGCCGATCAAGGCGCCGAACAGCGCGAGTCCGATCGTCACGCCCACCCACTGCTCCGCCTGCCAGCAGAGGATCGTGAGCGTGGCGGCGATGATCGCGCCGAGCCCCGAGGAGAGACCGTCGAGACCGTCGATCAGGTTCATCGCATTGGTGACCCCGACGATCCACAAGAGCGATACGGGCAGCATGATCCAGACCGGCACCGGGAGGGTCTGGACCGAGAACGGATCGCTGAACAGGTCGACGCGGAACCCCGCCTGGATCGCGATCAACGCGGCCAACAGCTGGAACAGGAGCTTCACGTTCGCGCGCAGCGTGAAGCGGTCGTCGAGGAATCCGACCGTCACCAGGATCGCGCCACCCAGCACGAATCCCCAGGCCTTGGGCCAGATCGACGGCCCTCCCGCCCAGAGCGTCGCAAGCAGCAATCCAGCCCCACAACCTGCCCCGACTGCGAGCCCCCCGAGCAACGGCATGCGGTCACGGCGAGAGACCTTCCGCTCGTTCGGCCGATCGACCGCCCCCACCGCGAGCGCGAGACGCATCACGACGGGCGTCGCCAGAACGGCGACGCCCGCAGCGAATAGCACGATCGCAATGGCCCGGAATTCGTCCAATGGTGTCCCCTCGTCGGCTTGGCCGCAGCATTCGGACGCCACGTCCGGAGGCAGCACGGTCCGGTGCGACGAACGATTCCTCAGTAGTACCCGTACTGCTCGCGCGTCGCCTCGGACCCGTTCAGGACGAGGCCCACCACGCGCCGTCGGTCGAGGATGTCGAGGGCGGCCTGAACGTCCTCCTTGGGGGTCACACCGGCGCGCACCACCATCACGAGTCCGTCGCACAGCTCGGAGATGCTCTTCGCGTCCGGCAAGCCGAGACACGCCGGCGTATCGAGGACGACCCGGTCGTAGCGGCGCGCGACTTCCTCGATGACCCGCCGCATTTCCGGGGACGCGAGCAGCTCGGACGGATTGCCGGGAATCATGCGAACCGGCAACACGTCGAGATTCACCCCTGCGAGCTTCGTGATCGCCTCGTCGACCGTCGCCTGGTTGAGAAGGACCTCGGCGAGCCCGGCCTGCGGCTGTAGGCCGAGCGTCCAGTGCACCTTCGGCCGGCGGAGGTCGCAATCGACGAGGAGCACGTTCCGCCCCACGCTCATGGCGGTCACGGTCGCCAGATTGACCGCGCAGGTCGACTTACCCTCCCCCGCGTTCGCACTCGTGACGGCGATCGTCTTGAGCGGGCGCTGGGAGGCCAGGCTGTCGAGCCGACCGCGCAGGCTCCGATACTGCTCCGCGACGTAGGAATCCGGCTGGAGAAGCGAGATCCGGCGCTTGTTCGCATCCGACGGAACCTCGGCCCCCGCGCCCTTGCCCGCGCGAAAAAAGCGCGAGAAGACCCCGACTTCCTTGCGCGCGGGCGGCGTGATGGCGGCGCCTTCGAATGCGGGCGCGCCCGGCGACGCCGATTCGGATCCGGTCGCCTTTCGCCGGCGCTCCATCTCTGCCCGCTGAAGCGCCTCGTAATGCTTGGCCATTTCTACTCTCCCCCGATCACCAGATCCGATCCAGATCCGATCCAGATCCGGACCCGATTCGGTCCAAATTCGATTGCCTAACGCCCGAAACCGAAGAAACGCCGCAGCGAGCGCCGCCTGGGCACCCGGCTCGCTCCCCGCCGAACCTCTTCCTCTTCGGACTCTTCCTTTGCAACGAGCCCCAGATCCCGCGCGACCTCGAGAATCTCATCCGCGCCGATCGCCGTCTGCTGCCGCGCGTATCCCAGGAGCATCGCGCCGTCGCAGACGACGTTGATCAGCCGCGGCGTCCCTTCCGTCACACGGAAGAGCTCCCGCAAGGCCTTCTTGTTGAAGACGCCGCGTCCCGTGTAGCCCGCCTTCTCGAGACGGCCCTCCACGTATTCCGTCAGCTCATACTCGTCGAACGGGCGAAGATGATGGCGCAGCGCGATCCGCTGGCGAAGCTGCCGCAGCTCCGGCTTGTCGATCAGCGTCTGGAGCTCCGGCTGTCCGACCAGCATGATCTGGATCAGCTTCGAAGTCGGCGTCTCGAGATTCGAGAGCAGCCGGATCTCCTCGAGCATCTCGGTCGAAAGATTCTGTGCCTCGTCGATGATCAGGAGCACCCGCTCGTCCGCCGCCAGCTTACCGATCAGATAGTGATTCAGCGCCAGCAGGTATTCCGCCTTCGAATCGCAGGCCGGACCGACCCCGAGCTCCTCGAAGAGGACACGGAAGAAGCCGAGCGGGTCGAGGCGGGGATTGAAGATGAACGCGGAGTTGGTCTTCGCATCGAGCTGCGCGAGCAACGCATGCAGGAGCGTCGTCTTGCCGGTGCCGACCTCGCCGGTCAGCATGACGAATCCCTTGCCCGAGTTGACCGCGTAGACGAGCGTCGCGAGACCCTCGCGATGCGCCTCGCCCAGGTACAGGAACGAGGGGTCCGGTGTCATCTCGAAGGGCGCGCGAACCAGCCCATAGTACTCGTTGTACATCGAAGACGACTCCCGTTATCCGCGCCGCGTCTCGCCGGAGATCCGCGCCTCGGGCGACTTCGGCGACGCATCTTCGGCTTCGATCGCCTCCTCGGTATCCGAGCCGCCCAAGGCCCAGAAGCCGTTCACGACGACGTAGGTCACCGCTCCGCCCACGACGACGAAGACCACCAATCCCACCGCGGCAAGCGATTCCCGCCAGATCCGCTGGGAGCG
>JANMTD010000143.1:0-1691 GCA_031390075.1 Deltaproteobacteria bacterium | reverse complement strand
CGTGATCCACCTCGCGATGTTCCTACACCAGGGCGCCCCGGCGCCCGGAGTCGACTACGAGAAGGGCCCACACCCGGTCGTGACCGTCGAGCTCGAAGAGCAGCCGGGCCTTCGCTTCACGAGCACCGTCGTCGACACGCCACTCGCCGAGATCCGCATAGGACTCCCGGTCGAGCTCGCCTGGATCGATCGTTATGGCGCACCGTTCCCGGCCTTCCGTCCGCGCGCTGACCTCGAGAAGGGGAGTCGCTGATGGCGTCCGGGGCGACAGCGAAGCGCTATCCGATCCGGGACCAGATCGCGATCGTCGGCCTCGGGTCCACCGAGTTCAGCCGCGACGCCGGCGGGCGCTCGCCCGCCTCGCTCGCCTGCGAGGCGTCGATCCAGGCGATCCACGACGCGGGCATGCAGAAGGGGGATATCGACGGGGTCGTCGGGGTCCTCGAGCCCGGTGCACCGACCGCGAACCAGATGGCGGCGCTACTCGAGCTGCCGAACGTGACCCATCACTCGGGCCCGATGCCGGTCGCGATGTTCGGCCTGATCGACGCGATGACGGCGATCTGGAGCGGGCAATGCGAGAGTGTGCTCCTCTACTACGCCTTCACGCGGCTCCCCTGGAACTCGCGCTCCGCCGCCCAGGATCCGTTCCGGCGTTATGTCATGATGGGCGGGGGCACGGCGAAGCCGCCGATGCCCGAGTCGATCGACCCCTCGGCGGCGTACACCGCCTGGGCGAGCCGCTACATCCACGAATTCGGGGCCCGGCGTGAAGATTTCGGTCGCATCGCCCTCAACATGCGGGCGAACGCAGCGCGCAATCCCAAGGCCGTCATGAAGACGCCGCTCACGATGGAGGCCTACCTCGCGGCGCGCATGATCCGGGATCCGCTCTGCATGCTCGACATGGACATTCCCGTCGACGGCGCCGACGCCTTCGTGCTGACGACGACCGAGCGCGCGAAGCGGATCACGAAGAACCCGGTCGTCGTGCATGCTGCGACCGCCGGCATGGTCGGGCGCAACGACGAGGACCAGCTGACGAGCCTCGCGCGCCACGGCCAACACGTCGTCGTCGAGTCGCTGAAGGCCCGCGGCGAATTCTGGATCGACGACGTCGACGTCTTCTTCCCGTACGACGGCTTCAGCATCATCACGCTCGGCTGGATCGAGAACGTCGGCTACTGCAAGCCCGGCGGCGCGGGGCGGTTCATGGAGGAGCACTGGGACGAGAAGACGGGCCGCGTCCTGATCAATGGACGCGTCCCGATGAATCCCCACGGCGGCTCGCTCTCGGAGGGCGCGTCGCGGGGCACGGGTCACCTGCGCGAGGCCGTGACCCAGCTGCGCGGCGACGCCGGACCGCGGCAGGTCGCGAACGCGCGGACGGCGCTGATCGGCTGCGGCGGCTTCTTCTTCAACTCGCAGGGCGCGCTGCTGCGGCGGCTGTAAGTCGCAGCGCGCAAGCGGGTCTGATGGCGCTCATTCCGCAAGGGGCGACCGGTAATTCACGGCAAGCGAGACAGGTCAGGTCAACGGGAGCGGGGATGGGTTGGCGGACGATCGCAATGGTATCGCTGGCGCCGGCTCTGACTGCGCTGGTGTTCCATCATCGACGCCGACGGATTGCGCGACCCACGGGCCAGCCCGCGAGGCAGATTTGGAGCGAACTGTCGATCAGGACGATCTCC
>JANMTD010000540.1:0-5260 GCA_031390075.1 Deltaproteobacteria bacterium | reverse complement strand
TCGGAGCCGGCCTCCGGCGCGTCGGGTCCTGCCGCGTCGGCGGGCGGCTCTTCGATCTGGGGGCGTATCCGGCGCTTCGGCGCTCGCCTCAGGACACGGGCTCGGTCTGCGCCGAGCTCCACGCGATTCTCGAACCGGATGTGCTCGCCGTGCTCGACGCGTTCGAAGGCTACGACCCCCGCAATGCGGCGGGCTCGGACTATCTTCGCGAGCGGGTCGAGCTACTCGAGCCACGGGGTGTCAGCGCCTGGATCTATGTCTACAACCGCGCGCCCGATCCGATTCTTCGCATCGAGAGCGGAGATTGGCGCGCGCATCTGGCGGAGCGCGGCCGCAGCCCGCACGATCCCTGCTCGTCGCCCGCTGCCCAGGCAGGGGCGAACGCCCGTGGGCCGGAACGCCGGTCATCGAGACGCTGGCCAATCAAGGGGGAGAGCTGATGGGAATCCTGATCCGTATGTCGATCACCGCGCTGGGGCTCTGGCTGGCCTCGCGCCTCGTCCCCGGCGTCACGCTCGAGGGTCCGCTCACCTTCGTCTTCGCCGCCCTCTGGCTCGGCATCGTGAACGCCGTCGTCCGGCCGATCGCCTTCCTCCTGACGCTCCCGATCACACTGCTCTCGCTCGGGCTCTTCTCGTTCGTGATCAACGCCGGGATGGTCGCCCTGGTCGCCTGGCTGCTCGAAGGTTTCCGCCTGGCGGGCTTCTGGTCGGCGCTGCTCACCTCGATCGTCGTCGGCCTGACGGCCTGGATCGGCAACGCCTTCGTCGGGGACAAGGGCCGCTACGAGCTGGCGGTGGTGAAGCGGCGAATCCAGTAAGGGGCGTGCGTCAGCGGGCGGGCAGGCTCGCTCCGCGTCCGCGCGCCGTCAATGGCCGGAGGGGTCGTGGGGCTCCGCGATCGGCCGCTTGCGCTGGCGCTCCCAGATCGGTTCGAAGGTCGCCTTGCCCGTCATCTGATCGGGCAGCGCGCCGCCGAGATGGTGCACCGGTCCGGGGTAGCCCATCACCTGCCAGCCGACGTAGTCGCGGTTTCCGCCGTGGCGCGGGTCGAGGACGAAGCCCAGGATCGTGTGCATCCGGATCGTCGCGAAGAAGACCGCGGGGTCGGCGAGCGTGGCGTTCCAGCCGGCGAGCCGGCCCTCTTCGAGGGCCGCGAGGACCTCGTCCTGGCGTTCGGGCGAGAGCTCGGCGAAGCCGCGAATGCCCGGTGCCCGACAGACGCGATCGAGCTCGCGCAGCGCCGCGCGATAGCTCGGGAGCGCCGCCGCATCCTCCGCCGCGAGCGCCTTGTCGATGAAGTGGACGCAGCCCGCTTCGACGGCGCCCGGCAGGTCATCGGTCGGCAGGATGCGCGCCGTGATCGACTCGACCAGCTGCCACTCGCGCGGATCGAGGGCGCGCGGATTGGGATCGCTCTGCACGGCCGCCGCCGCCAGCGGGCGCGGCAGCCTCTTCGAATATGACGCGCTGATCCAGAAACCCACGCTGCCGGCGAGGAAGGCGCGGCGCGAAAAGAGCTCGAGCAGCGCGTTTCGTGCGCCGCCATCGCGTTCGCTCATGCAGCCTCCCGGCGGCCGAGCCGCTCGACGAAGCGCGCGGCCATGCGTTCGGCGTTCGCGAAGATCGTGAGCGTCGGGTTGTAGCCCCCAGCGCTGGGAAAGCAGCTGCCGTCGGGCACATAGAGGTTGGGCACGTCGTGGCTGCGGCCGTCGCGGTCGACGACAGATTTCTCGGGATCGCTGCCCATGCGGCAGCTGCCGAGGAGATGGCCGGTGCCGCCCTTGGCGTTCGTGAAGTCGAAGCTGAAGACCTTCTGCGCGCCCGCAGACAGCGCGATCTCGGCCATCGTCTGCTCGAAGGCGCGCGCGAGGGCGAGATCGTTCGGGTGGGCCTGATGCGTGATGCGCGGGAGCGGGAGGCCCTGTCCGTCGACGTGGTCGGGATCGAGATCGATCCGGTTGTCGTAGCGCGCGAGGTCCTCGCCGATCGAGATCAGCGCCGCGAGCCGCGGATAGCGCCGCAGATAATCCTTCAGCGGCTTGCCCCAGGCGCCCGTCCGCCGACCGAGATAGTCGGGGGCCTTGTAGGCCGCCCAGAGCGGTCCCGGCTCCGCCGCTTCGGAGACGACGGCCCCGCGGATGAAGCCCCGCTTCGGGTCGCTCGCGTGGAAGTCGTCGATCGAGACCATGCCCGCCGGTCCGAAGGCGCCCATCGAATCGTCGGGGAGCTCGAAGCCCACGTACGAGAAGATGTGGAACATCAGGTTCCGGCCGACGAGGCCGGAGCCGTTCGCGAGCCCCTCCGGAAACCGCGCCGAGCGCGAGAGGAGCAGCAGATGTGGGCTCGCGATCGAGCCCGCCGCGAGCACGAAATGCCGTGCTCGAACTTCCCCTTCCCTGCCGTCGGCCGAGATCGTCCGCACCGCGCGAACGCGCCCGTCCGCGCCGACCACGAGCTCGACGGCCCGCGTGCCCGTCTGCAACTCGAGCCGCCCCGTCGCCTGCGCCGCGGGAATCTGGATCGAGAGCGTCGAGGCCTTGGCCTGGGTCGGGCAACCGAAATTCGAGCACTGCCCGCCGTTCAGACAGGTCCCGCGCCCGCCGTAGGGCTGCGAGTTGATCGCGAGCGGCGTCGGAAACGGATGCAGCGCGAGCGCCTTCGCCCCGCGCTCGATCGCGAGCGTCGCGCGCCGCGGCGGGTGCGCGGGATTCGGATAGCCGCGGCGGCGCGCGGCCTCGAAGGGATTCGAACCGGCCCGCCCCGCCAGGCCGAGGCGCTGCTCGGCCCTTTCGTACCAGGGCTCGAGCTCCGCGTACGTGATTGGCCAATCGGCGAGATTTGCGCCGGCGACCGCGCCCTCCTTCGAACGCAGCCGGAAATCGTCCTCGCGGTAGCGCCAGCTCTGACCGCCCCAATGCGCCGTTCCCCCGCCGACGCACTGCGCGAGCATCGACGAGCGACCGAGGCGTGCGACCTCGTCGCTCGTCTCCCGCAGCGTGTCGCGCCAATCGGGGGCGAAGCCTTCGCCGCGGTGGGTATTGCTCCATTCGTCGTGGCGCACGAAATCCGCGGGGCCGAGATTCGGGCCGCGCTCGAGGGCGACGACCTCGAGGCCGGCTCGCGTGCAGGCGTCGATCCAGACCCCGCCAGCGGCGCCGGTCCCGATCACGCAGACGTCCTTGATCGCCGTGTCCGCCGCCTTCGCCGTCCTGGCCATGAGTCGATGCTAGCCCCACCGCTGCGCGGATTGGTACAGTGCGGCGGGCAAACCTGGACAGGGGCACCGAATGCTCGAGAAGCTCGCGTCGTGGCTGTTCTTTCCCGTCGTGCTCGTCGTCTCGCTGATCGCGGGCAATCAGGTCATCGAGCGGGGCGGCAATCCGGTGCCGATCCTGTTCGGGTCGGCCGTCGTGATCTTCATCGCCGAGCGGCTCCACCCGAATCTTCCCGGCTGGAACCACTCCCACCGCGACGTGCTCGTCGATATCGGCCACGCCGTCGGCGTCTCGATCGCCTCGCAGGCGACGCTCTTCGTCGTCCCGCGCCTGCTCGCCCCGGTCGCCGCCCTCGTCGCGCCGCTCGGGACCGCGGCACTCTGGCCCGCCGACGCATCGCTCCTGCTCCAGCTCCCCCTCGCCCTCATCGTGGCCGAGCTCTTCCAGTACTGGAGCCACCGCCTTTCGCATACCTGGGAGCCCTTCTGGCGACTCCACGCCACCCACCACAGCGCTCCCCGGCTCTATTTCTTCAATGCCGCGCGCTTTCATCCCCTCGACATCGTAGTCGACACGACCGCCGGCCTGATCCCGCTGACCCTGCTCGGCGCACCGGTCAAGGTCATGGCCCTGTTCGCCCTCGCCACCGCCGTGCTCGGCTACCTCCAGCACTCGAACGTGCGCGTCAGCCTCGGCCCCCTCAATTACGTCTTCTCGATGGCCGAGCTCCACCGCTGGCATCACGCGAAGAATCTGGCCGAGGCCAATACCAATTACGGCTCGAATCTGATCCTCTGGGATCTCCTGTTCGGGACCTTCTTCTGGCCCCGCGACAGAAAACCCCCTGAGTCGATCGGCATCCCCGATCTCGAGGCATTTCCCCAGACGTATTGGGCACAGCTCGCGTCGCCGTTTCGCTGGCGCAAGATCCAGGCCGAGAGTCGCGCACGCATGTAGCGCGACGAACCCCGGGGGCTCGCAAAAAGGGCATTGACGCCCGCCTCCTGCGCGGCGATTCTGCCGGCCCTTCATGAGCGCGCCCGCAGCTTCATCGAATTTTCGCATCATCCTGTGGTTGGCCATTTCCCTGGCCCTGCCGCTTCCGTGGCTATTGGCGAGCGAGGGCGCCCTCGGAAACATCGCGATCGCCAGTCTGACGGGCATCGCAATCGTCGGCTCGGCCTTCATGCTCTCCTGGTCGGTGGAGCTGGGCGAACAGGATCTGCCGCAGTCGCTTGCGCTATTGGTGCTCGCGCTGGTGAGCGTGCTGCCGGAATACGCGGTGGACCTGACCTTCGCGATCAAGGCCGCCGAAGATCCGAAATACGCCCATTACGCCGTCGCCAACATGACGGGCGCCAATCGACTGCTGATCGGTCTGGGCTGGACCTCCGTGGTCCTGGTCGCCTGCTGGCGCGCGGGAACCCAGTCGCTCCTGATCCCCGTCCATCACCGCCTCGAGATGCGTTTCCTGCTCTACTCGACGCTCTACTCGTTTACGATTCCGTTGAAGGGCGAGCTGAATCTGCTCGACGCGATCGTGCTGCTTTCGCTCTTCATCGCCTACGTGGTTGCCGCGACGAAGGGCCATCGGGGCGATTCCGAGCTGGTGGGTCCCGCCGCCTGGATCGACACCAAGACCAATACGGTCGGGCGGCGCACCATCGCGACACTGCTGCTCGTCTACGCCGCATTCGCCATCTTCCTGTCGGCCGAGCCCTTCGCGGAGAGCCTCGTCGAGCTGGGCCACGGCCTGCCGATCGACGAGTTCCTGCTGGTCCAATGGGTCGCCCCGCTCGCGTCGGAGTCGCCGGAGTTCCTGGTCGCCCTGATGTTCGCCTGGCGGATGCGCGGGGACCTCGGGATCGGGGCCCTGATCTCGTCGAAGGTCAATCAGTGGACCTTGCTGGTCGGTGCCCTCCCGATCGCCTTCATGGTGGCATCCGGGGCGATGAACGGGCTTCCCCTCGACTCCCGCCAGTCGGAGGAGCTCTTCCTCACCTCCGCCCAGTCGCTGCTCGCACTCATCCTGATCGTCGATCT
>JANMTD010000446.1:0-5182 GCA_031390075.1 Deltaproteobacteria bacterium | reverse complement strand
CGTCCCAGCGACGCTTCGCCGCCGGCTACCCCGTCCCGCCGGCGGGCCTGGCCGTCCTCCACCGGGGCGAGGCGGCCTTTCTGCAGGCCGCCGCCGAAGTCCTGTTTCCCGACGGTGCCGAGCTTCCGGTCGTGGGCGCCGACGCGCACATCCCCCTCTACGTCGATCACCATCTCTCGGCGCTCCCCGCGGCGCAGCGCCTCCAGATCCGCGCCCTGCTGCTGCTCTTCGAACACCTGTCGCTCGTCTTTCCAGGGCAGGTACCCGACGGCCGCGACCGCTTCTCGAGCCTCTCCGCCGCGGCGCGTCTCGGCGTGCTCGAGCGCGTCGCGGATCACCGGGATCCCCGCGTGCGGCTCCTCTTTACGGCCCTGCGCGCGATCGTCGCCCTCGGCTACCTCGGCCATCCCGCGAACCTGCGCGCGCTTTCGCTCGCGCCCTTCGAGATCGAGCCCGCGGTGAGCGATGCGGAGCTTTTGTTTCCTCGGGTCGGCGCACTGCCGATGGCGATCCGGTACGAGGAGGCGGACCGCACGGACCCGGTCGCGCTCGGGCCCCTCGATCCGCATGGCCCGTGTCACCGCGCCTATCAGCGCTCGAGTCGGGACTCGCGATGATGGAGGCGCGCGACGAATTCGCCCGGCTGCCGACGCCGTCCGCGCTGCCGACCGGCGATTGGCTCGCCGCGGCCCGCGAGCGCGTGCGCGTCTTCGCCCAGTACGACGGGCCCTTCGAGGCGCGGGCCGACGTCGTCGTGGTCGGCTCGGGGCCCTGTGGTGCGGTCGCAGCCTACGAGCTCGCGCGGGCCGGCAAGGACGTGATCCTGGTCGAGGAGGGTCCGCCCTTCACGGTGCGCGATTTCGAGCTCGACGGGAACCTCTCGATGACGCGCACGATGCGCGAGGGCGGGCTCCGCATGACCCGGGGCACGACCATGCCGACGATGCAGGCGGTCGCCCTCGGCGGCGGCTCGCTGGTCAACTCGGCGATCTGCGTGCGCCCGCCCGACGCGGTCTTCGAACGCTGGGCGACGGGCTTCGAGCTCGAGCGGACGAACCGGGCGGAGCTCGATCCGCATTTCGATGCGATCGGCGAGTTCCTCGGCATCGCGCCGACCCCGGACGCCGTCCAGGGCCGGCGCAATCTGTTGTTTCGCGATGCCTGCCAGGCGCTCGGGGTTTCGAGTGAGCCGATCGCGCGCAACGTGAAGGGCTGTCGCGGCAGCGGCGAATGCTTTACAGGCTGCCGCAGCCGCGCCAAGCAGAGCATGGACGTCAGCTATGTGCCGGCGGCGCTGCGCGCCGGGGCGCGCGTGATGACGAGCCTGCAGGTCCAGTCGATCCAGCATTCGGGAAGGCGTGTCAGCGGCGTCGCGGGCCACGTCGTCGTGCCCTTCTCGGGCGGGAGCCGAGCGGGCCGGAGCCATCGCTTCCGCATCGACGCGAAGGCCGTCGTGCTCGCAGCGGGCTGCACCTCGACGCCTGTGCTGCTTCGCCAGAGCGGGGGCCTCGCCAATCTCTCGGGCCAGGTCGGCCGCAACCTGCAGTTCCATCCCGGTGTCGCGATCGCCGGCGTCTTTCCCGACATAGTCGATCCGCAATTCGGGGCGACCCAGGGCTATCAGAGCCTCGCCTTCCTCGGCGAGGGCTTCAAGCTCGAGACGTTGTGGGCACCGCCGCCGCTGCTCTCGATGCGCTTCCCGGGCATGGGTGCCGAGCTCCAGGCGCGTTATGCGGAGCTGCCGCGCATGGCGGTCTGGGACGCGATCGTGAGTGCGAACCGCTCGAAGGGCGAGGTCCGCACACGCCCGTGGAGCTCGAACCCGGCTCTCCATTGGCGGCTTCATCCCGGGGACCTCGCGATCCTGCGGCGCGCGCTCTTCGTGATCGCGGAGCTCTTCTTTGCCGCGGGCGCCAGCAAGATCCTGCCCGGGGTCAGCGGGATCGCCGACCAGATCGAGAGCCTCGATGCCGCGCGGGTGCTCGACTCCCCGGCCGTTCGCCCGGAGAACCTCGTGATGGGCGGCAATCACGTCTTCAGCACGACGCGCATGCACGGCGATCCGACCAAGGGGGTCGTCGACGAGGACGGCCGCTGCCACGACCTCGAGAACCTCTACATCGCGGACACGGGGATCTTCCCGCAATGCCCGTCGGTGAACCCGATGTGGACGGGCATGGCGCTCGCGCGGCGGCAGGCCCTGGCCCTCGCCGATCGCATTTGATCCCGGGCCGAAGGGCTCGGAAATGAAAGGGATTCAAGGGGCGCTCGGCGGGTCGTCGGGGCTCGGCCCCGGGCACTTCCCGGCCGCGCTCGAGGTCGCTCGGCAGCCCGCGTGCAGACGTGACTTCAGGTCCGCGGGGCCGCGGCCGATGCAGCCCCCATGCCCCTGCGTCCCGAGCTCATTCGCGCGTCGTTCCGGAGCCTGATCCTGGCTTCGCTCGTCGGTTTGTTTGCGGGGGCGGCCGCCGGCTACGACCAGGACGCGAGCGTGCACGGCAACTACCGCGGTCAGTGCCGCCGCTTGACCAAGCAGATCCACTACTACGAGAAGACGATCCTCCCGATGGCGATCGATCGCCGCAATCTCGCCTGGGAAGATGCGACGAACGACCAGCTCAATCGGCTCTGGCACAAGCGGGCCGATCTGTGTCCCAAGTACGGCAAGGAGCGCGCCCGGGTCCTCAAGGCGCTCGACAAGATCCGCGAGTTCAACAAGCTGCTCGCGCGGGCGGGTCGCGCCGCGGCCCAGTACTTCACGGGCGGCGCACTGCCCTGAGCCCTCAGCCCAAGAAGAGCCACGCTCCGGATCGCGCGTCACCGCCGCTACCGCAGCGATGATCTAGACTCGCTTCGATGCGCTCCCGTCCGCACTTCGAGATCGCGATCTCCATCCGAATCGTCGCCGCGGGCGCCGCCGCGACGGCCCTCGCGCTGATGGCTGCCCTCGTCGCCGCGCCGGCCTTTGCGATCGGCGACGACGGGGCCGACGGGCGATTCGAACGCCGTGAGTCGCTGCATTTCACGCTCTATCAGGACGTCGATCTCGACGAGCACTCGGGGCTGCGCGGCTCGCGCCAGTTCGAGCAGAGCGTGCTGCGCGAGCTCGAGTCCGCCTACGACCTGCTGGGCCGTCTGCTCGACCTGCGCCCGCAGCGAAAGCTCTCCGTCTCGGTCTGGGATCCAGCGCTCTTCGACGCCCGTTTCGCCGGTCTGTTCCGATTTCCCGCCGCGGGCTTCTACGGCGGCTCGATCCAGATCCGCGGCAGCGACCGCGTGAGCGAGTCGCTCGTGCGCGTGCTCCACCACGAGCTCGTCCACGCCGCCCTCGACGCCGCGGCGCCGAATCTCAGCTTGCCCGCCTGGCTGAACGAGGGCCTCGCCGAGTGGTTCGAGGCCCGCTCGCTGGGCAAGCGGATGCTGTCGGGCGGAGAGCAGTCGGCCCTCGAACGCGTCGCGCAGAGCGGGGGGCTCGCGTTGCTCGCCGAGCTGAGCCAGCCGGCATTCGGAGGTCTCTCTCCGGAGACGGCGGCGATCGCCTATCTCGAGTCCTACGCCTTCGTCGACTTCCTCGCCCGCAGCGGGGGCGAGCGCGGCCTGGCCGAGCTGTGCGCCGCGGTGCTGCAGTCGGGCGGTGTCGAGCGGGGTGTGCGGCGCGCCTATCGGCGCGACCTCGCGCAGCTCGAACAGACGTTCCGGCGCGCGCTCGGGGCACCGTGAAACGGTTGTGCCGAGGGGAGTCGTCTTCTAGCTTGCGCCGGTGCAAAGAGCTCGACACGCGCGTGTGCACCGGGACGGCCGCGGGAGGGCCGAGCGAGGGCGTGCGCTGATGCGTCGCGCGGCTGCGGTCCTGGCCGCCTCGATGATCGCCCTTGCGGCCGGCGCGGAGCCCTCCGAATCGGGAGAATCGGGAGAGCCGCGTGCGAGCGAGGCAGGGGCAAGCCCGGTCTCGGACGCCGATCCGACAGCGGAGACGGGGGAGGTCGCGAGCGAGCCGGCGCCGGCACGGCCGCGCCGCCCGGCGCCGCCGGCGCCCATCGGAACCCGCTTCCCCGAGCCCCTCGAAGGCGAGCGCCTGCGCATCGGCTACCAGTTCAAGCGCTCGAAAGCCCAGGGCCTCCTGCTCGCGGATCGAGATGCGCACCCCGGCTACGTGCGCGGTCGGTTCATCCCCTATACCGAGACGCCCCGCGCCCTCGAGATCACGGCCCACATCCTCGAGATCGCCTACGCGCCGCATCCGCGCACGACCCTCGTCGTCCAGGTGCCGTTCCTGCAGAAGGATCTCGAGACGCTCGAGGAATCGGGCGATCGACATCGCGACCAGACCGAAGGCGTCGGCGACATCGTGTTCGCCCTCGTCGTTCCTTTCATCCGCAAGGGCGGTGAATCCTCGCACGTCCACGTCGGCTTCGACGTCCCGACCGGCGAGATCCGCGAGAACGATCGCTCTGGACGCCGTCTGCCGTACGACTCCCAGCTCGGCAACGGCAGCGTCGACTTCGAGTGGGGCTGGACCTATCGCGGTGTGCGGGACTGGCTCTCCTGGGGAGGCCAGATCATCGGGCGGCATGCGATCGAGGAGAACGGGCTCAACTACCGCGAGGGCAGCCGCTACGAGGGTTCGCTCTGGGGTGGATTGCGGCTGGTGGACGGGCTTTCCGCTTCTCTGCGCATCCAGTGGCAGAAGCAGAACAACCTGCGCGGGGCGGACGACGACTTCGACGAACCCGTCCCAGGCCAGCCGTATCCGGATATCAAGAGCCCCGCGGAGAACGGCAAGGCCCGCGGTGGCACGCGTTTCCTGATCGGGCCGGGGCTCGCCTACGACCTGCCGGGAGCCCTGCGCGGACAGCGTCTCGCGGTCGAGGTCGCGATTCCGTTTCATCAGGATCTCTACGGGGCACAGCTCGAGCAGGACTGGGCGCTCACGACGGGCTGGCAGTGGGCCTTCTGACGCGTGCACGGATCGGATTCCTGATCGGATCGATGTTCGGACTCGCCTGGCTCGCGGCAGCCTGCGAGCGGGAGGACACCGCGATCGGCCGCCACTCGGCCCACGGCGTCGTCGAGGACGTCGACCGCGAGAGTGCCCAGGTCCTGATCGACCACGGCGACATCGAAGGCCTGATGCCGGCGATGACGATGAACTTCGCGGTGCCCGACGCGCAGGTCCTGGCGC
>JANMTD010000412.1:0-7101 GCA_031390075.1 Deltaproteobacteria bacterium | reverse complement strand
CCCCTCTCATGCACGCGCCGCCCCGTGGCCGGGGGGGTTCAGCGCGTGGCACTCCACTACAGCTCGACGATCCTCCTCTGGTCGGGGCCCGCCGACCCCGCGCCGAGACTACCAAAGCCCGCGCCCCGAGCTAAGGTCGCTTCGATTCGGAAGGAGGCGAGGAGACCGCCATGCGTTTCGATAACCGTGTCACGCGAGATCTCGGCGTCGAGATCCCGATCGTCCAGGCGCCGATGGGCTGGATCGCCCGTTCGCAGCTCGCCTCGGCCGTCTCCCGCGCGGGCGCGCTGGGCATCATCGAGACCTCGTCGGGGGAGCTCGATGCGGTGCGCCGTGAGATCCAGATCATGAAGCGCGACGTCGGCCTCCCCTTCGGCGTCAACATCGCCCAGGCCTTCGTGCGCGATCCGGGCATCGTCGACTTCGTGGCCGGCGAAGGCGTCCGCTTCGTCACGACCTCCGCCGGCAGCCCGACCCAGTACACGAAGGCCCTGAAGGAGCGCGGCCTCACGGTCTACCACGTCGTCCCGACGCTCCGCGCCGCGCAGAAAGCCGTCGATGCCGGCGTCGACGGTCTGATCGTCGAGGGCGGCGAAGGCGGCGGCTTCAAGAATCCGAGCCCCGTCTCGACCTTCGTCCTGCTGCCCCTCATCCGTGCGAAGGTCGACGTCCCGATCATCGCCGCCGGCGGCATCTGCGACGGCATCTCGATGGCCGCGGCTTTTGCGCTGGGCGCCGAGGGCGTCCAGATGGGAACGCGCATGGTCTCGGCCCTCGAATCCCCCGTCCACGAAAACTGGAAGAACGCCATCGTCGCCGCCGCCGAGACCGACACGCTCTTCCTGCGCAGCGAGAAGGGCCCCGCCCTGCGCGCGCTCCGCACCGCGCGCAGCGAGCGCATCTTCGCCGGCGACGGCGGCGCCATGCAGGGCCTGGCCGAGGGCATCTCGTCCCTCTATTTCGAGGGCAAGATGGAGATGGGCCTGGCGTTATGCGGCCAGGTCGCGGGCCGGATCGAATCCATTCGCCCCGTCGCCGAGATCATCGCCGACACCGTCCGCGAGTACGCGGAAACGGTCACGCGACTGCACGAGAGCCTGCGCGCCTGATCCCGCCAGCCCAGTCTCGCCGCGCTCAGCGCGGCGTCAGCACGACGACGGGAATCCGCCGTCCGGTGCGCTCGCGGTACTGCTCGTAGTCAGGGGACTCGACGACGAGCTTGCTCCAGATCTCCTCGCGCTCCGCCCCTTCCGCATCGCGGGCCCGGACGGCGAGCCGCCGCGCGCCGACCTGGACCGTGATCTCGGGCCGTGCGTGAAGGTTGAAATACCAGCCCGGATGGCGCGGCTCGCCCAGGACGGATGCGATCACGACGAAGGACTCCTCCCAGGGCAGATAGGTCAGCGCGTTGGTCCGCGGCTCACCGGACTTGCGGCCGACGGTCTCGAGCAGGAGCACGGGAAGATTGGCCGCGCGGCCGCCGATGCGGCCGTTCGACCAGCGGTAGAGCCGCTTGTGCCAGAACCAGAAGAGCTCGACCCATGCGCTGCGGGTGATCGCCAAAAAGACCTCCTCCTGGTGGGTTCGTGCAGACGTTACCAAGCCGAATGCGATGCTGGGGAACCATCGAACGAGCAGGCTCGTCGGTTCGAGCGAGGAACTCTCGAGATCTCTACTCTGTCCCAGGTGAGCCCCACGGTTCTTCGAATTGATCCGGAGGCACGAAGATGAGATCCGCGACGGGTGGGAAGCGCACTTTGGACGTTGAGATCACGAACCTGTCCAAACACGGCTTCTGGGTCCTCATCAACGACCGGGAACTATTCGCTCCGTTCAAAGCATTTCCCTGGTTCAAGCAGGCATCGGTCGATCAAATTCTCAACGTCGAGATGCCCGGTACCGGTCATTTGTACTGGCCTGAGCTCGATATCGACCTTGCGGTCGCTTCCCTCGAAAACCCAAAGGCATTTCCGCTCGTCAGTCGGATCGTTTCCAAGACGACTTCGAGAAAGACCAAGCCCAAACCTGCGCCGCCCGGAAACAGGTTGAGCGCAAAGCGCGGCTGATCGACGACCGGCTTCACACCGCCCGCAGATCCCGCAGCACGTCGTCCCAGAGGTCGGGGTCCTTCGTCCAGTGCGCCACGAGGCTCACGCGGTCGATCTTCCCGTCGCAGCGCTCGCGGATCTTCTGCGCGACGTCCTTCATCGGCGCGCAGACGGCGACCGCCTCGAGGATCTCGTCGCTGATGAGACCGGCCATCTCGGTCCACTTTCCTTCCTTGCTCATGCGGTTGAGATCCCGCTCGAGCTCCCCCCAGCCGTGGACCTCGAGGATCGGGCGATAGGCGGGGGTCGAGCCGTAGAAGGCGATCTGTTGCTTCGTCGACGCTCGAATTCGGTCGATCTCCTCGTCGCTCGTGCCCGAGCAGATCATCAGCTGGGCGGAGGTCTCGATCGCCGCGAGCGAACGACCGCTTCGCTCGAGGCCCCGTTCGAGGGCCGGGAGCGTCAGCTGCCGGAGGGAATCGCGGGTCCCGAACGGATGGACGAAGAAGCCGTCGGCGACCTCGCCGGCGACCTCCGTCATGCGCGGCCCGACGCCCGCGAGGAAGATCGGCGGGGCGGGGTACTCGGAGGGGCTCGGGCTGAAGACCGGGGTCATCAGGGTGTGCTGATAGAACTCGCCGCGAAAATCGAGGCGCTCGCGGGTCTGCCAGCAGCGCCAGATCTCCTTGGTCGCGAGCACCATCTCGCGCATCCTCGCCGCGGGATGCGACCAGGGCATCGAGAAGCGCCGCTCGATATGGGCCTTGATCTGGGTTCCCAGGCCGAGGATGAAGCGGCCCTTCGAGAGCTGCTGCAGGTCCCAGCCGATGTTGGCGAGGATCATCGGATTGCGGGAGAAGCCGATCGCGACGGCGGTATAGAGCTCGATCCGTTCGCTCGCCCGAGCCGCCAGGAGGAGCGGGAAGAACGGGTCGTGCTGGCCCTCGAAGGTGAAGGCGCCGGCGTATCCCTTGGCCTCGAGGCGACGGACTTCGGGCTCGGGGGCGTCGAAGGAATAGATCGGGGCGTCGACTTTCATCGGGTCTCCTGAACTTCGCTCGTTCGGAATGGACCCGGAATCTAGCCACTCGCAGCCCTCGACGGCGAGCCCGGCGGGCCGCTCCTCAGAGCCAGATGCGGCGAGGCCCGAAGGCGGCGATGGAGTTAGGCCCGCTCGCCGGCCGCCACGGCTCGGGTCGGAATCGGTGCCAGCGATGGGCATTCTGATAGGCCTGTCCGAGGGCGAGCAGCCGGGCCTCGCCGTTCTGGGGGCCCACGAGCTGGAAGCTGAAGGGAATCTCGCCGCGATCGAGCCCGCCGGGCAGACTGAGGACCGGGGAGCCCGACACGCTGAAGGGCGTCGCCAGGCGGACCGCTCGCGCCGCGTCCTTGAAGGTCTGCTCGTCGACGAGATTGACGTCGAGCCCGAGGCGCCCCGGGAAGACGGGCGAGATGATGACGTCGACGTCCTCGAAGCGGGCTTCGAGGCGGTTCTTGAATTCCTGGCGAACCTGCCAGGCCCGCGCGACCTGCGCCCCGCTCTGGGCGAGCCCCGCCTCGATCGCCATGCGCAGCTCGGGTCCGTACTCCTCGGCGCGGGACGGATAGGTCGCGGCGTGGGAGAGGGCGAGCTCGACGCTCGCGATCGTGATCCAGGCCGCATGGACCTCGGAGAGATCGGGGAGATGGATCTCGACGAGCTGGGCGTCGATGTTGCGCAGATGGGAGAGCACGTCCATGAAGACGTCGAAGGCATCGCGATCGACGATGACCCCCGCGAATCGCTTGTCGATCCCGACGTAGACGCGGCGGGACTTCGGTTTCACGGGACCGGCGATCGGCGCCGGCACCCCCGACTTGAAGCTCCAGCCATCGCGCTCGTCGCGCCCCGCCATCACGGCGTAGAGCGTCGCCGCATCCTGCACCGAGCGCGCCATCGGCCCGACTGTGTCCATGGAAGGGGCGAAGGGATAGATCCCGTGGAGGGAGATGCGGCCGTGGGTCGGCTTCAGGCTCGTGAGCGCACACGCGGCCGACGGATATCGGATCGAGCCGCCGGTATCGGTGCCGAGGGCGGCGGTGCACATCCCCGCGGCGACGGCGACGCCCGAACCGCTCGACGAGATCCCCGACCAGCGCCCCATGCGCCAGGGATTGATCGGTCGCGTGACACTCTTGTGGTGCGCCACGAAGGCGCCCTCGGTCATCTTCGTCCGGCCGACGAGCACCGCTCCGGCCGCCTCCAGTCGATCGACGACGTGCGCGTTCTCCCGGGCCGGCTCGCTGCCGAGCACGGTCGTCCCCGCCCGCGTCGGCTGGCCTGCCACGTCGCAGAGATCCTTGATCGCGATTGGAATGCCGTGGAGCGGACCGAGCGTCTCGCCCGCCGCCTGCTTTTCGTCGAGCCTACGCGCGGCTTCGCGCGCGCGCTCGTGCCAGACCGAGACGAAGCCGCCGATCTCCGGATCGATCTTGTCGATCCGCTCGAGGAAGACGTCGGTCAGCTCGCGCGCCGACAGCGCCCCCCGCTCGATCTCGGAACGCAGATCTTCGATGCTGGCCCACGGAATCTCGGACTTTTCCATCGCACCCATAACGCTCATCTCGCCCATCTCGACGTACCTCCGTGTCGCACCGTGGCAAACCCGAAGGATATTTGAGCACCCGGGGCGATCAGGTTTCCATCAGGTGCAAAACGCCGCGCTGAGCTCTTGGATCGAGCAGGCCGCAGAGCACCAGCGCTGTGCCCAGACAGCGAACTCGGGCTAGGTTCGGATCCATGAAGAACGAACGCGGCGGCGAGCTCTCCGCTTCTCCCCCTACTTCTCCCCGATCCTCCTCGAACGACGACGATTTTCCCTCCGAGATCCGCGGCGTCGAGCTCTCGCCGGACGACCTGTCGTCGGACGCGCTGCGTGGGCTCGTCGAGGAGTTCGTGAGTCGGGAGGGGACGGACTACGGCCACGCGGACCGAGCGCTCGAGGGCAAGGTCGGAGACGTGTACCGGCAGCTCGAATCCGGGGAGGCGCGAATCGTCTTCGACCTCGAGAGCGAGACCGCGAGCATCGTTTCGGCCCGAGATCTCCCGACGGGCGGATCTCGTTAGTTCGCGGGGGAGGCCGGGGAGGCGACCGGCGAAGCGACGCGGTCCGAAGTGGCGATCGACGTCGCAGCCGTCTGCTCGAGCTTCTGGAACCGCCGCCAGAGGACGAAGACGAAGGTCCCGAGCGCAGCAAGCGGCAGGACCGACATGAAGATCGTGGAGATCAGGAAGGCGGCATTGCTCTCGTCGTCGCGACCCGCCGAACAGACCGCGCAGGCGAGCGCCATGCGCGGTGCGGCGACGAGGGCCCAGACGATACCCACCGCGACCCCGACGGTGATCGCGGCTCGTGCCTTCGCGATCACAGGTAGACCCGCCAGTAGATGATCGGCCATGCGCCGACCACGAAGTACCAGAAGACTGCTGTCGTCGCGAGCTGAGAAGGCTGCAGCCAGCCCCGCGCGTGGCGCCGCCAGGTCTGGATCATCAGGACCAGCGCGGCGACCACATGCAACGCATGCATCCCCACGATCAGATAGAAGAAGCTGCCGAGGGTCGACGAGGTCAGCGTCAGCCCCTGCGCGATCATCGAGATCCACTCGTAGCCCTGGAAGAGCACGAAGAACGCGGCGAGCACGATCGCCAGCGTCAGCGGCAGCCGTGCCGAGGGGCGCGAGGTCTCGAAGCGGCGCTGGGCGAGGTAGACGCAGAGGCCCGACGCGAAGAGGGCGAGTGTGTTGACGGCGGTCTCTTCGACGGGAAGCCGAGGCTGACCCGGCGGCGGCCAGACGATCGCCGAAGCGCGCACGATGTTGAAGACGCTGATCATGCCCGCGAAGAGCATGATCTCCGTCAGGACGAAGAGCGACATGCCCAGCACGCCGTTCGAGATGACGCGCGGCTCACCGTGCTCGGC
Organism: Deltaproteobacteria bacterium; assembly: GCA_031390075.1. GTDB lineage: Bacteria > Myxococcota_A > UBA9160 > UBA9160 > UBA4427 > UBA4427. Next base: position 1,094 of record JANMTD010000412.1, on the reverse strand, counting down.
GGAGATCAATCGGATCGGAGGGGTCGTAGTGCGGCTCGTCATGACTGGCTCCCTGCTCGCCGTCGGCCCCCCTGCCTTACGATGAGCGGATGAACAGACTCTAGTGTCCCGCGTCCTCGTGTCCATCGCCGTGCCCAGCGCCCTCGGCTTCGGAATGGCCTTCCCCGTGGCTCTCCTGGATCCGGGCCCCGAGGCTCGCTCCGACGATGTCGCCCTCGGCGTAGGCCTTCTCGGCGGCGATCCACGCGGGCTTCTCCCAGTTCGTCCCGCTGCTCTTCATGACGTCGGGCGCCGTACCGGCGAAAAAGAGCAACATGAAGACGAGGGTCGTCGTCACCGTGTAGACGACGAAGCGGGGCGTCAGGTTGATGTGCATGAAGTTCTTGGCGACGAGGAAGGCCTTCACGACGGCGATCCCGAAGGCGGTGATCAAGGTGACGACCTTGATGCCGATCATCGGGCCGACGATCGAGACCGACAGCAGGGCGAGCAGGATGAAGTAGATCTTGATGTAGTGGGCGTCGCCGTGTGCTGCGTGATGGTCGGCGTGCTGTCCGGAATGATTGTCACTCATGATGGCCTCGTCGGTAACGTGAATTCGCGATGTTATTTTGCGATGTCATTTCGCGATGTAGAGCAGCGGAAAGAGGAAGATCCAGACGAGATCCACGAAATGCCAGTAGATCCCGATGATCTCGACCCGGTGGAGCTCGAGATTCTTCTTGGCCGTCTGGGCGACGATGAGCATGATGATTCCGCCGGCGATCACATGGGCCGCGTGGATGCCGGCCGCCGTGTAGTAGAACGACCAGAAGGTGTTCGACGTGATCGTCATGCCGTGGCTGATCTCGGTGGTCCACTCGTAGGCCTTGACGCAGAGGAAGACCACGCCGCCGAGGGTCGTCAGGTAGAGGAGATTCGCGGCGCGCTTGCCCTCGCCGCGCTCCGCGGCCTGATGCGCCAGGACGGCAGAGAGGCTCGAGCTCAGCAGCACGAAGGTATTGAAGGCGCCGATCCAGGGGTTGGTTTTGGCCGCGTAGTCGGCCCAGATGCCGTGGGCCAGGCGGTGCATGATGTACGAGCCGAGGATGCCG
>JANMTD010000382.1:0-6031 GCA_031390075.1 Deltaproteobacteria bacterium | reverse complement strand
TCGTCTCGATCCGGGCGGCTGCATCCGCCGAGGGGCGGGACGACAGCGTTCGCTGAACCAGGAGCGCGGCGGCCAGACCGAACGACACGGCCAGCACGAAAAGAAGAAGAGATCGTTTGTTGTACATCATGTTTCCTGCTCCGATCGGAGATTCAACCGGTTCCTTCGTTACGCATGACCGAGGTGCCCACCGTGTCGATCGTCGGGCTCAGGCTCGGAGCCATCGCGTTCACGACCCGGAATCGATACGGGGCGGTCACCTGGACGCTCGAGTTCGTGGTCGGGTCTCCGCAGACACCCGAGATCTGGATCTGACCGTCCGCGAGGCTGATGCCGGCGGCGCCCGTGTAGGCTCGCACGCGCGCGCGGACTTCGGACTCGACGGTCGCAGCCACGCACGGGGCTCGGAAGACGACGGCGGTGCGCGCGCCCTCTCGGGCCGCGTTGCTGACCGTCTGCCAGCGGGAGAAGACGACGCTGAACTCGGCGACACCGAAGAGCAGCATCAACAGGATCGGCAGGACGATGATGGTCTCCACCATCGTCGAGCCCTTCGCGCGCACGTCGTCGCGCCGTGAATCGGGAATATTCATTTCCATGGTGAGCCCCAGATCTGGGCACAGGCGGCCCCGAGCCCCATCGCGACTGCGAAGGGCAGGCCGGCCGCGGCCCGCGTGGGTGCGGGCGGCAGGTAAGTCAGCCGACCGAGTTGGATCGTGTAACGGAGGCTCAGGCTCCAGCGGCGGACCAGATCGCGGAGCGCCCCGCGATGGAATCCGAGCAGGACGATCGCGAGGCAGCCGCCCATGACGATCATCCACCAGGCCGACACCGCGAAGGCGATCGGGCCCCAGAGCGCGCCCAACACCATGGTGGCCTTCACGTCCCCCGCTCCCATCCAGCCGAGGACGAATGCGGCGCCGAACAGCACGAGCGCCAAGCCTGCGCCCGCGAGAGCCTCGAAGCCCTCCGACCAGCCTTCGCTCGCGAAAGCATGGGCGAGCACGAGCGCGAGCGCGCTGAGCGTGAGCACGTTGGGGATCCTCTTCCAACGTACGTCCGTGAAGCTGGCGACGAAGAGGAACGCCGCTGCCCCGAACAGATGGGGCAGCGGCGTGTGTGAGGAAGACCAGACGAAGCAGGCTGTGACGAGGATCGCCGAAGCGAGGGCGGACGAGCTCCGGCCGATTTCTCGGAGGGAGTCCGTCGTTGCACTCGTATTGGTGATGCTCTGGCCTAGCATGTACATCGGAGTCTTCTACCTCTCGCCGGCTTTCGCCTACCGGGGGTCGTCCAGATCAGCTCGGAGTGACCTCGGCCTCGATGCTGCCAAGCGCAGAGTCCACCGAGCCCGCAAGTCGGCCCCAGAACGCGGCCGCTGCGACGGCGAACACGACGCCGACGATGGCCCACTCGACCATTTCCATTCCGTCTTCCTCTCGCACCAATCGCCAGAAAAGATTCATCATGATTCATGCTCCTAAAGATCGGGTATCCCCGAACAACATTTTGATCGCCACCGCAGCCAGCTCGCATTAGGTGAATTAGGGGCATTTCCGGTCATCCTGGGTGTGCGAGCGCACGAGCCGCCCAAATTGCGTTCGAACTGCGTCGTCGAAGAATGCGGGCGAGGCCCGACGCGGGCAGCGCTGCGGAAGCAAGGCGGCGACGGATCGGGGCTATGTGCGTGCGCGACGGTCAGAAGGGAGGGGAGGGGGGAAGAACGTGGGCCGGGTGGGGTGCGTGCCTGACTCGGGAGGGTCCACTTGATTGCTGGCACGGGCATGCCAATCGTTAGCGTGTTGGCTAGTCGTCGATGCGGCCACCTGCGATTCTCGAATTTCCTACGGTGATGCTTCCACCGTCTACTGGACGCCGCAGAAGTCCGGCTCCATGGCTGGCACGCGTTGCGCCACGCTCACGCGAACGTGACCCTGCACGTCTACGCGCACGCGATCCCCGACCGAGCCCGTGCCGTAGCCGACCGCGTCGACGAGATCTTGGGTTGATTACATCCGATCTGACAGGGACACGGCCGCACCCGCGCCCACAGCCGCGCACGAAAAGCCATTCAACTCATTTGTGCGCCGGCAGGCAGCACGATGCGTGCGCTACACGGACGATCCGGTGCTTGCGGAGATGAGGGTCACAAGTTCGAGTCTTGTCGGGCGCACCCTTCTTTCGCGGGCAGAGGCTTGGCCCGCCGATCCCTCAGCACGACACGCCTGCTCGCGCCGGAGCGCATTTGTCTCGCCTGCGAGCGCGCATCCAGACGAGCAGAAGCAGGCCAGAGAGCAGCGTGGCGTGCCCCCACGGCTCGGGTACGGCGAACGCCGCGCTATCGAGGGAGGTGAAGCACTGGGCATCGCTGAACGCGACCAGCGCATGGACGCTCACCACGCCGCTCGGCTGGATGTACAGGCGCCCCTTCGCGGCACTGCACAGGTTGACGGGTACGTAGACAGCCGTCGTCGGGCGCATCAGGGGCGGGAGCGTGAAGAGGACGTCGCTCGTGCCGCCCGCGATCGCGCCCTTGAAGTGCACGATGCCGTCGTCGAAGAAGGCCTCGGCGTTGCTGGTCCCGAACGGAGCGTTCGTCCAGCCGTTCTGGAGCGTGAGGTCCGTGGCGCCGGCGTTCCCGGCGAAGACCGAGCTGGCGATCCCCAAGGCGAGAAGGAATGCAAACAGCTGATTCTTCATGACCGGCCCCTCCTGCACTCGCCGTGTGTGGGCAGAGTGACCTGGCGGCCGTCCAGCGGACGCCCGAAAAAAGTCGAGATTTGAAGCGTCACGACCGTGGGGGCCCCAAACGGGGCCAGTTTACGTAAAGCGGCTTAGCGGCGTTGTGAAAAATCCCGCTCTGAATTCCTATCCGCTTCGCGGGGAGGCCGATGGCAAAGTCGAGCCCGATCTCGTCGTTTCCATGATCGCGTCCCCGCTGCTCGTCCTCACATTGATCGAGCGGCGCACGCCCGCCACCCGCGAGATCCGGGAGCTCCCGCGGCTCGTCGCGCGAGCGACGACGTCGAGTGCAGTCGAGACGCGGGCTACTCGAAGCCGGCGCGCGCCGCCGGTCAAGGTCGTCCGGCCCGCTGGTGCCCGTAAGCCCTAACGCAGCCGACTCGTGTCGATGTCGTACATCTGCAGGTCGTTGTGCTCCTGGCCGACACCCGCGGCGCGGCCGATCGGGCCGTACTCGAAGACGATGCTCGAGCGGAACGGGCCGTTCTTCGCGGTGGGCGGCGGGCCGGCGTGCATGCCGTCGCCGTAGTGGAGCGAGAAGTCGCCGGGCGCGGCCTCGATGCCGACGCCGAGGGTGCGGTCGTCGGCGATGCCCGAGACGCCGGCCGTGCGCCAGGAGCCCGGCATGAAGCGCAGCTCGCCCGTCTCGCGATTGGCCGGGCGCAGGAAGAGGCTCCCGTTCATCAGGGGGCACATCGTCGCGTGCAGCCCGAGGCCGCAGTCGCGGTGCCACGGATTGTCGGTCTTGCCGTCGAAGAGCATGCCCGACTGCTTGAAGAGCACGTGGATCACGTCCGTATCCGTCGCCTCGAGGACGAAATCGGAGAGGGCGACGATCCGCAGCAGGCGCGGATCGCGCAGGAGCCCGCGGATGCGTGGATCCGTGCCGCCATTGAGCACGCGCGTCACGAGCTCGCGCCCGTCCTCGTGCTGGCCCCACCAGGACATCGGATCGTTCGGTCGGGCGTTCGTGCGGAGCGCCTCGGCGGCTTCGGTGAGCACGGCGATCTCGCTTGGCGGGAGGAGCTGGCGGACGAGGATGTACCCCGTCGTGCGCAGGAAGTCGGCCATCAGCCCGGGATCGTCGTCGGGATGGAAGGTGCAGTTCGCATCGATCTCGCGGCCGTCGCGGCCGATGAGCGGCGCCGTCGGATCGTAGGGCGGGAGCGCTTCGTAGAGCACGCGCAGGGCGGACTCCCAGCGGAAGAAGTCACCGACCTCGCCCGCGACGACCTTCCCCTTCCCGAAGAGGATGATGCCGGACGGGGTCTCCATCGCATCGCGGAGTCCCTGCCAGAGCGCTTCGTCGAGCTCGACGACGGTCTTCGCCGGACCGTCGCCCCGGACGATCTCGACGCCGGTCGGCCCGGGGACGTAGGTCCAGGCGCGTCCGTCGCCCATGCGAAGCGCGAGCGGCGGGAGGCCGGCGGCGCCCTTCGCGGCAACGTCGCCCCATTCACTCGCGAGGCGGGCTGGAAGGGTTTCGCGGTGGAAGTGGTCGAAGCCCTCTTCCGTCTGCACTTCTGTCTGCAAGAAGCACTTCCTTTCCCCGGAGTCGGCTCAGCCTTCGTCGCGGAGATAGGTGTAGTCGGAACCCACTCAGCCTTCGTCTTTGAGATAGGTGTAGTCGGCGAGGCCCTGGTCGTAGCGGCGGCGCAGCAGGGCGGACTCCTCGAGGCTGATCCGGCCTTCGCTCATGGCCTTCTCGATCGTGCGCCGGACGCGTTCCGAGAGGCTGCCGCGGTCGTACTGGACGTAGGCCAGGACCTCGGAGACGGCGTCGCCCTCGACGAGGTGCTTCACGGCGTAGCCGCGCTCGCCATCGAGGCGGACGTGGACGGCGTCGGTGTCGCCGAAGAGGTTGTGGAGATCGCCGAGGATCTCCTGGTAGGCGCCGACCAGGAAGACGCCGAGCAGATAGGACGCGCCGTTCCAGGGATGCATGCGCAGCGTCGAGGCTTCGCCCGTCTCGGAGATGAAATGGTCGAGGCGGCCATCGGAGTCGCAGGTGAGATCGACGATCACACCGCGCCGCGTCGGCTCCTCGCCGAGGCGGTGGATCGGCATGATCGGGAAGACCTGGCTCACGGCCCAGGCGTCGGGCATCGACTGGAACAGCGAGAAGTTCCCGAAGTAGGTGTCCGTCAGGAGCTTGCGCAGGTCCTCGAACTCCTCGGGCGCCTCGCCCATCTGCTCGAGGATCGCGCCGATCTTGACGCAGCCGAGGTGGAAGAGTCGCTCGCGCTTGGCCCGGCCGCGCAGGTCGAGGTAACCGAGGGAGAAGAGCGAAGCGGCCTCGTCCCGGCCGTGGGTCAGGTCGTGGTACGACTCGGAGAGGTTGTCGGGGGCGATCGTCTCGACGGTTTCCTGGAGGGCGTGCAGGACCGCGTGGTCGTCGTCGTCGCAGGGATCGATCTTCGCCGGCGAGGGGTCGCGGTTCACACCGATCACGTCGAAGATCAGCATCGAATGGTGGGCGACCATCGCGCGGCCGGATTCCGTGATGATGTCTGGGGGCGGGATCTCGGCCTCGATGCAGGCCTGCTGCGCGGCGTAGATCACGTCGTTCGCGTACTCCTGCGTCGTGTAGTTCATCGACGACGGGTCGTCGGTTCCGGCGCCGACGTAGTCGACGCCGAGGCCGCCGCCGACGTCGAGCAGATGGATCTTGTCGGCGCCGAGGCGGTAGAGGCCGACGTAGATGCGCATCGCCTCGCGCAGCGCGTCCTTGTGGGCCCGGATGGCCGTGATCTGGGAGCCGATGTGGAAATGGAGCAGCTCGATGCAGTCGAGCATGTCGACCCCGCGCAGCCGATCGATCGCCCGCACGAGCTCGTCCGCCGAGAGGCCGAACTTCGAGTGATCACCCGAGGACTCGACCCAGCGGCCGGCGCCGACGGTCGAGAGCCGCGAGCGCAGGCCGATATGCGGCCGGATCCCGAGATCCGCGGCGCACTTGATCACCAGGTCGAGCTCGTTGTAGCGGTCGATCACGATGATCGGCGTGCGGCCCAGGCGCTGGGCGAGCATCGCCGTCTCGATGTAGGCGCGGTCCTTGTAGCCGTTGCAGAGGATCAGGGCCTCGGGATTGTCCTGCAGGGCGAGCGCGACCAGGAGCTCGGGCTTCGACCCGGCCTCGATGCCGAGATTCGTCGCCCGGCCGTACTCGACCAGCTCCTCGACGATGTGGCGCTGCTGGTTGACCTTGATCGGATAGACGCCGCGGTAGACGCCTTTGTACTCGTTCTCGACGATCGCCTGCTGGAACGAGTCGGCGAGCTGCTGGATG
>JANMTD010000342.1:0-3287 GCA_031390075.1 Deltaproteobacteria bacterium | reverse complement strand
CGGAGCCAGACCCAGCTTCCGGGCTTGCCGGTCGCGAAAGACAAGCAGGCCCGTCTGGGAGGCGGCCCATCCGAGGCTCGATCCCCGCCAGACCACGGAAGGGTCGATCGCGGTCGTCAGCAGGACGAGGGGAATCACGGACCAGAGGATCATGGATGCGGCCGACGTGATCAGGATGCTCCCGATCACACCCCGGCGGAGACTGCGCCGCTCGCCGTGACGCAGCGCCGTGGCCACCCCGTTGAAGCCGGCGATCGCCACGCCGAGCTGCGCCATCATCAGAAGAACGTCCTCAGGCGGCATGAGCTCTCTCGCGGGAGGCGACGGCGTCGGAACGCACCCCTTCGTCGGTCACGAGGCCCGCTCGAAGACCCGGCGCGCCACGTTCATCCCGTCGATCGCCCGCGGAAATCCCCCGTACACGACGAGCGTGAGCAGCATCTCCTCGATCTCGGTCCGCGTGACGCCGTGATTCAGCGCGCCCTGCAAATGGAACTCGAGCTCGTGGGTCATGTTCAGCGCCGCGAGCACCGAGATCACGATGAAGCTCCGATCCCGGCGCGAGAGCTGTGGCCGCGCCCAGACTTCGCCAAAGGCGTAGTCCATCACGAGCTCGCCCATCGCGCCCTGCGACGACAGGATCTGCTGCTCGGTCTGCTTCGTGTCGAGACTCGGCTGACCGAGCAGCGTCTTCAGCACGTCGAGGCCATCGGCGCGGCGGCGCGCGGGGTCCTTGGCGATGAGCGGCGCGGCAGGGGTCTTGCGCTGCGTCCCGCCCTCCCGCTGGGCGATGACCTCATTCGCGATGCCCGCACCGGCGAGCCCGACCGGCAGTCCCGCATAAGCTCCCACCTGGACGAAGATCTCGTCGACCTCCTCGACATGCAGTCCGTGGTTCAGACCGCCGGTGATATGGGCACGCAGCTCGACCTCGCGGCCTAGCGCTGCGAGCATCGAGATGACGGCGAGGCTGCGGTCGCGGCGGGCGAGTGCCGTCCTTGCCCAGACCTCGCCGGCTCCCACCTGGAGCGCGATCTGCCCGATCGCGCCGCGGCTCTCGAAGAAGGCCGCCATGCCTTTCGCGGCCTCGACCGAGCCGGAGAGTGTCCTCAAGACGTCGAGCCCGCGTTCCATGCGTGTCTTCAGATCTTCGCTCATGCCGCAGCCCTCACCGGCAGTCTGTGGATCGCGGCGACGTGGAGATTGGGCACCCGCTCGGCTGCCCCCGCGAGCTCCATCTGCGGCAGCACGGGGATCAGCGCCCGCAGCGCCGCCCGCAGCTCCCAGCGCGCGAGATTGGCGCCGAGACAGAAATGCGCGCCGTAGCCGCCGAAGGCGAGGTGTCGGTTCGGATCGCGCGTGATGTCGAAGACGTAGGGATCGTCGAAGACCGCCTCGTCGCGATTGGCGGACGGGTACCACATGCCGACATCTTCGCCGGCCTTGATCTCGACCCCCGCCAGCTCGAAATCCTCGACCGCCGTGCGCGCGAACTGCAGCACCGGCGAGGTCCAGCGCAGGATTTCCTCCGCTGCGGAGACGACGAGCTCCGGGTTCTGGCAGAGCAGATCGCGCTGCGCGGGATTCTGGAGCAGCGCGTGGACACCGCCGGAGATCGCGTTCTGGGTCGTCTCGTTTCCCGCCGCGAGCACGACGAAGAGATAACCCTGGAGCTGTTGGTCGGTGAGGCGATCGCCGTAGAGCGTCGCGTGGATCAGCTGGGTCGAGAGATCGTCGCCCGCCGGACCGCTCGCCTCGCGGTCGCGCACCAACCGGACCATGTACTGCGTCATCTCTTCGACGGCGCGGGCGACGCCGGTATTGCGATCTTCGCCCGGGAGGAAGAATTTCGGTTCCGGCGCGCCGATCATGACATTCGTCAGCTGCTTCAAGCGCTGCCAATCGCCGGGCGGCAGCCCCATCATCTCACCGATCGCCGCGAGCGGAAGCTTCTCGGCGAAGCCCTTCACGAAATCGCAGATCTCGCCCCGGCCGCCCGCCGCCGAAAGCTCCACCGCGAACTCCCCCGCGAACTGCTGCGACAGATCCGCGAAGTGCTGCTCGAGCTTGCGCAGCGCCGCCGGCGTGAAGCGCTTCGCGGTCAAGAGCCGGAAATCGCGGTGGCGAGGATCGTCCATCAGGATGAAGTCGGAGGGCTCCTTCGGATCCCAGCCCCGGGCTGCGATCCGGTCCCGGATCGATCGGCGCTGGCGTTCGTCGTCGACGCGATCCTGGAGTCGCAGACGGCGGCTGTTCACGAAGACGTCGGAGTTCTTCGAGATCGTGAGCACGTCTTCGTGGCGCGTCACGGCGTAGAAGGGATCGATCCCCTCGCGCTCGTACCAGAAGACGGGCGCCTCGCGCCGCAGCAGGTCCCACTCGGCGAAGGGATAGCCGCGGCTCACGTAGAGGTGCGTGCTGTGGATGTCGATCGTGTCGAGACTGAGAGAAGCCATTGAAGTGTTCACCCTCGCGCCCCTCGCGGGCCGATCGGACGTGCTTGTGTCAGACCCGAGCGAAGCCGGGCAGGTAGCGCCCGTTCGCCGCGCCCCCATCGACCGGCAGGTCGATGCCCGTCACGTTCTCGCTGGCGTCGGAGACGAGATAGGCGACGGCATTCGCGATCGCCGAGAAAGGCGTATCGCCGGGGATGGCGCGATTGCTCAGGTACTCCTCGACATCACCGGCCATCCCGCCGAGGACGTGGGCCCAGGGCGTGAACATCTCGCCGTTGCCGCCCGCCGGACAGACCGTGTTGACGCGAATCCCGGCGCGGCCGAGCTCGATCGCGTTCGACTTCGCGAGCCCGCGGAGTCCCCATTTCGAGGCGGCGTAGGCGCAGATGCCGTTCATGCCGATCATGCCGTCGATCGAGCCGATGTGGACGATCGCGCCCTTGCCCTGCTTCTTCATGATCGGAACCACGGCCCGCGTCCCGAGGAAGGGGCCGATCAGGTTCACGTCCTGGATGCGCCGGAAGATCTCGGGCGGCGTGTTCTCGATGCTGCCGACGTGAAGCGCGGCCGCGTTGTTGACGAGGGCGTCGAGTCGGCCCTCCCCCGCCTCGATGCGCCCGACGACGCGAGCCCAATCTTCTTCGCGCGCGACGTCGAGGCGCTCGAAACGCGCGGTCTTGCCGATTCCCTTCGCGACCGCCTCGCCCGCCTCGACGAGGATGTCGCCGATCACGATCCGCGCACCCAGCGCCGAGAGTCCCTCGGCGATGCCGCGGCCGACCCCGCGCGAGCCCCCGGTCACGAGAATCACCCGATCCTGCAGATCGATCA
>JANMTD010000318.1:0-2633 GCA_031390075.1 Deltaproteobacteria bacterium | reverse complement strand
GCGGCAGGCGGTGGACCCCGCCTGCGAGGGCGGCGAGGCCGACGCGGGGCTCCGGGAGCGCGAAGACCGCGTGCGTCGACGCGATGATCAGGTCGCACGCGAGCGCGATCTCGAAGCCGCCGCCCATCGCGACGCCGTTCACGGCGGCGATCACGGGCTTCGTCATGTCGTAGCGCGCCGTGATCCCGGCGAAGCCCGTGGCGGGGCCGGCCTTGAGCTCGCCCTTCGCCTCGGTGGCCTGATATTTGAGGTCGTTGCCGGCCGAGAAGGCGCGGTCGCCTGCGCCGGTCAGGATCGCGACCCAGAGGTCCGGATCGGCTTCGAACTCGTCGAAGGCGCCCGCGAGCTCTTCGTTGGCCATCCAGTGGAGCGCGTTCATGCGCTCGGGGCGGTCGATCGTGACCGTGAAGATGCGGCCATCGCGCTCGGTCTTGCAGTATTCAAGGCTCTTCCCGGTCGTCATCCGATCCTCCAGAGCGCTGCGCGCCCGCGCCATTTCACGACATTCCATGCGAAGCTTCAGCCTCGATCTCCGTCTCGCTCGACTTATCACGAAGAAAGTCCGAGTTCGAGAGAGGTTCGTCTCTTTCTAGTGGATTGTCATGCCCGGTTCACGTGACGGGCTCCTGTCGACTGCGTTCGTTCCGCAGCGCGAACCTACCCATACTGTCGAATCGGATGCGATTTTGGCGCGCCGCCGGCCACTATGATCGGTGTATTCAGGGCGCTCCGCGCCGATTCGAACAGGAGATCGCATGAAGCCCCTGAGCCTCCAGGTTCGACCGCGCCTACTCGCGTTGATCCTCGCCTTCCTGCCGATCGCCAGCACCTCCGCCTGGGCTGCCCCCGCCGGCATCTACACGATCTCGCGGATAAGCCGTCCCGGGGGCGTAGCGGACCGGTATTACCAACGGCTGAGTGGAGACGGGTCGATCGTTCAAAGCGAGTTCCCGAATTTGATCTGGAGTTATCCCGACGGCCCCGGCGAACTCTTCCCGGATGGGGTCTCGCCCCTGAGGTCGATCTGGGGCGCATCGCCTGACATGAGCATCCTGCTCGGTCAGGGCACCCAAGAAGGCTGGGTGGTCGCGACACGTGACGGGAGTCGGGTGACCAGGCTCGAGCCTGCGAACCCACCCATCGTCTACCCAACCGCACTCTCGCCCAACGGTCGCTATGCGGCCGGGAAGGCCAGCATCGTGGGCAGCTCCGGATTCCAGCCCGAAGTGGGGCTGTGGCGCGTCGGCGAGAGCTATCAGCCCCTCGATCGCTTACCTGACTTCCCGGCTGCAAACGTCGTATCGGTGAACGATGAGGGCGTCGTCTACGGCCACGGCTTCGTCGAGGTGCCCTACCAGCATCCGAGCCAACCCTTCCCCGGATTGCAGGTGGGAGCGGCCATCCGCTGGCAGCCGGACGGAACCCTCGAGCGCCTGGCCGGCACGGATGACCTCGGTCGCGGGTGGCGGCAGCAGTGGATCGACGCCATCAGCCCCGACGGATCGAGCCGGGTGGGCGGCGGGGTCATCGAGCGGGAAGCGGCTTCCGGGGCCGGATCCGAGGAGGTTTCGGTCCAGGCCGTATTCGACGATTCCGGCGCGAGGTGGCTGCTCTGGGACGGACGCAATCCAACTTCAAGTCGACCTTACAGGCTCGGCATTTCCGTGGATGGCTCTCGCGTCTTCGGGCATGTCCAGGAATTCCGCACCACCCCCGTCTTCGGATTCGTCGACGTGCCGAGGATCTATTCACCCGATGGGACGAGCGTGGACTTCGAGGTCTTCCTGCAGTCGATGGGCCTCGATACGTCGAATTGGCAGCTGGGCTCGATCATCGATATGTCGGACGACGGGAAGACTTTTCTCGCCTTTGGATCGGAGATCGGCGGGAACGGATATCAAGTGCTCATCGTGATCCCGGAGCCAGGCACCGCAATGCTGCTGGGGCTGGGGCTGGTCGGGTTGAGTCGAGTCCGCACGCGGGGTCCTCTCGCCCAATCCCCGAGTTGATCTGCCGCAGGATTTCATCGCCTGACCGCGACGCGGTCGCAAAGACCAGCCACTAACGCCCGCGGCGCTTGCGGACCGCCTCGGCGAGCATCGGGAAGAGCGGCTCGGTCCGCTCCCAGCTCATGCACTTGTCGGTGATGCTCTGACCGTAGACGAGGCCCTGGCTCCCCTTCTCCTGGGAATGCGGCTGGTTCCCGTCGACGAGGAAGCTCTCCATCATGAGGCCGAAGATCGAGCGGCTGCCCTCGCCGACCTGACGCGCGACCGACTCGGCGACCGCCGGCTGCTTCAGGTGGTCCTTGCCGCTGTTGGCGTGGCTCGTGTCGATCATGATGCGCTTCCCGAGGCCGGCCGCATCGAGCTGGGCCTCCACCCGGGCGATCGAATCCGCATCGTAGTTGGGGCCGCTCGAGCCGCCGCGCAGGATCACGTGGCAGTACGGATTACCGCCAGTCGAGACGATCCCGGCGATCCCCTGCTTCGTGACGGACAGGAAATGGTGTTCGCCGGCGGCGGCGCCGATCGCGTCGATCGCGATCTGGACCGTGCCGTAGGTTCCATTCTTGAAGCCGACCGGCATCGAGAGGCCGGAGGCGAGCTCGCGGTGGACCTGGCTCTCGCTCG
>JANMTD010000277.1:0-9112 GCA_031390075.1 Deltaproteobacteria bacterium | reverse complement strand
GTGCACGCATGAACTACCGCACGACCGACCCCGAGTGGTACCTCGAATACTGGCACGACCGCGTCCGGCGCCTGCTCGAGGCCTCGGTCCGCGACCGGCGCCTGCTGCCGTCCGATCGAAAAGTCGACGTCCTCTTCCACGATTTCATGAAGGACGACATGGCCACCGTCGAGCGCATCTACGAGGTCGCCGGGCTGCCGATGACGAACGCGGCGCGCGGCCAGCTCGATGCCTATGTGAAGGCCCATCCGCGGGGCAAGGAAGGCCAGGTCGTGTACGACCTGCGCAAGGATTTCGGCGCCGACCCGGCGGAGCTCCGCAAGGCCTTCCAGTTCTACTTCGACGCCTTCGAGGTCCGGGCCGAGGTCCGGTAGGCGGTGCGAATCAGCTCTTCGTGAAGAACTCGAAGGACAGGTCGGTCGCGTCGCGGGAGGCCCCCTCCGAGACGGCGGCGCGATCGAGGGGGTACTCGCTCGACATGTCGAGCAGATGGGTCCGGTGCTCGATCGCCCAGCGGCCGTGCTTGCGGGCGAAGCGATCGAGGTAGCGGCCGCGACCGACGAGCTCCAGCTGGTGACCGTTCTCGTCGGGGAGCGTCCAGAGGACGACGGTGACGTACGACTCGCTCGTGGCCCGATCGCCGTTGACCTCGATCAGGACGTTCGTGATCTGGTGGGAGTGGCGCTCCATTGCGGCATGGGCCTGCCAGACCCATTCGATGAAGCCGCGGCCCGTTCCCTCGTAGATGCCGTCGTAGAAGGCCGTCGCGCCGGCGTGCCAGACGCCGTAGGCCATCTCCTTGTCCATCCGGTCGAGGCCGCGGCAATACCGCGACAGCACGTCGCGGATCTCCGCCTTGTCGACGAGGGCCTGGATCGCGTTCTCACTCGTACTCATGCGTGCCTCCGATTTCCGGTGTCCGCTGTCGCTGTCCGCCAGGCCCCCGACTCTAGTCGAATTTCTCCAGCGCGATGGGCGACCCGATCCGCGCTGGATTAGCTTCCCAGCGGGCGCCGTCACCGGGTCTCGCCACCCGTCGGCTCGAACTGCGGAGATTCCGATGACGCAAGGCCACTGGTTCCCGCAAATCGTTCGCAGAGCGAGCTCGACGCTCGCATCGCTCGCGTGCATGGCGGTCCTGACGTCCGTTCCGGGCTGCAGTCCAGGGGACAAAAAAGAGGGATCGGAGCAGTCCGGGCCCGCGCAGGCGACGACACCCGCTGCCGACCCGTCCTCTACGCTCTCGCCGAGCGGCCAGCCCTATAGCGAAACGCGCGAGGCATGCGTCGATCGCGATCCGCGCCGCCAGGCCTTCTTCGGCGAGCTCCACGTCCATTCGACGCTCTCGATGGACGCCTGGCTCACCGACGTCCGCAACGGACCCGACGAGACCTATCGCTTCGGCAAGGGCGAAGAGGTCCTGCTTCCGCCCCTCGATGCCGAGGGCCGGGGAACACGACCGGCGCGACTCGAGCGGCCCCTCGATTTCGTCGCGTTGACCGATCACGCGGATTTCCAGGGCGAGGTCGCCCTCTGCACGCGCGAAGGCTCCGCGGTCTACGCGAGCGAGGCCTGTCGCATCTTCCGAGGCGAGCCCGGCGACGCGAAAGCGCCTGCGGGCACGGCGGGCACGCCGGGCGTAGTCAACGCCTTGAGTCTGGGCGCGCGCATGTCGAAGCTCTCGACCGCACTCGACGCCGAGATGGCGCATACCCGGCGCAGCGACGCGCTCTGCGGCGAGGACGGCGAGATCTGCCGCACGGCGATGCGAACCGTCTGGGAGGAGCAGCAGGTCGCCGCCGAGCGCCATTACGACCGCTCGGCCCAATGTCGCTTCACGACCTTCCACGCCTACGAGTACACCGCGACCCCCGGCCTCGCGAAGGTCCATCACAACGTGATCTTCCGGAACGCCGCGGTGCCCGCGGCGCCGATCCCGTGGATCGACGTCCCCGACGTCTACGAGCTCTGGTCGCGCCTGCGCGGCGAATGCCTCGACGCGGGCACGGGCTGCGACGTCCTCACGATCCCCCACAACTCGAATCTCTCGAACGGCAACATGTTCGCCGTCACCGGCCGCGACCTCCCGCTCGAGGCGCAGCGCGCACGCGCCATGCTGCGCGCCGACATCGAGCGCCTGGCCGAGGTCAGCCAGATCAAGGGCGACTCGGAGTGCCGCAACGGCATGTACGGCGTGATCGGCGCGACGGACGAGTTCTGTGGCTACGAGCAGTGGCGCGGCGCGAAGTTCGAGGACTGCAAGGAGGGCGTCGGCAAGGGCGCGCTCTTCGATCAGGGCTGCGTTTCACGGACGGACTTCCTGCGTTATTCGCTGCTCGAGGGCTTCCGCGAGCAGCGGCGACTCGGCGTGAATCCCTACAAGCTCGGCCTGATCGCCGCGACCGACTCGCATAACGCGAATCCGGGCGACGTCGAGGAGTACTCCTATCAGGGCTGGATGGGGATCGTCGACGCGACGCCAGAGCGGCGGCTCGCGGCGGCGCCCGGGCCGGTGACGCTGACCTACAACGCGATGTCGAGCCCCGGCGGCCTCGCCGGAGTCTTCGCCGAGGAGAATTCCCGCGACTCGATCTTCGACGCGATGAAGCGGCGCGAGACCTTCGGGACCAGCGGCCCGCGCATCACGGCGCGCTTCTACGGCGGCTGGAACCTGCCCGCCGATCTCTGCGCGACGCCGGATTGGGTCGAGAAAGCGGATTCGCTGGGCGTTCCGATGGGCGGAGACCTGCCGACCCCTGCCGAGGCGGCCGAGCCGTCGTTCATCGTCAGCGCCCTGCGCGACGCCGGTACGGCGGAGCACTCGGGCGGGCTCCTCCAGCGCGTCCAGATCGTGAAGGGCTGGGTCGACGCCGAGGACGGCTTCCATCAGGTCGTCCACGACGTCGCCGGCGGCGCGAGCGACGCGGATGTCGATCCCGCGACGTGTACACCCCGCGGCGAAGGTCACGAGAGCCTCTGCGCGGTGTGGTCCGACCCGGCCTTCGATCCGGCGCAGAACGCGGTCTACTACGTACGCGTGCTCGAGAACCCGAGCTGTCGCTGGACGGCGCGCCAATGCCTCGAGCTGCCGGCCGACGCCCGGCCCCCGGCGTGCAGTGATCCGAAGATCCCGACCACGATCCAGGAGCGGCTCTGGACCTCACCGATCTGGTACGAAGCCCCGGCCCCCGCGGCGGCGAACAACGGACCCGGCGCGACGCCGAGCTAGCGACTTTTTCGCACTTCGTCCCCTCGTCTCGTTGGCATCGTTCGCGCCGCCGGTAAACTCTCGCGCCATGCGTATCTTCCTCTTCGTGATCGTTCTCTGTCTGCTGGCGGCTGGTGGCGCGTGGATCCGCGCGGGCGGGGCCCCGGGCCCCGTGATCGAAATCTCCGGACCCGAGGCCGTCGGTCAGATCGGCGACGTCACCGTCGCCGTCGTCGCGCCCGGTGGAACCCTGAATCGACTCCAGATTTCCCTCGTCCAGTCGGGCACTGCGACGCCGCTCTTCGACTCTTCACTTGGAGGAGCCGTCGGCGGCCCGGCGGGCGCTTCGATCGACGCGGGCGCGGGCATTGCGCTCGAAGGCGAGGACCGGGTCCTCGTCACGCGCGCGATCGGCAAGCGCGCGATCCCGAGCCTCGTCGCGGGCAGTGCCGAGGTCCAGGTGACGGCGGTGCGCCCGGTCCTCTTCGGCCTGCGCGAAGCGACTTCGACCCTCTCGGCCACGGTCGAGGTCAAGCTGATCCCGCCCCAGGTCTCGGTCCTCTCGCTCCACCACTTCATCAACCAGGGCGGATCCGAGGTCGTCGTCTACCGCGTGAACCCCGCGGATTCCGACTCCGGCGTCCGCGTCGGCGAGATGGAGTACCGGGGCTTCCCGGCGAGCGGTGCCGGCATTCCCGGCGCCGACCCGGCGCTCCGCGTCGCATTCTTCGCCCTGCTGCCCAGCCAGGATACGGCCGTCCCGATCCACGTCTATGCGCGCGACACGATCGGCAACGAAGGGACCGGCAGCTTCGATTTCCGCGTCTTCCCGAAGCAGTTTCGCGACAGCCGGATCGAGGTCGACGACGCATTCCTCTCGCGCGTCGTGCCCTCGATCCTGCAGAACACGCCGGAATTCGTCGTCGAGAACCCGGCGGATCTGGTCGCGTCCTACCTCCGGATCAATCGCGACCTGCGCAAGCTGAACAACGACAAGATCGCGGGGCTCGCCCTCGAGACGTCGCCCGAGATCCTCTGGCGCGGCCCCTTCAAGCAGCTCCTCAACACCGCCGTCGAAGCCGGCTTCGCCGACCAGCGGACCTACGTCTACGGCGGCCAGGACATCGACCACCAGGTCCATCTCGGCTTCGATCTCGCGTCGACGATGGCCGCCCCCGTCAAGGCCGCGAACCGCGGCAAGGTGATCTTCGCGGGCTGGCTCGGGATCTACGGCAACTGCGTGATCGTCGATCACGGCATGGGCCTCCAGTCGCTCTACGCCCATCTCTCGTCGATCGGCGTCGAGGTCGGTCAAACCGTCGAGCTCGACGGCGAGCTCGGCCGCAGCGGCGCCACGGGCCTCGCCGGCGGCGATCATCTCCACTTCACGATGCTGCTCGGGGGCAACGCCGTGACGCCGATCGATTGGTGGAGCGAGCAGTGGGTCCAGGACCGGATCATCCGCAAGTTCATCGAAGCGGGAGCACCGGCCGAGGATGAAGCCGGCGGGGCCGCTGCGGATGCAGCCGCATCCCTCGACTCGGCCGTGTCGGCGGAAGCGGCGCTCTGAGATGAGCGATCCGCGGCCGCGCTGCGGATCGCTCCGGCTGGCGTCGATCCTCGCCTGCCTGCTCGTCGCGCCCGCCCTCGCCGCAGAAGAGCGCCCCATCGCGCCAGTTTTCGCGGTGACCGAGACGCGGGCCGCCTGCCGGGACTACAGCCCCGAGCGGCGAGCCTTCTTCGGCGATCTCCACGTCCATACCGCCCGCTCCCAGGACGCCTCGACCCAGGACACGCGCGTGACACCGCGGGACGCCTACCGATTCGCCGTCGGGGAGACGCTCGGGATCCAGCCCTTCGACGCGGCCGGTCGATCGCTTCGCAACGTCAAGCTCGAACGCCCCCTCGACTTCGCCGCCGTCACCGACCACGCCGAGCAGATCGGCGAGGTCCACATCTGCCGGACCCCCGGCCAGCCAGGCCACGACTCGCTCGTCTGCGGCCTCTACCGGAATTTCCCCCGCGTCGCGTTCTTCATCATGAACGGGCGTTATTCGCTCTTCGAGTCGCGCTGGGGTTTCTGCGGCGAGGGGGCGAAAAATTGTCTCGCCGCCGCGGGGACCGTCTGGAACGAGCACCAGGCCGCCGCGGAGGCGGCCTACGATCGCGGCGCTGCCTGCCGCTTCACGAGCTTCATCGCCTACGAGTGGACCGCGAGCGGCCACGACGGCGGCCATCTCCACCGCAACGTGATCTTTCGCAACGAGCGGGTTCCCGCGCTGCCCATCAGCGTGATGGAGACGGGCTCGATGGCGACCTTACTCTGGGAACGGCTCGACCGCGAATGCCGCGACGGGAAAGAGGGCTGCGAATCGATCACGATCCCGCACAACTCGAATTGGAGCGCCGGCTCGGCCTTCACCTCCGCCGTGACGCCGGCCGCCGAGATCACGCAACAGGAGGCCGAGATCCGCGCGCGCTACGACCGGCTCGTCGAGGTCATGCAGCACAAGGGCGAGTCGGAGTGCGCGATGACGCCCGGCGTGACCGACGAGGGCTGCGGCTTCGAGAAGGCCCGGGACCACCAGAATCCCTTTGGCTCCGAAACCCCCAACGAGATCGATTTCATCCGCACCGCATTGAAGCGCGGCCTCGTTCTCGCTCCCGCCCTCGGCGCGAACCCCTTCCGCTTCGGCCTGATCGGCAGCACCGACACCCATCTCGGCACCCCGGGCAATGTCGCCGAGCGCGGCTTCGGGGGTCACGGCGGCGCCGGCAAGCCCGGAAGCGAGGCCCTCGAGCCGGGCCTCCCCGACGTCGCCGCCCTCAACCCCGGCGGCCTCGCCGTCCTCTGGGCCGAGGAGAACAGCCGGGACGCGTTATTTGAAGCGCTGCTCCGTAAGGAAGCCTACGGGACGAGCGGAACCCGTCCGGAGCTTCGTTTCTTCGGCGGCTGGCAGTATGCGGACGATGCGTGCAGTGCCGGCGACGTCACGAAGACGGGCTATGCGCAGGGCGTCCCGATGGGCGGCGATCTGCCGGCCCAGCCGGCGGGCGGCGGCAGCCCGCGCTTCCTCGTGAGCGCCGTGCGAGATCCCCATCCGACGGGCGGCGATCTCGAGCGGATCGAGATCGTGAAGGGCTGGAGCGAGAACGGCGCGGCGAAGGAGATGGTCCTCACGGTCGCCGGCGGCGACAAGCAGGCCGACGTCGAACTCGCGACCTGCGAGCCCCGGGGCAAAGGCTATGCGCAGCTCTGCCAGGTCTGGACCGACCCGGATTTCGACCCCGCCGAGCCACCTTCTATTATGCGCGGCTGCGCGAGAATCCGAGCTGTCGCTGGACGCAGTGGGCCTGCAACGACGCGGGCGTTCACTGCGAAGATCCGTCGACGATGCAGGAAGGCTTCGAAGCCTGCTGTTCCGGCGAGGTCCCGCCGACGATCCAGGAGCGCGCATGGAGCTCGCCCATCTGGTATCAGCCCTGAGCTCAGGCCGCTTCCGACTCGTGTTTCGGGAACGTGACCAGCGACAGCATCAGGCCGCCCGTGAAGATGAGGCCGACCTGCACCAGGAAGCCGGTCGCATAGCTCCCCGTCCAGCCCTCGAGCAGATGCGAGAGGGCGGAGGCGCCCGCGAGGAGCGGGATGCCCGCCATCGCGCCGAGACCGTTGGCGCGCCCGAAGTTGGCCCGGCCGAAGCAGCGCGCCGTCGCGACACCGTGGATCGGCGCGGCCCCGCCGATTCCGACCCCGTAGAGCGCGCCAGTCACGACGAACATCGGGTAGCTCGGCTCGAAGTAGAAGATCGCCCAGACGAGCATGTTGACGACCACGATCATCGCGATCGACGGCTTCAGCGGCGCCACGTCCGCAAGACCGCCGAGGACGATCTTGCCGATCAGCGAGAAGGGAACCATCGCCGCGAAGAAGACCGCCGCCTGCTGTGCGCTGAAGCCCAGATCCCCGCCGAACTCGACGAGGAGCCCCATCAGCACGACGGGTGAGGTCATCACCAGCCCGAATCCGATCGCGAGCAGCCAGAGCCGCGGATCCCGCGCGAGATCGCCCGTCTCGCGCACTCCGGCGAGGGCAACGGCCTGCCCGCGCTCGAACGGCGCGCTCCCGGCTGCGGGCTCGTCTCCGTCCGGCCGCTGACCGATCTCCTCGGGCCGCCCGATCACGAAGAAGGCGAAGAGCGGCACCGCGACGAGCAGCGTCCAGACCCCGAACGTCGCCGCCGCCGTCCGCCAACCGAAGGCATCGATCAACGCCTGCGCACTCGCCGGCGCGACGTAGCTCGCGATCGTTCCCCCGCCCACCGTGAAGCCGAGGGCGAGGCCGCGCCTGCGCGCATACCAGTTCGTCGTCAGCGCCATCGAGGGCACCGATCCGAAGAAGGCGGCACCGACGCACACGACGCCGATGAACGCGAAAGAGGCCTGCCCGAGCGATGTGGCCCGCGAGAGCAGGATCAATCCGAGGCCCGTCATGATCGCACCCGCGACCATCATCTGCCGCGCGCGACCCCGATCGAGCCAACGACCGACGAAGGGCGCGGCGACCCCCAGCGCGAGCACCGTGAACGAGATGCCGAGCCCGATCGTCGATCTGGGCACCGCATACGCCTCGGAGATCGGGCCGACGAAGTTGCCGAAGGCGCCGAACGTGACCCCGCTCGCCAGGAAATTCGCGAGGGCGGCGAGGCCGACCATCCGCCGGCCGAGGAATGCAGGCGCAGCGGCCGGGGCGAGGGCCTGAGAGACGGCGAGCGGTCCGCCCGTGGCCGACTCTCGAACATCGAACGCCATCCGATCACCTCGCCCCGCCCAGCTTGCGGGGCAGATCGCCGACTCTAGGCCAGTGATTCCAGCGAAGCTTCCACGGCGAGCTCGCTTCGCTAACGTGGTCGCTGGAGGTTCGCCCTCGATGAACATCATGGAACTCGCGCCGCAGCTCTTCGAGAGCTTCTTCGACTTCTTTCGTCCCGCGCATACGAAGGGCATCGCGCCCGCCCGCATCAAGGAGCTCGCCCGGCTCAAGATCGCGGCGATGAACGAGTGCAATACCTGACTGTTCGCCCGGTACGCGTCGGCGACGCGTCAAGGACTGGACGAAGAGACGGTGGCCCAGATCCATCTCCCGGAGGCGGAGCGCAAGCTCGAGCCCAGAGAGGCGCTGGCCGTTCGTTATGCAGAGCGGATGGCGACGGATTTTCGGACCGTCGATGCCGACTTCATGGCGGAGCTCCGCCGGCATTTCAGCGACGCGGAGATCGTGGAGCTCGGGCTCATGATCGGGCAGTACATGGCGATGGGAAGGCTGCTCGTGATCACGGGCAGCCAAGACGGCGCCTGCGAGATCTACGTCCCGCCGGTCTGACTGCGGACGGCCTTCATCAGCTCGGGGATGAAGTTCGCCGGGAAGTTGGGCACGACGAGGCCCGGATTCGTCTCTCGCATGAAGGCGAACTTCCGTTCGAGGACGATCGCATAGCGGACGACCGCGAAGAGCTCGAACCACTCGATGCCGCGAATCGACCGACCCGTCCGCTCGCTCCACTGCGCGTAGAGGCTCGCCGGCGACGGGATCCCCGCGAGCCGCGCGGCACCGAGGCCTTCGCTGTTGCAGCGGTCGATCCAGATGAACCAGGCGAGATCCGTGCGCGGGTCGGAGACGTTCGCCATCTCCCAGTCGAGGATCGCGGCGGGGACGTGGTCGTCGAAGATGATGTTGCCGACCCGGGAATCGCCCCAACAGAAGGCGGGCTTCGCGTCGTCGGGGGCCGTCGCTTGCAAGAAGGCCCAGCCCTCGAGGATGCGGGGGTCGGCGTCCTCCCGGATCGCCGGCTTGAACATCGTGTCGAAGGTGAGGATCTCCTGAGCGAGGACCGGCTCGCCCCTGGC
>JANMTD010000276.1:0-10180 GCA_031390075.1 Deltaproteobacteria bacterium | reverse complement strand
GGATCGCATCGACGAGCTCGCCGCGCGGGAAGACGAGCGCTTCGTCGACGCAACCCGTCGCGGTGACGGCGCTCGCCGCCGCGGGCTCGACCAACCACGCCAGATGGCTCGCGGGATGGAGGCTGCGCAGGGCCGTCACGGCAGGCAGGGTTCGCAGCACGTCGCCCAGCGCTCCCAGCCGGATCACGAGGATCCGCTCCGCGCGCGGCGGCCGAGAAAGTCTTCTGCTCTGGAGCATGTAGGGGTTCGAGCGCCTCGCCGAGCAATCGACCGGCCGATAGGATAAAGACCATGAGAACCGCGCGCACCCTCTCGCTCTACGTGATGCGGGAGACGCTCGTCTACGGATCACTCGCCTTCCTGGCCGTGACCCTCGTCCTTTTGACCCAGAACCTGCTCGTCCGCCTCGATGAGCTCCTGCTGATCGGCATGAATCCGGGCGAGCTCGTGCGGCTCGCGGCCTGCCTGCTTCCGGTCGCGCTCTCGTATTCGATTCCCCTGGCCTTCCTGGTCGGGATCCTGCTGGCGGCGCGGCGCTTCGGCTCCGACGGCGAGCTGCTCGGCATGCGCGCCTCGGGAATTGGGCCCGATGGCGTGCTGGTGCCGAATCTCGTGCTCGGACTCTGTGCCACGGCGCTGCTCGCCTGGCTCGTCGTGTCGCTCGAGCACGCCTCGCGACGCCAGCTCGTGACGCTCTTCAAGACCGTGGCGGCGCGGGGAGCGATCCTCGAGCCCCGCAAGTTCCGCCGCATCGGCAACCAGCTGATCTTCGTCGAGGAGCGACTGCCGGGCGGCGGCCTCGCCGGCGTGATGATCTACGACGCCGGCGTTTCGGGACGGGCCTATCGACTCTTCGCCGAGCGGGGCCGGTTCGAGTTCGACGATGCGAGCTCGCAGATCGAAATCGAGCTCTTCAACGGCGACGTCCACCTCGACCCGACCGAGGCGGACCCGAAACGTTCGGCTCGGATCCATTTCGATTCCTTCTCCGTCGGCGTGGACGTCTCGCACATCCTCGGGACCGAGTTCGGGCCCGTGCGGCCCAAGCAGATGACCCGGGAAGAGCTCGAAGCCGTGCTCGAAAGGGCGAAGCGCGGGGATCCGCTGAAGGAGCTCGACCAGAAGAACCCGATCGAGTACGAGCTCGAGGTCCAGCGGCGGCGAACGCTGCCCTTCGCACCGCTGCTCTTCGCCGGCGTCGGTGTTCCGATCGCGCTCGCGAGCGAGCAGCGTGGGCGGAGCCTCGGGCTTCCGATCGCACTGGCGGCGGCCTTCGCCTACTTCGGCCTCGGGAACCTCGCCGAGTCGATCGCGAAGCAGGGCTGGCTCCCGGCGGCACAGGCGAGCTGGATCCCGAATGCGGTGTTCCTGATCGCTGCACTCCTGCTCGCCCGTTTCGTCCGCCATCGGCTGCCCCGATGAGAGCGCGCTCGCTTCCGGTGAAGATCCGATCGGCCGACTATCGCGTGTCCGCGAACGCCGAGTTCGTGGCTGCCCTCGAGGGCGCAGGGCTCGGGAACGCGCAGGGCCTCGACGCCGCGCTGCGGGCCGGACGCGTCGTGGCGGGCGGCCGGGGTCCGCAGCAGCTCGTCGCGCTGCCGGGATCGCCCACGGCGCTGCGCTTGCGACAAGCGCGGCGCGGGGGGCTATTCGGAGGCTTCCTCGCGAGCCGCTTCCTGTCTCCCCGGCGCGGCGAGCGCGAGCTCGAGACCTGGCTCGCGCTGCGCGAGCGGGGCGCCCCGATTCCGATGCCCGTGGTGGCCATCTCGCGGCGCCGGGGTCTGCTCTGGGAGAGCCATTTCGGCAGCCTCGACCGGGCTGAGTGCCTCGACGGCCTCGCGTGGCTCGCCTTCAAGCCTTCACGCGAGACTCTCGCACGAGGCGCCGCCGCGCTGGGCCGGGCGCTGCGCCGCTTTCACGACGCGGGCGCCGTCCACGGCGACCTGAACGTCCGCAACGTGCTCTTCGAACACGACACGCCGGGCCCACGCTGTCTCTTCGTCGACCTCGACCACACGCGCATCCCGAACCGCATCACACCGCGGGCGCGGATGAACGACCTGATGCGCCTCGCCCGCTCGATCGAGAAGCAGGGATTCTCGCGCCTGCTCGACACGCGGCTTCGGGCGCGGGCGCTCGCGGCCTACTGCGCGGGCGACCGCCCCCTGCGCCGAGCGCTGCTCGAATCACTCCCCGGCGAGAATCGGCGCCTGCTTCGGCACCGCATCGCCTGGCGCTTCGGTCGCGTCTTCTCGCGCGGATCGCTCGCGGGACTCGCGGTGTTTGCGGGGCTGGCACTGGTCCTCGCCTGGAGCAGCCGCGAGAGCGAGGCGAGGGCGAGCGCGGCAGCCCCACAGCCCGCATGGTCGATCCTCGCGCTGGGTGACACGGGACGCGCAGGCCAGCGCCTGGACCTGTTCGAGGGCCAGCTCGCCGTGGCCGATGCGTTGGCCCGCGAGGCGCGCCGACAGGCCGTCGACGGCCTCGTCTTCCTCGGCGACAACTTCTACGACAGCGGGCTCTCCGAGGACCGGCTGGTGGAACGGGTGCGCACCAATCTCGTGCGCCCCTACTGTTATTTCCTCGCGCTGACGGGAAGTCGCTCGGCCGAAGTCGCCTCCGCCTGTCCGCTCGACGCGAACGAGCGGCGCCCAGTGCCCCTGTTCGCGGTGCTGGGAAATCACGATCTCGGGCGGCCCGAGAGCGCGGGGCTCCAGCGGACGGCCATCCCGGAGTTCCTGCCCGGCTGGCAGATGAGCGACGGACTGACGCGCGTCGTCGAGGTGCATCCGGGTGTGAGCCTCATTCTCTTCGAGTCCGAGATCGCGATCGACGACCGCGCGGCGATCCAGCGGGCGCTCTCAGAGGCGATCCGGGCAGCGCGGGGCCCCTGGCGGATCCTCGCGACCCACCGCCCGATCGCGACCGACGATTACGGAAAGCTGCCGAAGGGCGGCTATCCCGACTGGGTGCGCGACGCGATCGCGCAGGCGGCCCTGCCCGTCCAGCTCGTCCTCTGCGGCCACCACCACAACCTGCAGGCCTTCGCATTGGGCGATCCGACCCCGCTGCTCCAGATCGGCGCCGGGAGCGGGAGCCGCGCCGAGCCGCCGCTCGCGACGGGCCATCCGGATCTGCGCTATTCGGCGCTGGCCCTCGGCTTCGCCCGGGTCGATCTGATCGGCGAGAGCCCGGACGAGCGGCTCGAGGTCTCCCTCTTCACCGTCCCGCGCTGGCCCTGGCTAGGCCAGCTCGTCGGTCATCGAAGCGGCGCGCGATTTGCCGTCGACCGCCGCGGGCGCATCGAGTCGCTGTCGCCCGTCGAGCCCATCGAACCCGCCGGCGCCGAGAGGCGACCCGACGCCTGAAGCGCCGCTTCGAGCGCCGTCAGGATCGCCTGTTCGTCTTCGATCTCGAGCTCGATCTGCAAGACCCAGAAAGACGCGCCCCGGGTCCAGGAGGGCAGGATCTTGATCGCGTCCTTTTCGGTCGTGAGCCAGAGCTCGGCGGCGGGATCGAGTCCGTGCAGATCACGCGCCGAGAAGGCGTGGTGATCGGGAAAATGGCGCTCGCAGACAACCTCGGCGCCGAGCGCTTCGACGCAGCGCCGGAACGAGCCCGGGCGTGCGATGCCACACAGGAGTCCGACCCGCTTCCCCGCGAGCTCGCCGAGCGGACGCCGCTCGCTGCCGTCGAGGGAGAAGAGCGCGCTCGGACGGCGCCGCGCGCGAAATACGAATCGCTGCGAACGCGCGAGCTTCGCGAGCAAGCCGGCGGCGCCGGGAGGCGGCGTACCGTCGCCATCGACGATGCAGATCCAGGAGGCAAAGCGAAGACTCGAGCGCGGCTCGCGCAGGGGTCCAGCCGGCAGCACGCGCGCGTTGCCCAGGCCCGACGTTCCATCGAGGCTCACGACGTCGAGGTCGCGGGCCAGGCGGTGGTGCTGGAAGCCGTCGTCGAGCACGAGGATCTCGGCCCCGAAGCGCGACACCGCATGTTGTCCGACGACGTTCCGGTCGCGGCCGACGAGCACCGGAACCCCCGGCGCGTGGGCCGCCAGGACGAGCGACTCGTCGCCCGCCTCGGAGGCGTAGGCGTGGATGTGGGCCCCGTCCGAGACGACGGTCACGGGCTCGCGGTGAGCGCCTTTGTAGCCCCGACTCGCCAGCACGACGCGATATCCGCGGGCACGCAGCCCCGCAGCCAGGCGCGCCGCGAGCGGCGTCTTGCCCGCACCGCCCACCGTGATCGCGCCCACACTCACGATCGCGCAATCGGGGCGACTGCGCGTGCGCGACGTCAGGCGCATGAACGTGCGGTGGATTCGCGCGCCGAGGCCGTAGAGCCACGAGGCGGGGACGAGCACCGCGCTCACCTCCGGTCCATCCGTCCCGCCTGTGCCAGGGTCTCGAGGATGAGCTGGCGGGTTCGCTCGACGCTGCCGCGGTGTCGTTCGAGGGTCAGACGTCCCGCCTCGCCCCGCCGGCGGCCGTCCTCGAGCTCGAAGAGCCCCGCAACGACCGCCTCGACGAGGGCATCCGGCGTCGCGACGCAGCGGCCGGCGCCGTCCGCCTCGAGGATCTCGACGATCTTCCGCACGTTCGCGAAATGGGGCCCGTAGAGCACCGGGCAGCCCACATGGACCGGCTCCGACACGTTATGTCCGCCCACCGGCACGAGCGTGCCCCC
Source organism: Deltaproteobacteria bacterium (assembly GCA_031390075.1). Lineage (GTDB taxonomy): Bacteria > Myxococcota_A > UBA9160 > UBA9160 > UBA4427 > UBA4427. Next base: position 5,491 of record JANMTD010000276.1, on the reverse strand, counting down.
GACGAAGGCGAGCGAGCCCGCGGCGTAGGTCGCAGCCAGCTCGCCGTAGGTATCGAGGATCAGGACCTCGCCGGGCTCGAGCGGCGTCTTCTCGAGCCGGCTGCGCAGGAAGACCCGGCGTCCGTGGGACTGGCCGAGCCGCGCGAGCTCGGACCAGCGCCCGACATGACGCGGCGCGAGGACCAGGACGAAGGCGCGCCCGCGCTTCTCCGCTTCGGCGAGCGCCCGCAGGAGCGCTTCTTCTTCTCCGCGATGCGTACTCCCGCCGACGACGACCGGTCCCCTCGACAGCGCCTGCGCGAGCACCGGGCCGAGGGCCGGCTTCTCCCCGGCCGGGTCGAGCTTGAGATCCCCCGTGACCCGGACCCGCTGCTCCGGGACGCCCAACCGGACGAAGCGCTCGGCGTCGAGCTCGGTTCGGGCACCGACGGCGGCGATGCGCCGCAGGGTCGGCCCGAGCAGCAGCGCGAGCTTCCGATAACGCGGGAAGGAGCGGTCCGAGAGTCTGCCCGACGCGACGACGACGGGAATTTCGTGGCGTGCACAGGCCGCGATCCAGCTCGGCCAGAGCTCCGTCTCGATCAGCACCGAGCACAAGGGCCGGCCGCGCCCCATCGCCGACTCGATGCACCAGGGATGATCGAAGGGCGCGAGGCTCGCGGGCATCTCCGGCCGGTCGCGCTCGAAGATGCCGCGGCCGGCCACCGTCATCGCGGTCGCGCGCGTCGCATGCCCCGATTCCTCGAGGGCCTCGAGCAGGCGGCACGCGGCCTTCGCTTCGCCGACACTCGAGGCGTGCAGCCAGATGCGCCCCCCGCTCTCGGGCCTCGCGAGCCCGAGACGCTCCGGGAGCTGACGCCGAAACGACGGGCGCACCACCGCCCCCGCCGCCAGGACCGGTGCGGCCACGAGCGCGGCCAACGCCGCGACGCTATGCGCGAGGGGACCCAATCATCTCCTCCACCAAACGGGCCGTTTTCTCGATCGCCCCGGCCGGCCCCAGCTGCAGGACGGCCCGGGCCAGCCCCGCGAGCTGTCGCTCCCGCGCGGGCCCAACGAAAATCGCCTCGAGCTCGGCGGCGATCCGGTCCGGGGTCGCCGCCGCCTGCAACAGCTCGGGGACGATCCCTTCGCCCACGAGCAGATTCGGCAGCGCCACCTGCCCGATGCGCAGACTCCGCCGCAAGAGCCAGCCCGTGAGGGGATGGACACGGCCGACGACGACCATCGGACAGCCGCGCAACGCGGCCTCGAGGGTGATCGTACCGGGCTTCGTGAGTGCTACGTCGAGGGCGTCGAAGAGCTCGCCCTCCCGTGTGTCGACGCAGCGGATCGAATCCGCGGCGCGCGCGAAGTGGGCGGGGGCGGCGCGGTGGGCATCCGCTTGTGTGAAGCCCGGCGCGAGGCCGACGAGGGCAACGGTCTGCGCGAGCCGCGGCGACCGTTCGCGCAGGCGTTCGAAGGCCTCGAGCTGGAGCGGCAGGTGGCGCGCGAGCTCGCTGCGCCGGCTGCCCGGGAAGATCCCGAGCAGCGGAACGTCGAGCGGCAGCCCGAGCTCACGGCGCACGCGAGCGCGCCGCTCTCTCGGATCTTCCATCGCGCGATCCGCTGCTCGAGCGCGTGCGAACGCATCGACGAGGGGATGGCCGTGGTAGTCGACCGCGACGCCCTGGCTCGCGTGGTAGGCGCGTTCGAAGGGCAGGCAGACGACGATCCGGTCCGCGCGGGCGGCCAGGCGCCGGATCCGACCCGGGCGCCAGGCCCAGACCTGGGGCGCGATGAAATAGAGGATCCGCGCGCGGGTCGTGCGCTTCACGCGGCGGGCGAAAGGCAGATTGAAGCCCCCCGAATCGACGAGCACGACGAGCTCGGGCTGCGTGTTCTCGAGCGTGCGCGAAAGCCGAAGCCAGGCGCGCACGATCCGCCCGAGCTCGGGAATCAGCTCGAAGATCCCGCCGACCGCGAGCTCGCTCTGATCGACGGTGATCTCGACTCCGGCCGCTCTCATCTTCGCGCCGCCCATCCCGACGAAACGCGCGCCGGGCAGCCGCGCGCGCACGGCGGTGACGAGCGCCGCCGCATGGGCCTCGCCCGACAGATCACCGGCGGACAAGAGAATCGTGACCACCGGCCTCCCCCGTCTCGCCCGAGACCGCCCGTTCGTCGATCACCGCGCGAACCCGCTCGACCCAGCCGAGGGCCGCGACCCCGGCGCGCCCATCGTTCACGGGCGGCTTGCGTGTCGCGACCGCCTCGACGAACGCGCGCCACTGCAGCCCGAGCGGATCGAGTCCGTCGCCCGCGCCCTCGCCGGCCTCGTCCGGCGCGAGGAGATCGATGCTCGCCGTGCCCGCGCTGCCCTCGATCTCGAGCCAGCGTTCGCGGGAAGGGTGGACACGGCTCGCGCTCAGGTCGACGACGCAGCCCGAGCGGAAGCGCAGCCGAGCCTCGGCCTCGTCGAGCGCACCGGCCGCGCGACCCCGGCCCATCGCCTCGAGCGAGTCGACTTCGCCGCCGAGGCTGCGGGTCACCCAATCGAGATCGTGGAGCATCAGGTCCTGCACGACGTCGATGTCGAGGCCGCGCTCGGAGACCGGGTTCATGCGCTGTACGCGGATCCTGCGCGGGGCGCCCGCCCGCGCGAGGGCGTCGCGCCAGCGCGGGTTGTACCACTCGACGTGTCCGACCTGCAGGATTCGACCGAGCGCCTCGGCGCGCAGGACGAGGCGCATTGCCTCGGAGGCATGACGGGCGAGGGGCTTTTCGACGAGCAGATCGAGGCCGGACTCGGCGAGGGCGAGCGCCGTCTCGACGTGTGCCGCGGTCGGCACCGCCACGATTGCCGCGTCCACGTCGCGAAGCTTCCGCAGGTCGTCGAGGGAAGCGACGTGATGCTCGCGGGCGAGCTGGTCGGCGCGCGCGGGATGGCGATCGACGATCGCGGCGAGCACGCAATCGCCGTCCCGAGCCGAGCTCCTCGACACGGTCCGGGCGTGCAGCCGCCCCATCGGCCCGGCCCCGACCACCGCGACACGCAGACGCGTCACGAGCCGGCCCGATCCGACGCGAACGCGAGGCAGGCGATCCCCGCCTGCTCGGCCCGGGCCCGCGTCGTCTCGCGCTCGAGGATCAGCGTCACACCGGCCTCGACGGCGAGACAGCTGGCCCGCGCCTCGACCATCGCAGCGATCGTGCCGGGTCCGACGGCGGGGAGATCGAAGCGGCGATCCTGTCCACTCCGGATTCCCTTCACGACGGTGGCGCCGGGTCCCCCGACCTTGCCCGCCCGGCGGATCGCGTCGTCCGTCCCCTCGACCGCCTCGACGGCGACGACACATCCGCGCTTCACGACGACACATTGCCCGATCCCCGCAGCGCCGAGCGCTGCGAGCGCGCGGCAGCCGGCGGCGAGATCCGCCTGCTCGGCCGGGTCGGGCGGACGACTCGAAAAGACGCCTTCCCGGGCGAGCAGCGACACGAGCATCAAGTCCTGGCGGCCGATCGCAAAGCCCTGCTCCTCGAACCAATCCGCGAGGGCCGCGAAGAGCGCGTCGTCCTTCCAGCCCACGAGCTTCTCGAGCAGCGCCGCCGCTGCGCGGTCGGGCTCGACCCGACCCGAGCCGTCGAACAGGACCTGCTTCGGAATCGACCCCACGAGCAGGACGGTCTGCACCGCCATCGAGCGCAGGCTCGCAGCGGCCGCGTCGAGCTGTCCGAGCTTGTGCCAACGCAGCTCGTCGACATCGCCGGCGAGGGCGGGATCGGTCAAGCCCTCGAACGCGATGGCACAGACGGACGTGGTCGCCCCGCGCAGCGCGCGCGCCGCCTCACCCGGCAGGCTTCCGCATCCGGCGATCAATCCGAGGCGGGAGACCGGGTCGCTTCCTCGCATGAGCCCTCAGCCGGTAAAGAGCCCTCAGCCCGAGAGCCCTCAGCCTTATAAAAAGAGAGCCCTCAGCCCTTGTAGAGAGCCCTCAGCGGCAGAATCCGCGCTCGGTCTTTCGCAGGAACGAGACGAGCCGCTCGACCTCGGGCACCGCCCCGATCTCGGCATCGACGCGGGCGAGCGCCTCCTCGAGGCGCAGCTTCGAATGGAAGATGAGATGAAAGGCGTGCTTGATCTGGGCGCGGGCCTTGGTCGGAAATCCGCGGCGGCGCAGCCCCACGGCATTGATCCCGACGAGGCGTGCGCGATCGCCGGCGACCATCGCGAAGGGCGGAGCATCGAGGGAGAGCTTCGCCCCACTCGCCACCATGACCGACTCGCCCACGCGCGCATACTGATGAAGGCCTGTGTACGCGCCCAGGACGGCAAAATCGTCGACCTTCGAATGACCGCCCAGACCGCAGAAGCTCGCGACGATCACGTTGTTGCCGATCTGGCAGTCATGGCCGATGTGGGCGCTGTTCATGAGGAAGGCGTCTTCCCCGATCCGGGTACAGCCGCCCCCGCGCGTGGTGCCGATGTGGACCGTGACGTGCTCGCGGATCTGGCTGCGCGCGCCGATCTCGAGACTCGTCGAAGCCCCGTCGAAGGAGCGGTCCTGGGGCTCCCCGCCGAGACACGCGTGCGGGAAGATCCTGCATTCCGCGCCGATGCGCGTGCGGCCGATCAGGGTCACGTGTTCGGCGACCTTCACCCCCGGCCCGAGCTCGACCTCCCGCCCGACGAAGGAGAACGCCCCGACCACCACATCGGCGGCCAGGCTCGCGCCGTCCTCCACATGCGCCGTCGGGTGGACGTCGGGCAAGGCACTAGCCCTTTCCGTTGTAGGTCTTGATGACGAGGTCCGTGACGTCGAGCGCTTCTTTGCGGTACTCGAGGCCGGGCGTGTCCGTCCGCAGGATCGCAGAGAATCCGTTGTCGCGGCCGACGTCCTTGATCACGGTCTCGAGCTTCTCGATCAGCGGGCCGAGGATCCGCTGCTGCTCGATCTTGAACTGGCCCTCTTCTTCCTTCGCCTTGTTCTCGTAGCGGTTGCGCAGCTCGACCATGTCGAGCTGTTTGGTCTTGACCGCCTCCTCGGACATGACGAACTGCTTCGACTGCAGCTCCTTCTCCATCGCCTGGAGCTGCTCGACCATCGGCCCGAGCCGCTGCTGCGCTTCGCGGCCCTTGCGTTCGAGCTCCTCGCGGGCGGCCTTTCCGCGCTCCACGGTGGCGAGCACCTGTTCCATGTCGACGAAGCCGACCTTCACGGGATCGTTCGTCGCACCGACGCCCCAACCGAGCATCACGCCGAGGGCAATCAGCAGCAGGACTCTCTCGATCTTCATCTTCCGTCGACTCCTATGGACTCTTGTCTGGACCATTTTCAAGATTTTTCAATCGTCGGCAAACGCGCTGGGTTGACTAGATGCCCAGACCGCCGACCGAGAACTCGAAGACGGGGCTTTGCTCGGTGGCCTGCGGGTTGATCGGAAACTCGAGCACGAGCTGCAACGGACCGAACGGGGAGAACCAAAGCACACCCGCGCCGGTACCGTAGCG
>JANMTD010000248.1:0-11575 GCA_031390075.1 Deltaproteobacteria bacterium | reverse complement strand
AGGACCTCGTCCTGATGCGCGCCCAGCGCAGGCACCGGGCGGGTCAGGCGCCAGGGGGTTCGCGCCAGTCGGTAGGGCGCGCCGGGCGAGCGCAGGCGGCGGCCATCCTCGAGCTCGAGCTCCTGGAAGAATCCGCGGGCCCCGAGATGCTCGTCGGCGAGGATCCGGCTCGCCGTGTTCACGGGAGTGAAGGCGATGTGGCGGCGCTGGCCCTCGTGATAGGCCTCGGCGACGGTGAGCTGTGCCGTCAGATCGCCGATGAAGACGTCGAGGAGCTCGCGGTACGGCAGCCGATTGGAGGAGGGACCTCGAAAATCCGGCAGCAGGACCTCTTCGTTCCCGGTCCGCTCGTGGATCCACTGCGCGAGCGCTTGCCAATGGGCCGGCCGGTTCACCATCAGATAGACGAGCCCGTCCTTGCAGCGATAGGCGCCCGACGGCACCGACGCGACGAGCCCCGTCCCGACGCGCTTCGGAATCACGTCGTCCTCGAGCCATTTGCCCACGCCGGCGATGTGGGTGATCGCGGCCATCGCTTCGAGGCTCGCGACGTCGACGTGCTGTCCGCGGCCGCTGCGGTCGCGGTGGGCGAGGGCGACGAGGCTGCTGGTGGCGGCGAGGGTCGCGGTGATGACGTCGGCTTGATGGCTTGCGAGGCGGACCGGCGGATCCTCGGGATCGCCGATCGAGATCATCGCCCCGCCGAGGGCGCTCGCCACGAGGTCGTTCGAGCGAAAGCTGCGCTGCGGGCCCGATTGCCCGAAGCCCGTGATCGAGGTCAGGACGAGCTCCGGATGAATGGCGCTGAGGACTTCGAAGCAGAGCCCGCGCTCGGCGAGGTAGCCGACCGGATGGCTCTCGATCACGAGATCGGCGGCGACCGCGAGGGCGCGGAAGCGCTCGCGATCCGCTTCCCGATCGAGGTCGAGGACGATGCTTCGCTTGTTGGCATTCGCATAGGCGAACCGAAAGGTCGCGGACCGCTCGCGCTCGTCGCCGAACGGCCCGCGCGGACGACCGCGCTCGCCACCCGGCGGCTCGACCTTCACGACCTCCGCGCCGAGATCGGCCAGGAGCTTCCCGCAGTAGGCCGCACCGTCCGACGCGAGATCGAGCACGCGCAGATCAGAGAGAGCGCCGGCGCCGAGCTCGCTCACATCCGACTCCTCATCTTTGCCATCTTTGCGTTGCCACTTCCGGGTGTCACCTTCTCACCCCTCATTCTCTTCGAACCGACCCTGTTTCGCCTTCGCTTCCCCGTCCATTGCTCTTCCTTATGCCTCACTCAGGGGAATACCCGGCACGGTCATCGATGGAAAATCGAGATCCGACAAAGAATTATGTAGACATCTCAGGGTTCTTACGGATGGAAAAGCCCAGAGATCCCCTAGTGTCGCAGACAACGCGCTCGAATCGTCCATCGGAGGGATTGCAATGCATCTCCACGAGTCGGTCTTCGAAGCCCCCCAAACGTCGCAGGAATTGATGGGACCGTCGAGCAGGTCGCGGCGGTCCCGGCCGGCCGTCCCGGCGAACCCGCGAACGGGACTCCGTTCGAAAAGACGCCGGGCCGTGGTCCTGCGAGCGGTCTGTCTCGCAATCCTTCTCCTCGCCCTCGCCTGCCTCGCCCTCGGCTGCGCACCGCAGACCCGGCCGCTCGTCTGGGAGAATCAGCCCCAGCTGGTCGAGGTCGTGAGCCATGTCCCCGGCCGTCTCTTCGTGAAGGACGATCACCGACTCGGCCGCTACGACGATCTCTTCCTCGAGACCGTCGGCCTCCGCTACCGCGATGGACAGGCGAAGCTCGGCGCAGCCGACGAGGGTCGCATCGAGACGATGCTCGTCGCGGCGGTCGAAGGCGGACGGGAGGGCGCGATCGGAGTCGCGACCCAACCGGGCCCCTGCGTTCTCGCGGTCGACTTCTTCGTCAAGGATCTCGAGCTTGCCGAGCGAACGCGCTGGGCGGGCTCCTTCTCCGAATTCAAGAGATCTCTCGGAAGCGCGACGCTGATCCTCGAGCTGCGTGACTCGCAGAGCGAGGAGCCTCTCGCCCGTTTCATCGAACGTCGAGATCTCGGCGGCGGCTGGTGGATGGGTCAGCGGGAGGAGCAGCTCAAGCGACTCGCTCGCGCCGTCGAGCTCGCGATCCGCGACCTGGGCAAACAGCTCTCGCTCATCACGTCCCCGACGAGCGGCGGTCTGGACGACCGCTGTGGCGATGCGATGACGAAGGTGGCCCTGGGATCGCACTGAGGACGATCGACTCTGCCGGGAGCACGGCCGACGGCGCAGGCCGCTGCTCGCTCTCGAATGAATCAACCGTTCTGCAGGCCTTGCAGCGCCTTCATCGCCCGCCAATCCGAGATCGCGATGATGGGTCTCGGCTGGCTCGCGGGCACAGCGCCTGCGACGGGCTCGCCATGAGCGCCTGCGGCCGGTTCTCCATAAGCGCCTGCGGCCGGCTCTCCATAAAAGGCGATCGCGCCGTGGACGTTGGCGAGGTAGACCGTTTCCTCGGGATGATGGGTGGCTTCGTGCTCGGCGCCGTTGGGCTCGTAGATCCAGTCGCCCGTTCGGGAGACGCCGCCGCGGTACTCCATCACACCCGAGAGCACGTAGAAATCCGCGGGGCCGAGATGGACATGCGGCGGATTCGTCGTCCCCTTCGCGGCGCGGAAGAGCGCGCTCCACGAGCCCGACTCCTCCGACACACGCAGGATCTTCATCGAGTTTCCGCCCGGCGTCTCGATCCATTTCAGGTTCTGGGTCTGGATCAGGGTTCCGAATCCGTCGATTTCCATGGCGGCTCCAATTGGGTGATTCGAGGCCGAGCTTACCACCCGCGAGGCCTTTCGGTGTGATAGCGTCGAGGCCATGCCGATGCCCCAGAACGCGCCGACCGTCGACCTGATGCTCTCCCTCCCGATCCTCGACCTCGAGGCCACTTACGGCAATCTCCGCCAGGCGGCCCACGACAAGGAATCGAAGGATTTCAAGTTTCCCGCCCAGTACATGTTCAAGGGCGTGCCCCACGGCTGGGGCGAGGGACGCGACCCCGTCGAGGTCACCCTCGAAGAGATGGACAAATGGGGCGTCAAGACGGCGCTCATCGGCGTCGGCCGCGGAGAGGCCGACAACGCGATTCGCAAGTACCCCGACCGCTTCGTCGGCAACGTGCACGTCGATCCCAACGACATCATGGGCGCCGTGCGCCGGATCGAAGAGGCCCACAAGGATCTGAACGTGCGCATGGCGAGCACGTTCCCCGCCGGCAACTATCCGCAGATCCCCGTCGACGGACCCCAGATGTACCCGCTCTACGCGAAATGCGTCGAGCTCGACATCGCGGTCGGGCTCAACATGGGCGTCCCGGGGCCGCGTGTCCCGATGGATCCGCAGCGGGTCGAGCGCCTCGACCGCATCTGTTACGACTTCCCCGAGCTGCGACTCGTGACGTTCCACGGCTGCGAGCCCTGGGAGGCGCTAGCCGTGAAGCTCATGCTCAAGTGGCCCGGCCTCTACTACTGCACGAGCGCCTTCGCGCCCAAGCACTATCCCAAGGCGATCATCGACTACGCGAACACGCGCGGCGCGGACAAGATTCTCTACGCGGGTTATTTCCCGATGGGCCTGTCGCTCGAGCGCATCATGACCGAGATGAAGTCGGTGCCCTTTCGCGACCACGTCTGGCCGAAGTTCCTCTACGAGAACGCGCGGCGGGTCCTGAAGCTCGACGCATGACGCTAGATCCCGGCGTCGGTCCGGGAAAGCAGCCGTCCATCTCACGCGGCTCCTCACGCGGCTCCACATGCGGGTGGTCTCCCGTGTCGAAGGTCGCTCGCGCGGTCCTTCCCTGGCTCGTGGCGGCCGCCTGTCTCGTCTACGCGTTCGAGGTGGTTCCCTTCGCCGAATGCCTCGAGGCCCTCGGGCGGGCGCGGCTCGGGCTCTTCCTTCCCCTCGTCGCCGGCGCCGTGCTCGTCTGGTTCGCCCTCGAGTCCGCCGCCTACGCCTACACCTTCTCGCGCTTCAACAATCCCCTCTCCTGGCGCGACGCGCGCTCGCTCCGCGCCCTCTCCTATCTCCTGACCGTGATCCACTGGCACCTCGCGAAGGCGGCCGTCGTCCTCCGCCTGAACTCCGCCCATGGCGTCGGAATCCTGGCGGCGACGAGCACGCTCCTGCTCTACCAGATGATCGGCGTCGCGGTGCTCGCCGCCTTCGCGACCGCGGGCGCGCTGCTCCTGCCGGAGAGCTCGGGAGCCGCGCCGGTCGCCCTCGGAGCGATCGCCCTCGTCGCCGGCATCCTCGCCGCACTCGCCCTCATCCGGGGCGATCGGCCGCGCCTGCGGCCGCTCGACGCGCTTCGCGCCCTCACGCTCTTGCAAGCCCATCGAAAGCTCGAGCTGCGGGACATCGCGATCATCGGCGGCGTGAAGGTCGTCTACCAGCTGGTCTTCGTGCTCGTCTACTACTTCGGGATGCGGGCCTTCGGGCTCGCGCCTTCCTTTTCCCTCGTCCTGCTCGCGACACCGATCCTGCAGGCCGTCGGGAGCCTGCCCATCACACCGGCGGGCTTCGGAACGCAGCAGGCAGCGATGCTCTTCCTCTTCTCCGACCCGGCGGCCGCCGGGGACGATTCCGCGGCGGTCCTCGCCTTCGCATTCAGCCTGCCGATCACGACACTGGCGCTGCGTGGGCTGCTCGCCCTCTGTTATTTGACCGATCTCTCGCGCCCCGGTCCGGCCGGATCGCCCGACGAGAGCGCCTCGATCACGACCGGAGCCAGGAGCTCGGCGACGACGCGGGTGTAGAGCGGGCTCGGATGCCGATCCCGCGGATGCAGGCGCAGCGCGTCGTCCGGATGCCGGGACAGCTCGGGCAGTGCGTCGACGACTTCGATTCCCGCCCCGGACGCCGCCTCCCGCATCTGGTGATGGGCCGCGGCGAAGGGCGAATCGGCGAGCTCGAAGGGCAGCGGAAGCAGCAACAGGATGAATCGCGAGCCCCGCGCCCGGGTCGCCTGCGACATCGCGACAATCCGGGCGAGGGTCGGCTGCCAGGCCGTCGGCTCGTGGAGCCGTTGATACCAGGCGATCGTCGACGCCGTGACGCTCCGATCCGCGAAGAAGCGCTTCACCAGATCGACGACGCGGGAACGCCCCCGCTCGGACTGCCCGATCCGCGTCATCGAAGGGGACTGCTCGAGATCGACCCAGCCCGCATCGAGCATGTCGTGGATCGGCGATGCCGAATCGGGCTCGAGGGTGGGGACCGGATCGTTCATGAAATAGCCGTAGACGAGCACGTCCGGGGCGAGATGGCGAAGTGCTAAGTCCGCGGAGCGCGCGATGGCGGGGAGGTCGGTGTTGCCGCGGCCGAGGTTCAGGACCTCGACGGAGGTCGCCCGGGGATTCATGGGTGCCGCGCGGCGATCGTGCTCGAGGATGCGCTGGAGGCGGGATTCGAGAAGCCGCGGATAGGCGAGCGTATTCGGGAGGCCGTGACCGACGGTGAAGCTGTCGCCGATGATTGCGACGCGCTTCGTGCCGGGCGATTTCGGGGCGAGCTTACGCTCGCGGAAGCCCTGGGAGTTGAACTCGAAGGACACGGCCCAGGGCGTGTCCTGCCAATGGGCGAGGAATTCCTCGGGATTCGTGAGTCGCGGGGCCAGGCGTTCGCGCAGCGCCGAATCCCCGAGATCCAGGTCGAAGGCGCCGCTCGGATTCGAGTCGTAGGCCATCAGCTTGAAGTGCTCGCCGCGAAACTCCTGCAGGAACGGCCCGCTGCGCGGCAGGTCGAGGAGCCGCAAACCGAGCTCGCCGAGCGCGAGACCGATCGCGGCCGCGCCCAGCGCGAGGGCGATGCGCGCGAGCAGTGCACTCGGACTCATGGTTCGCCCTTCGATCCGTCCTGAGTGGCGTCGTGAGTGGCGTCCTTCCGCGTCAGGACCCAGAACCGGCCGAAGCGCTTCGTCGGCGTGAAGCGCCGCAAAAGGAAACGGTCGATCTCGGGTGCGAACGCCGCGAGCGAGCGGTCGGGAAGGCCGTCGATCGAGATCGGGGAGTAGACGACGACCTTCGCGGGCGAACGATCGATCTCGTCGATGAAGCTCGCGACCGCGGCCTCGGTCGTCAGGTAGCCCGGAAAGAGCCAGTCGAATCGCGTCGGATTCGGACGCTCGCTCAGGAAGTAGAGAATCGGGTACCACGGCAACACGACGATCGGCTCGCCCGGGCGCGTGCGCGTGCGGAGGTCGGCGACGAGGTCATCGAGGGCCTGCGAACGCTCGACGAGCGGCCCCCCCGGCATGATCTCGACCTTGCCCCCGCGGTCGAGACGCCCCCGCACCGCGCGGTCGAATTCGTGGAGCTCGAGCGAGCCCGCCAGCACGACCAGGACGAGGAGATAGGCGAGCGCGCTCGCGCGCGGCATGGAAATCCGGCGCCATCCCCGCGCGATCCAGTCGACACCGAGGATGTAGGCGGGGAACAGGATGGGGGCGAGGTGGTAGTAGTCCGACCGGCCCGTCGCGCGCAGATAAAGCACGGCCCCAAATAGGGCGAGCGCGAGCCGCTCGAGCGTCTCCGGCGCAATCGGGACGACCGGATTCGACCGGCGCCGGCGCCACTCGGCGCGGACGACCTCGAGGATCGCCCCCGCATAGAGGAGGACGGGTAGGCGAAACTCCCAGCTCATGAACCAGCGCCGCAGGCCGCGCTGGCTCCACTCGGCGGGGATCCACTCGAGAGCCGGCATCGGAAGATTGAACTCTCCGCCCTGCAGGTACTGCCCGAACGAGGTCCAGAAGACCGCCAGGAAGAGATCCCCGAGCGCGCCCGCCGCGAGGTAGTAGGCCCCGATCGGCGCGGCGACGAGCAGGGTCCCGATCGCGATCCAACCGAGCTGGACCGCCGATCGCAGCCCGACGCCATCGCGGAGCGCGATGACCGCGGTCCCCGCCAGCACGAGGCCGACGAAGGGCTCGAGGCGAAACGCGAGGGCCAGGCCCGCGAGGGCACCGATCGCGACGAGCGCACCCCGCCCGAGCGGCCCCTTCGCACTCGCGCTCGCCAGCAGCAGCAGGGCCGCCATCGGCAGCGCGCCGTAGAGATAGGCGTAATGGCAGCCCTCGAGGATCACGTGCCATCCAGTCGCCGCCACGAGCGCGCCGGCGAGGAATCCGAAGGGCCTCTCCATCAGGCGACGGCTCGCGACGAAGACGAGCCCGGCGAGGGCGAGGGTCATCGCGATGTGGAAGCCGCGAACGACGAGCAGGCTCGTACCGAAGAGCTCGAAGAGCCAGGCGACCGCGTGGAAGCTCGCGGGCGGGTAGACGGTGTAGACGTCGCGGTAGAGGATCTCGCCCCCCGCGACGCGGCGGGCCGCGTTCGCGAGATGACCCTCGTCGATGAGCCCGACGCCCTCGCGAAACAGGACCATCTGATAGGCGAGGCCCAGGCCGAGGAGGACGAGCAGGGCCAGGCGATCGAAACGGCGCTCCATCCGATTCCCCATGGCCCCGCCCGCATCCCGCCCACCGCGGACGCAGGTCGAATGGCGGCGGCAGTCTACCCCAGAGGACTTCCCCGACCCATCCAAACCGGCCTTCCTCGAGGGTCCGCCGGGCTATCGTCGGCGCGATGACGTCGACCGATGGAGCACCGACCCGCCCGACCGCGGCGCAGACCCCGATCGCGCCGCGTGTGCGCCGCGCGCTATTCGCGCTGGTCTTCCTCGTCGCCCTCGCCCTCCGCGTCTTCTACGTCGTCGAGATCTGGCCGCACCCGGCCGCGCAGCTCCCGATCCTCGACGCCGAGGCCTATCGACAGACGGCGCTCGAGATCCGCGCCGGCGATTGGCTGGGCGATTCCGTCTACTACCTCGATCCGCTCTATCCGTTCTTCCTCGCCGCGGTCTACTCGGTCGTCGAGCCCGACACGCGGGGGGTGCTGCTCGCCCAGGCCCTGCTCGATTCGCTCTCGGTCCTGATGCTGATGTTCGTCGCCCGACGTGTCTTCGGCGACCGGAGCGCGCTCGTCGCCGGCTCGATCGCCGCGACCTACTCGCTCTTCTTCTACTACGATGGCCTGCTCCAGAAGGAAGCGCTCATGCTCTTCCTGCTGATCGCAGCCCTCGCGCTCTGCCTCCGCGCCGCCGAGCGTCCGCACCCGCGCGCCTGGCTGCCGGCCGGGCTGCTCTTCGGCCTCGCCGTCCTCACCCGCGGCAACACGCTCCTCTTCGCGCCGGTCCTGGTCGCGTGGATCGCGCTCGCAGGCCGCGGCTCGCTCCTCCGGCGCGGTGCCGCCGCCCTCTGCTTCACGGCCGGGGTCGCGGCCATCATCCTCCCCGTGACCTTGCGCAACTACGTCGTCGGCCACGACCTCGTGCTGCTGAACAGCCAGGCCGGCCAGAACTTCTACATCGGGAACTTCCGCGCGAATCGCACCGGCGCCTATCTCGCCCCACCCTTCCTGCGCCCGAATCCAGAGGTCGAAGAGCAGGATTTCGCAGCCGAGGCCCGGCGACGAACGGGGCGCGAGGACTTGACGCCCTCGCAGATCTCGAGCTTCTGGCTGCGCGAAGGGCTCGCCGAGATCGCCGCCGACCCGGGCCAATTCCTCTGGCACGTCGGCAAGAAGCTCGTCGTCTTCGCGAATCGCTACGAGATCCCCGACAACTCGAGCTTCGAGTACTTCCAGCGAAACGTCTCGCCCCTGTTGAACGCGCCCTTCCCGGGCTGGGCCCTCGTCCTGCCCCTCGCCGTCGCGGGCATGTGGATGGCGAGGGCGAGGCCTCTCGCCGCGATCCTGATCCTCTTTTTCGCGAGCTACACCGCGGGCCTGCTGCTCTTCTTCAATCTCTCGCGCATGCGGCTCCCGATCGTCCCCGTCGCGATCGTCTTCGCGGGCTTCGCGATCGTCGAGGTCTTCGAGCGGGCTCGCGCGCGGGATCTCCGGAGCCTCGCCGTGCCGATCGCGCTGGCGATGGCGCTCGTCCCCGTGACTCGACTCGAGCTGCCGCGGCAGCCGCTCAACATCCGTTACTTCAATCTCGGGACGGCATTCCTGCGCCGGAGCGAGGCGGCCTGGGACGAGGGCCTGAGCCTGCGCACGGCAGGCGATGCGGCGGGAGCACGCGGGGCCTTCGCCCGCTCCTTCGAGGCTCGAGGCCACGCCGAAGCGGAGTTCTCTCGAGGCCTCGAGGCGTTCCCGACCTTCGAGCGCCTGCGTTCGGCCCTCCGCAATTCGATGCTGACCCGCGTCGTCGCCCTCGAGTCCCTTGCGATGAACGGTCCGGCCCTGCAAGCCGCGCTCGTCCTGACGACCCGCTTCGATCGCTTTCCGATGGGCTTCGTCGAGCTCGGCCAGGCCTACGAGCGGCTCGACCAGCCGCAGCTCGCGGAGGCTGCGTTCCGCCGCGCTCTCCGCCTGTCGCCCGAGAATCAAGAGGCGGCCGCGGGGCTCGAGCGCCTGAAGTCGCCGCTTCCGCCCGCCGCGGCGAATGATTAACGTCCGGTCGAGCCCGTCGCCATGAAAGAGAGAAAAGCCATGAAGCTCGGATACATCCCGCCCATGACGAAGGGGCTGACCCTCGATCGCGACTACGTGATCCGCCTCGTCGAGATGCTGGAGTCGCAGAACATCGAGTCCGTCTGGACGGTCGAGCACGTCATCATGGCCAAGAACTACGATCCCCTCTACCCGTACTCGAAGGACGGCATGGCGCCGACGGCGCCCGACACGCTGATGCCCGACCCGCTCGAGTGGCTCGCCTTCGCCGCCGCCCGGACCGACCGCATCAACCTGGGGACCTCGGTCGTGATCGCCTCGCAGCACAGCGCCGCGATCCTCGCGAAACGCGTCGCGACCCTCGATGCGCTCTCGGGCGGGCGGGTCCGCCTCGGCGTCGGCATCGGCTGGCAGCGCGAGGAGTACGCCGCGATCGGCGTTCCCTATCGCGACCGCGGCCGCCGCCTCGACGAGACGATCGAGGCGATGCGCGTCCTCTGGCGCGACGAGTGGGCGACCTACCACGGCAAGCACGTGAATTTCGAGAACGTCCACATGGACACGAAGCCCTTCCGCAAGGAAGGCGTTCCGATCCTGATCGGCGGGAGCAGCGAAGTCGCCGCCCAGCGCGCCGGCCGCCTCGGCGACGGCTGGTATCCCTACGTGATCTCGGCGGAGGATTTCGGCAAGGGCGTCGAGACGATCCGCACGAGCGCGAAGGCCGCCGGTCGCGACGCCAGCCAGGTGGAGCTCACGATCTGGCCCGCAAGCTTCGACTTCACGAAGACCTTCGACCTCGCCTTCGTGAAGAGCTACGTCGAGCGCGGGGCGCAGCGCGTCGTCCTGAGCCAGGGCGAGTCGATGACGACCGACATCCAGGGACAGCGGGATTTCATCCGGCGCTATCAGGATCAGGTGCTGGCCAAGCTCTGATCTGGCGAAGCCCTGAGGCGACCGAGCCCGGTGTTCCGCCCGTTGCTGCGCGTTCGAGCAGGCTTGCGCACAACCTGGTCAGCGCTGCCAGCAACCAGGCCGCGAGCGTGCTGAAACCAGCTCGGATTGGCTGATTCGAGCAGGCTTCGGTCGTGGCACGCCCTTTGCTCAACCTCCCTTCGCCAGCGCTGCGCTGGCCCATACGGAGGATCAGACCATGCCCCCCTTGATCGACTCCGGTGACACCGCGTGGGTGCTCACCGCTTCCGCACTCGTCTTGATGATGACGCTGCCGGGACTCGCGCTTTTCTACGGCGGTCTCGTGCGGGCGAAGAACATGCTCAACGTACTCGTCCAGTGCTTCGCCGCTTCCGCGATCGTGGGTGTGCTCTGGGTGTTGGTCGGGTACAGCCTCGCATTCGGAGACGGAAACGCCTTCATCGGGGACTTCTCGAAGGTCGGCCTGGTGGGCATCACGGTCGATTCGGTGGTGGCGAATTTCGCGTCGCCGCCCCGCAACATCCCGGAATACGTGTTCGCGGCCTTCCAGGGCATGTTCGCGATCATCACCCCGGCGCTGATCATCGGCGCCGTCGTCGAGCGCATGAAGTTCAAGGCCTTCGCGGCCTTCATCGCGATCTGGCTGCTCGTCGTGTACTGCCCGATCGCCCACATGGTCTGGGCGGGCAAGGGTTATTTCTTCGCCAAGAGTGCGATCGACTTCGCAGGCGGCCTCGTGGTCCACTGCTCGGCGGGCTTCTCGGCCCTGGTGGCCGCGCTCGTGATCGGCAAGCGCAAGGGCTTCGGCAAGGAGCCGATGCCGCCGCATAGCCTGCCCCTGTGTTTGACCGGTGCGGGCCTGCTCTGGGCCGGATGGTTCGGATTCAACGCCGGCAGCGCGCTCTCCGCCAGCGGCCTCGCGGCCCTCGCCTTCATCAATACCGCGACGGCGGCCTCGGCGGCGACGCTGTCCTGGGCCGGAATCGAGATGCTGCATCGCGGCAAGGCCACCGCCCTCGGTGCGGCGACGGCGGCGGTCGCGGGCCTGGTCGCGATCACACCGGCCTGCGGCAACGTGAGCCCGCTCGGCGCGATCGCGGTCGGGTTCGGTGTGTCGGCCATCTGTTATGCAG
>JANMTD010000209.1:0-2595 GCA_031390075.1 Deltaproteobacteria bacterium | reverse complement strand
CTCGGGCGTGAGCAGCGGCTGTTTGCCGCCGTTCGCCGACGCGAGGACGATCCCCAGCAATCTGGGTGGACGGCGCTCGGGCTCGAGATCAGCGCCATTCCCCCGGCCGACCCGTTCCCGGTCGAACGTCGAAAGAAGATCCTCGAAGAGGGATTGGTTCAGCGGGCCTGGAAGCGGGTTTCGCTTGCCGGTGCGATGGCGACGCGGTTACCCAGTTCGCGGATCCTCTCGAACAAACACGAGCCGGAGATCGAGAAGCTCAGTTATCGAAACCGTGCCGACCAGGAGATCTGCGCGCTCGTCGATCGCTGGGGTACGAAGGATCGCGGGACGGTCGTCGTCATTCCGCCCGCCTGGGGCCGCACAAAAGAGAGCTTCCTCGCCCTCGCCCGAACTCTGGTTGCGAGCTTCGAGCGCGTGGGCGAACCGATCACCGTCCTGCGTTTCGACGGTACGAATCGCCGCGGCGAGTCCTATATCGACGAAGGCTGCCGCGGGGCAGGGAGCGAGTACCTGCACTTCCGGTTCTCCCGCGCCGTCGAGGACATCACAGCGAGCGTCGAGTTCGCCCAAAAGGAATTCAATCCGCGCCGAACGATTGTCGTCGCCTTCAGCCTGGGGGCGATCGAAGCTCGGCGGGCGATCGCCCTGGATCAGGGATCGAATATCGACGGCTGGGTCAGCGTCGTCGGCATGGTCGATCTCCAATCGGGCCTTCGAACCGTTTCGGGCGGAGTCGACTTCGCGCTCGGTCAGTCGCTCGGCGTCGAATTCGGGCGTCACGAGCTCGTCGGCGTCGTTGCCGATATGGACCGGACGGGTCGCGATGCCTTCGAGCACGACCTCGTTCACTTCGAAGATGCGAAGCGCGATATGGCGCGGATCCATGTCCCTGTCACGTGGGTCCATGGCCGTTTCGATTCCTGGATGGAGCTCGATCGCGTCCGCGCGCTCATGGCAGCTGGCCCCGCGGAGAACCGCAAGCTGATCGAGATTCCGTCGGGTCACCAGATGCGGAGCAGCTGGGAGGCCCTCGAGACATTCCAGCTGATCAGTCAGGAAGTCGGTCGGATGGCGCTTGGTCGCGACCTCGGACCCGTCAATCCAGATGTCGTCGACCTCGATCGGCGAACCCGCGCCGAGCGGAGCCGACGGCCGAAGGCCGAGCTCGACAACCGCGAGTTCTGGTCCGACTACTTGCTCGGCCGCGACCGCTCATTTGGCTTCGAATTGATGTCCGCGACGAGCGAATACCGCGAGCTGATGAACGCGCAGATCGACCTGCTCGGCCTGCGGTCAGGACAGCATGTCCTCGACCTCGGCGGAGGTGTCGGCGATTTCTCGGTTCGACTCGCCGAGGACTTCAAGGATCTCGAGCTGCGGATCGCCCACCTCGACCTCGTCCCCGGTGCACTTGCGCGCAGTCGTCAGCGAATCGAAGCGACGGGCCACCGCGGACTTTCGATCGCCCGCGTCGCGGCGGACCTCGACCTGGTCGACGGTCGAGTCCTTCCGCTTCGCGATGGATCGGTCGACGCGGTTCTGGCGTCGCTCTTCTTGAGCTACCTCGAACGCCCGATGGAATTGCTGCGCGGGATCGCGGCGGTACTCCGACCGGGTGGACGCCTTGTCATCTCGAGCATGCGACGGGATGCGGATATCTCCCGGATCTACGTCAACGCGCTCGCCGAGCTTCCGCCCGACCGCCGACAGGTCCATTTCGGGCCGGAGTCGGCGAAGCAGTTCGAGCAGATCCAACGCGTCTTCCTCAACGACGCGGCGACACTCGTACGGTTGGAAGAGGAGGGCCGATTCCGCTTCTACGATGCGGACGAGCTCGAATCGATGCTGCGCGAGGCCGGACTCGTTCCCGAGACGAGTCAGCTCGCATTTGGAAGCCCGCCGCAGGCGGCCATCGTGAGCGCGGTTCGACCGCTCTCGTCCTGAGCGCCGGCCGATCGAGGGCGTGGCATAAATGTCGCCCCGCGGGACTTCTGACTATCGATGGGTCGGACGGGTCGATTTGACGGGTAGGCAGCCCCGCCCGAGTGCGAAGGCGACCCCGACTGTACGGGCCAGGGATCGCGTTCCGATCCCTCAGCCCAAGCGCCGCACTCTGGAGGCTCAAGCCCCCCACCCGAGAGGGCGATGCGCCGAGGGATGTCCGGCCAGCCTACCGACGCGCTGAATGCTTTCGCGAAGTACCGACTCGAAGTTGCAGAAACCCAGGTCGTCGCCTCGCTGCGAGCGGGGATCCTGGTCGTCGTCGGGCTCCATCTCCCGTTCCTCCTCCTCGACTATTCGTTCTACCACGACAACTTCCCGGCCCTCGCGATCGGCCGCGCGACCAACGCGCTGAGCCTTGCTGTGGTGTATGTGCTGGCGCGGCGATGGCCCGTCCCGGCGATGCTCTTCGCGCTCATGAATGCGGGGCTCCACCTCGTCGTCATCATTGGGTTCGCAGGCGGGGTATCGAGTCTCTACTTCCCGGGTCTGATGCTCCTCTTCCTGGGAATGCCGGTCTTGCTTCCCATGACCTCGATGCAGGCGGGCGTCGTCGTCGGGACGCTCTTCGCCTGCTTTGCGAGCCTCCCG
>JANMTD010000186.1:0-4608 GCA_031390075.1 Deltaproteobacteria bacterium | reverse complement strand
GTTCGCGATGTCGCTCGGGTCGAAGTCCAGCACCGGTGTGCCGTGCGGCGGCATCGGGGTGCCGCGATCCGTGACCTCGAGGGTGAAGTGGTCGGCCTCGAGTGTGAAGGCGACCTCGAGCGGATGCCCCGCTTCCAGATGATAGGCATGCCGCACGCAGTTGTTCGCCGCCTCAACGAGGGCCAGCTCCACCTGCGCGCAATGGCGCGAATCCAGCTTGGCGGCGGTGCACAGTGCGCGCACGGCGCGCCCCAACAACTCGACGTGGTCGAGGCGACTCTCGCACGACAACGTCACGCGGCGCGGGTTCATGCCGCGCTCAGGCCGCGCTCAGGCCGCGAACGACTGACCGCAGCCGCAGGTATTCGAGGCGTTGGGATTCTGGATCTTGAAGCCCGATTCCTGCAGCGTGTCGATGAAATCGAGGGTCACCCCGACGAGATAGAGCGCGCTCTTCTCGTCGACGATCACGCGCACGCCGTCGGCTTCGATCTCGTGGTCGATCTCGCGCACGACGTCGTCGAAGGAGAGCTGGTACTGGAGCCCGGAGCAGCCGCCGCCGACGACCTTCATGCGCAGGCCATGGCTCTCGAGCTTGCCGTCCTCGCTGAGCAGCGAGCGGATGCGAGAAGACGCTTCCTTGGTCACTTCGATCATCACTGGACCTCCGACTCGGGCGCCCGGAAAAAGCGACGTTAGCAGCTCGGGCCGCCTCCGACCCGTGACTCATCGACGGCTCGCCGCGAGATCCACAGGAAGATCTCGCGATTGCCCTTGGGGCCGGGCACCTGGCTGTCGACGCGCCCCTGTTCTTCCCGGCCGAGCGCCCGCGCCGCCCGGGCGATCCGGTCCGCGGCCCCGGCACGCAGCGCGTCGTCGCGCACGACCCCGCCCTTGCCCACCTGCTCCCGCCCGACCTCGAACTGCGGCTTCACGAGCAGCAGGAATTCGGCAGCGGGGGCGCAGGCGTCGAGGGCGGGGAGCACGAGCTCGAGGGAGATGAACGAGACGTCGGCGACGACGAGGTCGAAATGCTCCGCGAAGTCCGACGGCGCGAGGAAGCGGGCGTTCACGCCCTCGCGCACCTCGACGCGCGGATCGAGGCGCAGGCGCGAGTGCATCTGGCTGTGGCCGACGTCGATGGCCACGATCCGGGCGGCCCCGCGCTGGAGCAGGCAATCCGTGAAGCCACCCGTCGAGGCGCCGGCGTCGAGGCAGACGAGCCCGTTCGGATCGAGGCCCAGATCGTCGAGGGCCGCGGCCAGCTTGTCCCCGCCGCGGGACACGAAGGTCCGCGGCCCACCCTTGAGTCGAATGCCCTTCTCCGGCGCGACGCGCGTGCCGGGCTTGTCGCAGGGCTCGTCCTCGACGAGCACGCGGCCGGCGAGGATCAGCGCCTGGGCGGCAGTGCGGCTCTCCGCGAGCCCTTCGCGCACGACCCGCTCGTCGAGACGCGAAGGCTTCGCCCGCTTCCCGGGCGGATCGGCGGTCGACGTCAGGACGTTTCCGATCGCGTGTCCGTTCGCGACTCCGTACGCAGCTCTGTACGCAACTCCGTACGCAAAGAGCCGACGAGCGACGCGACCGCAGCGCGGATGTCGGCGGCGGCGATGCCCACCGTGGCGATCGTCTCGCCGTGCTCGATCAGCGCATCCGGCACGCCGAGCAGCTTCACCGGCACGCGGATCCCCTCTTCCGCCAGCAGCTCGAGCACCGCGCTGCCGAAGCCGCCGCGCAGGCTGTGCTCCTCGACGGTCACGAGCACGCGGCAGCGGCGCGCGAGCTCGAGGATCCGGTCGCGGTCGAGGGGCTTCACGAAGCGCGCGTTCAAGACCGCGCACGCGATCCCCTCCGCCGCGAGCTCCGCCGCGGCTTCGAGCGCCGGATGCGCCGTCGTTCCGATCGCGAGGATCGCCGCGTCGCTCCCGTCGCGCAGCAGCTCGCCCCGGCCGATCGCCAGCGGCTTCACATCGGGATCGAGGGCGACCCCGAATCCGGATCCGCGCGGGAAGCGCACCGCCGCAGGCCCCGGATACTCGATCGCGGTCTTCAGCAGATGCTGCAGCTCGTTCTCGTCCTTCGGTGCCATCACGAGGACGCCCGGCAGCATGCGGAAGTAGGCGAAGTCGTAGAGCCCCTGGTGGGTCGCCCCGTCGGCCCCGACGAGGCCCGCCCGGTCGAGGGCGAAGGTCACGTCGAGATTCTGCAGACAGACGTCGTGGACGACCTGGTCGAAGGCGCGCTGCAGGAAGGTCGAGTAGATCGCGACCACGGGCTTCATGCCCTCGACGGCGAGGCCCGCGGCGAAGGTGACGGCGTGCTGCTCCGCGATGCCGACGTCGTAGAAGCGCTTCGGGAAGGAGCGCTGGAAGCGGTCGAGGCCCGTGCCCGAGGCCATCGCGGCGGTGATCGCGACGATGCGCTCGTCTTCGCGGGCGAGGCGGATCAGGGTGTCGGCGAAGACGTTCGTATACGTCGGCGGCGCCTGGCGTGTCGGCGCGAACTTGCCGGATTCGACGTCGAATTGTCCGACACCGTGGTACTTGAGCGGGTCCGCCTCCGCGGGCGCATAACCGTGGCCCTTCTCGGTCAGCGCGTGGATCAGCACCGGCCCCGAGCCCTGGGCCACCATCTCCTTCACGTTCTCGAAGGTCTCGAGCAAGACATCGAGGCGGTGGCCCTGGATCGGTCCGACATAACGGAAGCCCAGCGCCTCGAAGAGCAGCCCGGGCGAGAAGAAGACCTTGAGCGATTCCTCGGCCTTGCGCGCCCAGTGGAGCATGTCGCCGGGCATGCCCGACAGGAACTCCCGCGCCCAGCCCTTCATGCGCCGCACCATCGGCGCCGAGAGCTTCCGCGAGAGGTACGACGAGAGCGCGCCGACGTTCGGGTCGATCGACATTTCGTTGTCGTTGAGGATGACGATCAGGTTCTTCTCGCCGATATGGCCCGCGTGATTCAGCGCTTCGAAGGCCATGCCCGCCGTCATCGCGCCGTCGCCGATCAGCGCGATCACGACGCCGGGCTCGCCGAGGTGGTATTTGGCGCGGGCCATGCCGAGGGCGGCGGAGATCGAGGTCCCGGCGTGGCCGGCGCCGAAATGGTCGAACTCCGACTCGGTCCGGCGCAGGAACTTCGACATGCCACCGCGCTTGCCGATCGAGTCGAAGTCCTCGCGGCGGCCGGTCAGCATCTTGTGCGGGTAGCCCTGGTGGCCGACGTCGAGGACGAAGCGGTCCTGCGGCGTGTCGAAGACGTAGTGGATGGCGGTGATCAGCTCGACGGCGCCGAGGCTCGAGGCGAGATGGCCCCCCGTCTGGGAGACGCGATCGAGGATCTCCTCGCGGATCTCCTGCGCGACCTGCGCGACCGACTCCCGCGGCAGCTTGCGCAGATCCGACGGCCGCTCGATGCCGTAGAGGAGCTTCTCGCGGTCTTTCTCGCGTCGGTTCTCGCTCATCGACTCCTCCGCACCGCGAAGCGCGCCAGCTCCCGCAGCGCAACGGCCCGCTCGCCCCAACCCTCGATCCGCTCGAGCGCTCGCTCGACCAGCCCGAGCGCACCCGAGCGGGCATCGTCCAGCCCCTGCAGGCGCAGGACGCTCGCCGCTTCGTCGCTGTCCGCGTCGAGCAGATCGTCGGCGATCTGGAAGGCGACGCCGACGTCGCGGGCGAAGGCCTCGAGGCGGCCGATCTCGTCTTCGTTCGCGCCGCCGAGCACCGCTCCTCCCACGATCGCCGCCTGGAAGAGCGCGGCCGTCTTCCGCTCGTGGATGGATGCTAGGCGGACGTGATCGGTTCCGGACCTTCGCTCCGAATCGGCCTCGAAGGCGAGATCGTCCTGCTGTCCGCCGACCAGCCCCTCGGCCCCGATCGCCCGGGCGAGCCGGCCGACGGCGAACAGCAATCGGGCTGCCTCTTCCCCGCGCGCCGCGCTCGCATCGCCGGTCGCCGCTTCCGCGAGCACCGCGAAGGCCTCGCTCTGGAGTGCATCTCCGGCGAGCACCGCCGTCGCTTCGTCGTAGGCGACGTGCACCGTCGGCCGTCCGCGGCGCAGGTCGTCGTCGTCCATGCAGGGCAGATCGTCGTGAATGAGGGAGTAGGTGTGGACCAGCTCGACGGCGACCGCGAGTGGGAGCGCCGATCGGGCCTGGCCCCCGACGGCCTCCGCCGCCGCGAGCGCGAAGACCGGCCGCAGGCGCTTGCCCCCCGGAAAGAGCAGATGGCGCATCGCCCCGATGAGGTTCGCGGGCACGCGCGCAGGCGCCCGTTCGAAGCGCGCTTCGATCGCTGCATCGATCAGCGGAATCCGCTCGGCCATGTAGGCTTCGACGTCCACGGCGCCCCCAACGCTCTCAATCTTCGCCGTCGGGATCCTCGTCCCCGGACTCATCCTCGGGCTCATCCCCGAGAGAGGCCTCGAAGGGCTCGACCCGACCGCTCGTACCGCCCCCGGCGCGCTCGGCCATCAGGATCTCGATTCGGCGCTCGGCCGCATCGAGAGTCGCTGCACAGCGCCTCGAAAGGGCCACTCCCGCTTCGAAGGCCTCGAGCGCCTGCTCGAGGGGCATGTCCCCGGACTCGAGCCGCGCGACGACACCCTCGAGCG
>JANMTD010000164.1:0-11251 GCA_031390075.1 Deltaproteobacteria bacterium | reverse complement strand
CACGCGAGGTCATCCCGCGCTTCAAATAGCGACGTGCGTCGGCAGCGGCGACTCGATCGTGACCTGGTAGAGCCGCCGCGAGCCCGAGAAATCGGGGACCGCGTAGTGCTGCACGCAGCGGTTGTCCCAGAGCGCGATCGTCCCGGGCCGCCAGTGGTGGCGGCAGGCGAATTTCGGGAGCTGGGTCAGCGCGCGCAGGCGAGCCAATAACAGCTCGCTCTCCTCGGGCAGCAACTCGGCGAAGTCCTGCACGTGGTGCGCGCTGTAGAGCAGGACCTTGCGGCCGGAATCCGGATGGGTGCCGACCAGCGGGAAGCGCGCTTCGTCGCGGACGCGGCCGCTGTTGCCGGTGTTGCGGTGGATCGCGGTCAGGCCGTCGAGGAGCCGTTGCATCGGCTCGGAGAATGATTCGTAGATCCGGTAGTTGTTGACGAAGATCGTGTCCCCACCGCCGTCCGCCGCACACTCGACCATGTTGAGCGTGCAGATGCCGCAGGGCACGAAGTCCGGGTCGTAGTCGCAATGCCAGACGGCGGACACACCATCCACCGGGATCACGACCACGACCTCCTCGTCGGAGCCCTCGAGGACCCGCGGCCGCTCCGGGTGCTTCTGGACCGTCCCGAGCTGGCGCATGAAGGCGCGCTGCTCGTCGGGCGACAGGGACTGGCCCGGGAAGAAGAGCACCAGGCGGTCCCGGATCAGCTGCCACAACGACGCAATCGCGTCCCCGCCGAGCGGCGCCCGAAGGTCGAGTCCGCTCACCTCCGCACCGATCGATCCACTCGACGGCTCGATCTTCCACGGGCTGAGCAGGGTCATGGCTCGACTCTCCAGATGGACCAGATGGATTCGAAATCTCGCACGGGTAGGCTATCAGATGTCAGCCCGTCCGATGGGCCCGCTCGAGGTGAGTCATGAACGGAGCGCGAGTCGCGATCGAGACGCGGGACGGAGTCGTTCCCTGTCATACCTATCATCCGGCGGTCGGGACCGAGCGCGCCTGGCCCGCCGTCCTCTATTTCATGGACGGCATGGGGATCCGACCGACGCTGCTCTCTTCCGCCGAGAAGCTCGCGGGCCTCGGCTTCTACGTCCTCGTGCCCGATCTCTACTACCGCGGGGGGGACTACCCGCCCTTCGACCACGCGACACTCCAGGACGACCCGGTCGAGCAGCAGCGTGTCATGCAGCTCGTCAAGCTCGTGACGAACGCGGCGATCATGCGGGACACGGAGACCTTCTTCGAGTTCTTCGATCGCCAGCCCGAAGTGCGCGGACGGCGGGTCGGCTGCGTCGGCTACTGCATGGGCGGACCGCTCGCGCTCTTTGCGGCCGGAACCTTTCCCGACCGTGTCACGGCCGCGGCCTCGATCCACGGCGCCAACCTCGCGACCGATCGACCGGACAGCCCTCACCTCCTTGCCCCGCGAATGACGGGCGAGCTCTACGTCGGGGTTGCCGAGCACGACCCCTACATCATTCCCGGCGAGACGGAGCGGATCGACGAGGCGCTTCGCGCTGCGGGCGCGAACTATCGGCTCGAGATGTATTCCGGCTGCCGCCACGGATTCGCGCTCGTCGGTGCACACGGCTTCGATGCCAGGGCGGATGAGAAGCATCGACAGCGGGTCGTCGAGCTGTTCCGGCGAAATCTCGACTGAGCTTCGATCGACAGTACGGGTCGCAGGCGGCATTCTCGGGTTCCGGGCCGAGGCCGAGCGACTCAAGGAATGCGAAAAGGAGGTCGAGTTGAGTCGAACGAAGACGATCTTGATGTGGCTGATGGCGGCGAATTTCTGCGGGGCGGGCTTCATGCATCTCCTGAATCCCGGCTTCTTCGTGCCGCTGATTCCGCCGGGACTGCCTTCGCCCGAATGGTTGAACCTGCTGTCCGGGCTCGCGGAGATCGTGTTGGGCGTCTATCTGCTCGAGCCGCGCACGCGCGTCTTCGCCGCCTGGGGGATCATCGCGCTCCTGATCGCGGTCTTTCCCGCGAACGTGTATGCCGCGCTCGAGAACGTCGGGCCGGGCGGGCCGGGGACGGGCCCGGGCGCGTTCCACTGGGTCCGGCTTCCGTTCCAGGCGCTCTTCCTCGTGTGGGCCTGGTGGTACACGCGCGACGACGCCGTCGGGGTCTGAGGCGTGGAATTCGAGATCGAGCCGCTCGATCCGCTGGGCGCCGAGATTCGGGGCCTCTCTCTCGACGCCCGCATCGACGAATCGACCCTCGCCGAGCTGCGTCGCGCGGTCGTTGCGCACGGCGTCGTCCTGCTCCGCGATCAGCATCTCGCACCCGATGAGCACGTCGCCCTCGGCCGCCGATTCGGCGAGCCCGAGCGCGGCGGCTTCAACGAGGAATCCCCCGATCCCGACCTGATCGTGATCGCGAATCGCGGCGCGAACGGCCAGATCTTCGCCGATGAAGACGTGCGGATGCGCCTCGTCGCCATCAACGAGGGCTGGCATACCGACAGTTCCTTTCGACCGATCCCCGCTTCGTTCTCGCTCTTCTCGGCCGTCGTCGTGCCGCCCGAGGGTGGCGACACGTTCTATGCGAGCCTTCGCCGCGCCTGGGAATCGCTCGCCGCCGCGGAGCAGCAGTCGCTGCGAGGCCTGGTCGGAATCCACGACTACGCCGCCGCCTTCCGCCGCTTCGGCAGCCGGATCGATGGGAACCCGATCTTCGATCTCCCGCCCGTCTCCCATCCCCTCGTGCGACGACATCCCGAGTCCGGCGAGACCATCCTCTACACGAGCGAGCATGTGTTCGGGATCGAGGGCATGTCGAACGAGGAGGCTCGACCCCTCCTCGCGCACCTGCTCGCCCACGCGACCGCGCCCGGAAACGTCTACCGCCATCACTGGCGCGCGGGCGATCTCGCGATCTGGGACAATCGCTCGATGCTCCACCGCGCCCAGGGCTTCGACGCACGGTTTCCGCGCGTGATGCACCACGTGCGAATCGCGGGGACCGAGGCCGTGATCGCCGCCTGAGCCGCCCGGGCCGGATGCGTCGCGTGGGATACGTCGGTCGCGCGTTGCTTCTTCAGCCGTCGACCTTCGGGATCGGATCGCGCCGGAGATCGAAGCTCAGGTGGTCGGTCATGTTCCCGATCTGATCGACGGAGATCATGCGGTCCTCGAAGCACCAGCTTCCGTCGACGACGTGGAAGCGGTCGTGGTAGCGGCCCGCGACGATCGGCTGGAGCGGCACGGCGGCCGTCGCCTGGAACACCACGAAATAGGAGCGCGTCGATGCGCGTCGCCCCGTCGGATCGATCTCGACGATCGCGTTGCTCGCGAGGTGGCGGGTGCGCAGCGTGCCGTCGGAATGGACCTTGTTGGTCGCGGCATAGAATTTCCCGATCTGGGCTGCCCCGCGCATCGGGGCGTCGGCCCCTTCTGCACCCAGGCTGCCATGGGCGAAGAGGGCGCCCAGCTCGTCGAAGCGGGCGAAATCGACGCATTCGGCATAGCGGTACATCAGGTCCTGGATCGCGAAGCGGGACTCGAGCCTCGCAAGGCGGGTTTCGGTATCGGACATCGTGGCACCTCTCGTTTCGTCTCTCGTTTCGTCTCGGGTCGATTCGCGCCTTGGATCTCTCGGTCGCTGTGAGATACTACGGCTCGGCGCAGCCTGGAAGGAGATTCAGATGGGAACGGTCTGGCAAGCTCGTCTACAGGCGCTGCCCTTCGCCCTGAAGGAGGCCTTCCGCTACGTGCGCGCGAGCGTCCTGCGCGAGCCGGACCGGCGGGAGGCGGCCCTCGAATTTGCAAGGCGGATCGCCCGGCCCGGGGATTCCGCGTCGGTTCTCGCGGCGCTCGATCGCTTCGCGCGCGAGGATCGATTCCTCATGAACGTCGGCCCCGAGAAGGGCCTGCTCCTGGTCGAGGAGCTCGGCAAGATCGGCCCGAACGCCCGGGTCCTCGAGCTCGGGAGCTTCGTCGGTTATTCGGCCATCCTGATGGCTCGGCAGCTGTCCGATGCAGGGCGGATCATCTCGATCGATGTGAGCCCCGAATCGTCCGAGGTCTCGCGGGCGATGGCGAGCCTCGCCGGTGTCGAGAAACGGATCGAGTTCCTGACGGGCAGCGCGAACGATCGCCTCGATGCGCTCGAGGGTCCCTTCGACCTCGTCTTCCTCGACCATTGGAAGGACCTCTACAAGCCGGACACGGAGAAGATCCTGGCGCGCGGGCTGCTCGAGGACGGCGGAGTCATCGTCGCGGACAACCTCGGGCCGATGTTCGGCGACAATCCCTATCTCGCCTGGATGCAGGCGAGACCGGACTTCGAGAGTCGTTATGTCGAGGGGCACGTCGAGTACCAGACGATCGAGGACGGGGCGCTCGTGTCGCGCCGTCGGGGCCCGAGATGAGTCGTGGCGCGAGCTATCGCTATCCGTTCTCGCCCTATCCGACGGGCTGGTACTTGATCGCGGAATCCTCCGAGCTCGCCGCGGGGGAAGTGCGGCCGCTGCGTTATTTCGGTCGCGAGCTCGTGCTCTTTCGTGCTCGGTCGGGTAAGGCCGTCCTGCTCGACGCGCACTGCCCGCACATGGGCGCCCATCTCGGTTACGGCGGCGTCGTCGAGGGCGACGGGATCCGGTGTCCGTTCCATCAATGGCGCTTCGGAACCGACGGAAGACTCGAGGAGGTTCCCTATCAGACGCGCGGCGAGACTCCGGATCTGTCGCTCGCGTGTTGGCCCATCCACGAGACGAGCGGCGTCATCCTGACCTTCTTCAGCGAAGACGGGAAGCCGCCCGCTTGGCAGATGCCCGCCGTCGAGGAGTGGGGCAGTCCTGGCTGGCTCGGCTACGAGCGCTTCCGCTGGCAGATCCACATGCACGTCCAGGAGCTCGCCGAGAACATTCCGGACACGAACCATTTTCTCTACGTCCACAAGGTCCCGACGCTCCCCGAAGCCCACGTCAGGACCGACGGTCCCGTCTACCGCCAGGACTCGATTGGCCGCGGGCCCGACGGCAAGGTCACCTGGCAGACGCAGCAGACGGCCTATGGGCTCGGGCTGATCGTGCTGCGCACGCCGGGTGAGCGGCCCAATGTTTCGCTCAACACCATCACGCCGATCGACGAGGAGAGCGTCGATCTTCGCATCCTCTACCTCGTGAAGGAAGGGGAGGGGGCCACGGAGATGTCTGCCGCCACTCGCGCCATGCTCGCATCGGTGGCGGCGACGATTGGCGACGACGTTCCGATCTGGGAGCACAAGGTCTACCGCGAGAAACCGCCGCTCGTGCCCGGGGACGGTCCGATCGGGCAGCTGCGCACCTGGGCGCGGCAGTTCTACGCCTAGCGCCGCGGCGTCGGACGCCCGTCCGGAAACGATCCGACCCGGAAGTTGAAGTGCACGAAGTCGCGCAGGTGCCGATCCGGATCCTTCGACCGGCCTCCCACCAGCCGCGCGCGCATGCGGCACAGGCCGCCGCCGAACACGTAGAGAAGATTCGCGATCCAGAGTGCCAGGCGGCCGTGATTCTTCAGGAAGTAGTATCGGCGGGACGCGTACCAATAGGTGGGGGTCGGCCGCGACTTGTCCTTGTAGCCGGTCGAGACCGAGCCGATGTGGGTCACCGAGCTCTCGACGACGTAGTGCGTCGTAAAGCCCGCCCGACGGGCCTGGAGGCAGTAGTCGGTCTCCTCGAAGTAGAGGAAGTAGGTCTCGTCCATCAGGCCGACCTGCTCGATCACCGCACGGCGGATCAGCATGCTCGCGCCGGCCAGCCAATCGACCTGCTGGGTCGTCGTGGGCAGGGGCAGGGCGACGATGTAGCGATCGAGGAGCTTCGATACGACACCCAGGCCGAGGGTCGATTCGAGCTCGCTCGCCAGGCTGGGGAACCGGAAGGCCGTCTTGTGGGGCTCGGGCTCGGGCCCATGGACGTAGCTGCCGGCGATGCCGGCACGCGGCTGCGCGTCCAGGAAGTCGACCAGGGCCTGGACGCAGCCGCGGTCGGGAAACGCATCCGAATTCAGCAGGTAGACGTAATCGGGCCGCTGGCCCGCCGCCAGCGCTCGTCGAATCGCGAAGTTGTTGCCATAGGCGAAACCGCCGTTGTAGTCGGAGGGGACGACTTCCACGCGGTCCGCCCAGGGCGACTCCGCGACGCCGCGAACGAGGCGCGCGAGGGATCCGTCCTGGGAGTCATTGTCCACGATCGTGACGCGGGCGTCGGGGTACGGCGAAAGCTCACGCATCAGCGCGGCGAGCGACTCGAGCGTCATCTCGGCCGTCTTGTAGTTGAGAATGATGGCGAGGAGCTTCATCCGTTCCGTTCTTTCGTGCAGGTCGCCGGCCGGCTCCCGTCTCGCGCGGTAGGACACCCGACCCTTTCGGCGGACGCTGTCCGGAACCCAAGATTCAGCGGCCGATTGCCTGGGGCATCTCCACCTCGTCGATCCATAAACCGCTCCCGCTTGCGCCTCTGGATGCCGAATTCCGGTACGCTTGCGCCGCTCGGGATGGGGCGAGCGGGGCTGTGTCGTGTTCCGCACGCCGCCCGAATCCGGGGACGCAGCTGGAGTAGATTGGCTTGAGCGATGTCGTGACCTCGATCCAGCCGAACGAAGGAGCGACCCCCTCGAATGGAGCCAGGGCCCGCTACACGGCGCGGGATGTCGGCTCGCTCCTGATCGTCCTGATCGGGCTGGCGGTCCTCTTTTCGGCCGTCCCCCTCAATCCGTGGTTCGGGCGCCTGATCTGGAGCGAGCACGCGATCGACAAGCTCGATGTCCTGACGCGCTACGCCTGGACGAGCGTGTTGCTCGGCAGCGTGATCGTCTTTCTCGGGATGCGTGTCGGCCGGCGCACGGACGGAGGCGCGGACGGCTCCTCCCTGCTCGGGCTCCTGATCTGTCTGCTGCTCGTGTTCGATCGGTTGCTGCTCGTGCATTTCGGCCTGCCGCTCTGGATCCACGATCCTGTCCTCCACTATCGCCATCGTCCGAATGCGGTCCGCACCCTGGCCCGTGCCGGCCGACCGCAGGACACGGTTCGGATCAACCGCTACGGCCACCACGACACCGAATTTCCCAGACAGAAGCCCTCCGGCGAGCTCAGGGGTTTGATGGTGGGCGATTCGGTCACGATGGGCGACCAGCTGGTCTACGAGCAGACCTTCAGCGCCCAGCTCGAGAAGCGCCTGCGTGAGGGCGCCGGCGCCTTCACGTCCTACGAGATGATCAATACGGGCGTGCACGGCTACGCGACGTATCAGGAGGTCGAGGTCCTCCGCGAATCGATGGCGTTCGACCCGGATTTCATCGTCGTCGGATTCTGCCTCAACGACCTGACGGATCCCTCCGTTGCCGCCCGCGGATTCGAGGGGCGCAGCGACGACTACCACCATGTCGCCGCCTCGGCGAATCCCATCCAGGGCTATTTCCTGAACGAGACGGGCCTCGGTCGACTGGTCCAGGAGGTTCGAGGACGCGGAAAGACGCGATCCCGCGAAGTGCGCGCCGAGCTCGAGGCCGTGCACCGGATCTCGACGGCGAAAGCGGATGATCCGGAATGGGCCGAGACCTGGCGCTGGGTGCATGCGGACCTCGACGAGATGGCGCGGATCTCGAGGGAGCTCGGCCGGCCGTTCGTGCTCCTGGCCTTCCCCTTCACGTTCCAGCTGCTGGATCCGCAAGCGCGCGAGCCGCAGGCGATCCTCGCCGCACACGCGCAGCGCCTCGGAATCGAATTCATCGACTTCACCCCGATCTTCTCGGCCCTCGTCTACCAAGACGATGAGCAGGACGACGAGCTGCTCCGGGTGCTCCGCGAGCGGGGGATCTCGAGCGATCGGGTCGAGCGCATCTTCGAGCCCGAGATTCGCCGCTATTTCCTCGACAACGACCACCTGACCGAGGCCGGTCACGCCGTCGTCGCGGAGACCTTGGAGGGTTATCTGAACCGCCGTGGCATCCTGCGGGGCGAACAGTCGGCCCGAGGGTCAGGTTTGTGATGGACTGGACCGAGAGGTCGGCCTGGGATCGGCTCGGATGTCGGGTCATCGAGATACAGAAAGGCAGCCTGTCGTGACGGCGACGCTCAGCGTGGTCATTCCCTGTTACAACGAGACGAAGACGCTCGAAGCCTGCGTGGCTCGTGTGCGCTCGATCGCTTCCGAGCGCCTGAGTCTCGAGATCGTCATCGTGAACGACGCTTCGACCGATGAAAGCCTGACGATCGCGCGCGGCCTCGAGGCTCGATATCCCGAGATCCGGGTCTTTGCCCACGAAGTCAACCAGGGCAAAGGGGCCGCCCTGCGAACGGGCTTCAGCAAGGTCACGGGCGATTTCGTCGCGGTGCAGGACGCGGATCTCGAATACGACCCGAACGATCTAGTCCGCCTGATCGACCCCCTCCAGCAGGGAAAGGCAGACGTCGTTCTCGGCAGCCGCTTCCTGTCGGGCGGAGCCCACCGCGTGCTCTACTTCTGGCACTCGGTCGGCAACAAGTTCCTGACCCTGATGTCGAACGTGTTCACCGACCTGAACCTCACCGACATGGAGACCTGTTACAAGGTCTTCAAGCGCGAGGTGATCCAGTCGATCGAGATCGAGGAGAACCGCTTCGGTTTCGAGCCCGAGATCGTCGCGAAGCTGGCGGACCGACGCCTGCGCATCTACGAGATGGGCATCTCCTACGACGGGCGGACCTACGCCGAGGGGAAGAAGATCGGGGCGAAGGACGGCTTTCGCGCCGTGTACTGCATCCTTCGCTACAACGCCCGCAGCGCCCCGATCCCGATGCAATTCCTCGTCTACTGCGCGATCGGCATCGTCGCGGCGATCGCGAACCTGCTGATCTTCGCGGGCCTTTACGGGCTCGGATCCCCGCTCGGGGTGGCGACGGGCGTCGCGTTCGGCGTCGCCTCGATCGTCAATTACCTGCTGTGTGTCACGATCCTCTTCCACCGCAACGCGCGCTGGTCGAATCTCGTCGAGTGGATCCTGTACGGCGCGGTCGTCGTCGCGGTGGGCAGCGTCGATCACGCGCTCACCCGCTTCATGATCGGGGCGAGCTTCAGCCCCGTCGCGGCCAAGGCCATCGCCACCCTCGTCCTGCCCATCGTGAATTTCGCGGGTCGGCGATTCCTGGTCTTTCCTTCTCCGCAGCGAGCGCCCTGGGGACCCGTGGATCCCGGCGTGTAGCTTCGGAATGGACGGCAATTGCTTCGTGGGCTCATGAGGAAGGGGTAGTGACGGATGGGTGCGAATTCGGTTCGTCTGGGGCGCAAGCCGCGGAAGAGGGTGCTCGTGACGGGTGGCGCGGGCTTCATCGGCTCCCACCTCTGCCGGCGACTGCTCGCGCGCGGCGAGAACGTCCTGTGTCTGGACAACTACTTCACGGGAACCCGGGACAACATCGCGGAGCTCCTCGCCGATCCGAACTTCGAGGCGATCCGCCATGACGTGACGTTCCCGATGTACCTCGAGGTGGACGAGATCTACAACCTCGCGTGCCCTGCGTCTCCGGTCCACTACCAGTACGACCCGGTCCAGACGACGAAGACGAGCGTGCACGGTGCGATCAACGTGCTGGGGCTCGCCAAGCGCTGTCGCGCGAAGGTCCTGCAGGCGTCGACGAGCGAGGTCTACGGCGATCCGGAGATTCATCCCCAACCGGAGAGCTACTGGGGACGCGTCAATCCGATCGGTCTCCGGGCGTGTTACGACGAGGGGAAGCGGTGCGCCGAGACGCTCTTCTTCGACTATCACCGGCAGCACCGCGTCCGGATCAAGGTCGCCCGGATCTTCAATACCTACGGTCCGAACATGCGACCCGACGATGGCCGGGTCGTGTCGAATTTCATCAACCAGGCCCTCGAAGGCAAAGCGCTCACGGTCTTCGGGGACGGACGTCAGACGCGATCCTTCTGCTACGTCGAAGACCTCGTGGAGGGGCTGATCCGGCTGATGGACACGCCCGACGAAGTGACAGGTCCGATCAATCTCGGACGGCCCCAGGAATTCACGATGCTCGAGCTCGCCCAGCTCGTGCTCGCGGAGACGGGCTCGAAGTGCGAGATCGTGTACGAACCGCTGCCGTCCGACGACCCGACGCAGCGGCGGCCGGACATCAGCCGCGCTCGCGAGATCCTCGGTTGGGATCCGGGCGTCGATCTGGCGCAGGGACTTCGCGAGACCGTGCGTTATTTCCGCGAGCTCCGAGAGGGTTCGGGCGCTCGTTAGATCCCTGAAGCAAAAATGGAGCCGACGAACCGATTTGAACGGTCGACCTGCTCATTACGAGTGAGCTGCTCTACCAACTGAGCTACGTCGGCCCGGGGACCCGGGAACTCGGGCGGGAACGACGACCCTTCGGGTCGTCGGGGCGCGGAATGTAGCGTCCACTCCGGGTCGTGCCATCGCAGGCGACGTTCCTCCGCGGAGGGAAACGGCAAGTCGCGTGCAGCTCCCCGCGCTTTGATTGACCGCGCGACCCGCCAGCGATTAGGATGGCCGAAGCGAAAGGTGGCCCCGCCATGCCCGTGCTTCCCCTGATCGATCTGCTGCTGCTCGCGGGCTGGACTTCGCTGCTCGTGGGCTTCGTCCTGAAGGTGGTCTACCTGACGACCAGCTACCGGCCGACGATCCTGACGCTGACGCCCAGCGATTTTCTCGAGGTCGCCATCGCGGCCATGCTCTTCGCGATCGCGCTGGCGGCCCGGACCTGGGTCAAGTCCCAGGAGCCCGCCGCGTCGGCGGTTCGACGCCGGGACGAGACTCTCGCGGCCTGGAACAAGCTGAATGGCGTCGAGACGGGCGGAGCGGAGCCGACTTCTTCTCAGCGCGAGCGATAGGTCTCGGGGCGGAAGAGGTCGCTGGCGGAGAGCGCCAGCTCCTTGTAGAGGCGGGCGGCGACGACGAGGGCATGACTGGCTTGGCGGATGGTGCTCATCGGGATTCCTCGGGTGGGGGAGCGTGCTCTAGCTTGGGAAGTAGCGGTCGGGCGGGCTCGCGTGGCAGGAAATCGTGCGCGAGCAGCATCTCCTCGAAATTCCTCTGATACATTCCGGCCCGTGGGAAACAGTGCCTCGACGCCTGCGGTCTCTCGGGATGCGGACCGGTTGATCTGGGTCGACGGCGAGCTTCGACCCTGGGCGGCCGCCACGGTCCACGTACTCGCCCATTCCCTGCAGCGGGGCTCACTGGTCTTCGACTATATGTCCGTGCATGAGACGCCCCATGGGGCAGCTGTATTCCGGCTCCAGCCCCATATCGAGCG
>JANMTD010000141.1:0-9365 GCA_031390075.1 Deltaproteobacteria bacterium | reverse complement strand
CAGCAGATTTACAGTCTGCCCCGTTTAACCGCTTCGGTATCTCTCCTCGAACTCGCTCGTATTGCCGATCGCGCTGGTCGCTCCTGGATTCCGTCCATGCCGATCGATTCGCGGCGTCGTCGTACCGGTTCGCCGAGCCGGTCACGAACTACCAACTACAAGCCACGACCCGAAGCGATTCGCTTGGTTTCTTCGATCTGAGTGACGACTCTTAATGACAAGAGGATCGCGATGAGCCCTTCCGAAGGTCAGCTCCGTATCCACCGCGCCGGAGCTGGCGAGGGGACTCGAACCCTTAACCTTCGGATTACAAATCCGATGCTCTACCAGTTGAGCTACGCCAGCCATCAAAAGCGCGGGCCGACTATAGGCCGGCTTCGTCCCCGCTGGCAAGCGGCTGGAACCGCTCCCCACGACCGAACCGGTCCGGAACAGCGGGTCAGGCCGTGATCCCCGCCGGGCTAACCCTGTCCGACCTCGGCCCGTCGAAGCAGCTCGTACAGAATTACCGCCCCGGCCGTCGCCACATTGAGGGACGCGACCTCCCCCCGCATGGGAATCCGGATGCGGTGATCCGCCTGCTCGAGAACCCCCGGCCGGATTCCACGCCCCTCGGCGCCGAGCACGACCACGAGGTCTCCGGTCAAGACCCGATCCGAGAGCGAATAGAGTGGCTCACTCTGCTCGAGCTCGGCCGCCAGGACCCAGTAGCGCTCCTTCTTCAATTGCTCGAGCGCCCGGACGAGGTTCGTCACCCGGGCGACGGGCAGCCACTCGATCGCCCCGGCCGAAGCTCGGCTGACGGCCGGCGTCAAAGCCGGCGCCCGGCGATCGGTCAGGATCAGGCCGGCGCAGCCCGCCGATTCGGCGACCCGGGCGATCGCCCCGACGTTCTGGGGATCCTCAACCCCATCGAGGACGACGAGGCGCCGACCCGAGGCGGCGTCCGAGGACGAGAGCTCCGCGATCAGGGTCTCGATCGAGAGCTCCGGGAGCGGTCCGACCTGAAGGGCCACCCCCTGGCTGCGGACGTCGGGGCCCGCGATCCGATCCAGGGCCTTATCGTCGGCCGCCTCGACCGGGATCCCGCTCGCCCGCGCGAGCTCGACCAGGCTCTCCTGCTCGGCGTGGCGCCCCGCGTCCCGGACGAGCAGTCGATCGATCCGGCGCCGGCCTGCGCGCAGGGCCTCGTGCACCGAGTGCAGGCCCACCAGCCAGTCCGTCGCCGGGCGGACGGGCGCGCCGTGTGGCCGGGTCGAATGCGATCTCGAAGGTTTCGGCGCGGGTTTCTTCATCGGATCCGGATTGCGGAGCACCGCCGGCCGGCGCAGCGGCCGCTCGCAGGCGGCGCCGACCCGTCCGCGCGAGCCCTCGTCAGCGGATCAGCATAGCCCGCAGCGGATCGACAGCTTCGAGGTAGGGGGTCCCGTCCGGGATCCGCGGGTGATTGCGGAGCTCGAACTCGAGGTAGGCGACGATCTCGCCGAGCGCCTCGTCGACTTCGCGGATCCGGTCGCCGGTCAGGCGGAGCGCCCGGTGCTCGACCTGCGAGGGATCGAGTCCGGCGCGGACATCGAACTCGACGCCGGCGAAGAGCTTCCGGCCGCGCGCCACGCTCTCGGCCACGATGCGATTGATCCGCTCGGAGACGGCCAGCGGGCCGTCGACGGCGACGAGCGGTGCGATCAATTCGAAGATCAGCTTGCAGTGGAGCGAGACCGCTTCGCGCACGACGTCGTCGTCGGCGGTCGCGAACTCGTCCGCGAAACCCTCCTCTTGATCGATCTGCACCTGACCCGTCAGCTGCAGGAACTGCAGCGTCCGTGCGGTGGTTCGCGGGTCGAGGCCGGTACGGTGGCAGAGGCTGCCGAAGCTCGAGTCCTCTCGCAGGGCAGCGAGCACCGCGCGCTCGTTCTCGGAGCCCGAAGGTCGCGGCTCGCCCGCAGCCCGCAGCCGGGCGCGCGGGTCTTCGAGCTGGGCGATGAAGCGCAAAAGCTCGTCGCGCCGAGCGAGGCCTTCGTTGATCAGGCGATGCGTCGGGAGCGACAGGCGCACGGTGTTGTCGGGCTCGATCTCGCCCTCCCAGAAATGGATCCAGCCCGCAGTGTACGAGAAGAGCGAGCGGACGATGTCCTCGACCTGGGTCTTGACTCCGTCCCAGAGATCCCGCGGCGTCAAATAGCCGAGCTCGACGAGGATCTTGCCGAAACGCGTCATCGCGTGGAACCGGCTCTCGGCGGTCTCGAGCTGTTCGCGACTGAGCGTTCCAGCCCTCAACAAACATCGCCCGAGTCGATCGGCCTCGAGGTTAGACTCCGCGAACACCACCTCACCGCGGCTCAGGTAGATCGCCTTCTCGTCGCCATTGAACTGGAAAAGCAGGAATCCGGATTTGCCGGCGGCGTGGACCAGCTGGAGCAGATCCGCCAGCGGAAAGGCGCGCACGTCGCTGCTCAGGACGAGGTCGCGATCCCAGGGCACGGCGGGACCGGTGCCGCCCTCGGCCTCGACGAGGATCATCCGCCCTGCCCGGCCGACCACCCGCGCCGACTGATCTTCGCCGAGCCCGAGCTCGCCCGCAGCGTCGGCCGACAGGCTCGATCCGAAGGCAGGGCCCGCTGCGCGTGAGGCTGACAAAGGCGGTCCTCTCGAAGTTGACCGGAGCGGCTTCCCCATCGTCCTGCTGAGGGGGGGGCTTGAGCCCGCTCCCCTCCGACCCCGCTCTCGAAAACCCGAGAGCCCGGGCAGAGATGCGGCGGCAGCCGCAGGCGAATTGCACTCAAGCGCTTGCGGCTCCGACGCCGATAGGAAGCCGAACCCATCGGATGACCCCATGGCCCAGGCGAATCTCGGACCCCGGATCTCGAAGCGAGGAGGCGATCGCGTCTCGCTCTTCACTCACATCCTGCTGACCGGCGAGGACGGAAAGCCGCTCCTCGACGGCGCGGTCTGCACGAATATCGGCCTCGGTGGCATCTGCGTGCGGGCAGCCCGGGGCATCGATCCGGGCACCGCCGTGCGGCTCGAGCTCCGACTCCTGGGTGGACGATCGTTCACATGCCTCGGCCACGTCTGCTGGTCGCGGGTCACGCTCCATCCGGCGCT
This sequence comes from Deltaproteobacteria bacterium, assembly GCA_031390075.1. Taxonomy (GTDB): domain Bacteria; phylum Myxococcota_A; class UBA9160; order UBA9160; family UBA4427; genus UBA4427. Next base: position 6,260 of record JANMTD010000141.1, on the reverse strand, counting down.
GCTCGGGACGCCCAAGGGGATGCCGGACGACGCCCGCTTCGGAATCTGCTTCGACGGCGCGTCGACGCAGGATCTCCTGCCGATCGCCCGCCTGATGGTGGCGCGTGAAGACGCACGCCGGCGCGCTCGACGCATCCAGCGCCTGCACGGATTTCCCGCCCGCGCTTGAAGCGCGCGGACGCGGCTCTGTATGCTTCGCCTTCCCATGAGACCGCCCGGTACCTTCAAACTCCTCGGACGCGCGCGCAGAGCGAACCTCGACGGATTCGGTCCGCACGGGTCGTTCGCGAGCCGCTCCGACCGGATCGTCGACTCGCTTCGGTCGCAGATCCTGGAGCCGGGCGAGGATCAATCGCTGCGCATCCGCCAGGTCTTCGAAGAGCCCAAGGAGATCTACCGCATCGAGATCGAGCGGCCCGAGCAGAGCTACCAGCGGACCACGCTCCTCGACCGCGATGCGCTCGAGGACCTGCTGGCGACCGACGATGTGCGGGAGCGATTTCTCGAAAGCGCCGAAACGCGCAAGGCTCGCCTGGTGCCCGGAGCAGGACTCGAACCTGCACGGCCTGAGGCCAGGCGATTTTAAGTCGCCCGCGTTTACCATTTCGCCATCCGGGCAGGCGGCGAGCGAAAGCAGTCTAGACGTTCGGCCAGACCGGCGCTTTGCACGACCCCGAGGAGACCCAAGACCCGATGTTCCACGGCAAGCGCGTGGTGGTCGTGATGCCCGCCTACAACGCGGCTCGCACCCTCGAGCGGACGGTCCGCGAGATCCCCATGGACCTCGTCGACGAAGTCGTCGTCACCGACGACGCGAGCTCCGACGACACCGTCGCCGAGGCCCGTCGCCTGGGACTCCGCACCCTCGTCCACGGGGAGAACCGCGGCTACGGCGGCAACCAGAAGACCTGTTATCGGGAAGCGCTGCGGCTCGGAGCCGACATCGTCGTCATGCTCCACCCCGACTATCAGTACACGCCGAAGCTCCTGCCCTCGATGATCGGCCTGCTCACCGACGGCCCCTTCGACGTCGTGCTGGGCTCGCGCATCCTCGGTGGCAGCGCGCTGGCCGGCGGCATGCCCCGCTACAAGTACTTCGCGAATCGCATTCTCACGGCGATCCAGAACCTGCTCGCCGGTGCCAAGCTCTCCGAATATCACACCGGCTACCGCGCCTTCAAACGCGAGGTCCTGGAAGCGCTCCCCCTGCTCGAGAACTCCGACGATTTCGTCTTCGACAATCAGATGCTCGCCCAGATCCTGTTCCAGGGATTTCGGATCGGCGAGATCAGCTGCCCGGCGGCGTATTTCGAGGAGGCCTCGTCGATCGATTTCAGTCGATCGCTGAAGTACGGGATCGGGGTGCTGGGCGTGTCGGTGCAGCACTTCCTGCAGCGGATGGGCGTGGCGCGGTTTTCGATCTTCGATCCGGCTGGAAGAAAGGTCGAACAGAGCCCTCGACGGGCTGACGCTGGCCGATCGGGGTGACGTGCTACGGTGTCGAGAACACAATCGCTGGCGCCCTACCATTCGGGGCCTTGCTCTGCGGTCCCCGATCCGATGCTCGTCCTATGCAGTGAGTGCTGCGCGCCGGCACACGAAAGCGAGGAACTGCCATGAATCGCCTCGATCTCGAAAGCTGGCTCGATCTTCATCCGGATTCGATTCTCGCCCCGACCCACGACCTGATCGATCGCTGCGAGGTCGAGGTCCACCACCACGCCGAGATCCTCGCCTGGAAGCACGCGCTGAAGGTCGCCACGACGAGCCTTCGCCGCTTCGATGGCCGTTTCGGCCTGCCCGCGAGCGAGACCTTCGTGACCCGCGAGGTCTGCCACGAAGTCGCTCGCGAGCTGAAGCGACACGAGCCGCATCTCGATCCGATCGACGAGACCGAATGGTTGAGTCGCTCGATCCTGGACTCGATCGACCCGCAGGCCCGCATGGTGCTCCGAGAATGGCTGCGCGAGCTCGCCGAAAAGGAAGAGCACCGCATCTGGCGGGAGATCGTCGCCTTCACACATCACATCGCCCGCTCCCTGATCGCGAAGGCGCACATGACGGGCGAGCTCGCCTGGGACTTCGATCACTCCTATCCGAAGCTCGCCACCCGCGTGACCCAGATGCTGCTCCGGGAGTACGCGGTCCACCTCCGAGCGTCACGCAAGGCAGTCGCGCCGCACTCCGCGCTCCACTGAGCGTCTGCCCGCGACGACCGCAGGGATTCCTGAACGAACGCAACCCATCCCACCTGGGCCATCCTCGCTCGGGTTGCGATGCCGGCGTGCGCGTGCCAGCCTGAAGCCATGCCTGATTTCAGCCTCTTCGGCGACGATCACGTTCGACAATACGAAGCGACCGGCGGCAAGGTCGGCCACGATTGGAACGACACCAGCTGCCTGATCCTGCACACGATCGGCCGCAAGTCTGGTCAGACACGGAAGTTCCCGCTGATCTACGGACGCGATGGCGACGACTACGTGATCATCGCATCGAAGGGTGGAGCGCCCGAGCATCCGGGTTGGTACGTCAACCTGCTCGCGCAGCCCGAGGTCTCGATCCAGGTCTGGGATCGCGTGATTCCCGTGACCGCGCGCACCGGGACGGCGGCCGACAAGACGCGGCTCTGGCCGATGATGGCGCAGCAATGGCCCGGCTATGACACGTATCAAGCCAAGGCTGGTCGCGACATTCCGGTGGTGGTGCTGCGTCCGCGTTGACTCCGCGAACAGCGAGAATGGAGGCGGCGCCCGGATTCGAACCGGGGGTCAGAGCTTTGCAGGCTCATGCCTTACCACTTGGCCACGCCGCCTCGGTGGGGTTCGCGCTGCGAACCGCCCCTGCCACCCGGGAGGGTGGCCCGAGAGTCCTCGAGAAGAATCCTCGGAAGACGAGGGTTTACCAGACGCGTCCGGGCCGAGTCAATCGAACGTCTCCGCCCTACCCGCCTCGCCAGCCTGCTCCGCCCCGGGAGCCAGGGGCGCGACGGCTCACAGATCCGGAAATCCGACCTCGGCCCCGCTGAGCCGCAATACGCTCCGGCCGCCCCGCTCCTCGACCGCCAGCAGCAGCTCCGCCTGCGCAGCGCTCGAGAAGCGCGCGACGAGGCCCTCCGCCACGAGCGCCCGCTTCACGCGACACAGGATCGCGCCGTCGATCGGTGAGAGCGTGAGACTCGCGAGGTCGAGCCGCTCGCGTGAGCCGTCCGACAGCGCGATCTCGCCGGACTCGAGCTCGACCGTGCGCACGAAGAAGCCCGCCTCCTCGACCTCGATCTGACCGCGAAAATGGCCCAGGCGCACGATGAACTTCTGCTCGTCCGCGAGGTACTCGACCGACCGCTCGAAATGCTCGCGGAGCTTGCGGTGGAGGATGGGCTCGCCCTCGTGGCTGAAGCGGCCGTCGTGGTGGAGCACGAGGCCGAAAGGGCGAAGCGGCGGCGGGCCCGGTTGCGGCGGCGCAGACGGCGACGAGACGGACGGCGCCGACCGCTCGCTCACCGGTCGCATTCGCCGGAGACGAGGTGGAATAACGCGGCCGTCGGCAACAGATCGTCGAGATGGGCATGGACGAGCGCCGCCGGCAGCGCCTGGGCGTGGAAGAAGCTCGGCGCGCGACAGCGGATGCGCCGCGGAAGATCGCTTCCATCGCTCGCCAGGAAGAACCCGAGCTCGCCCGTCGACGTCTCGATCGAAGCCGTGACCTCGCCGGCCGGGACGACAAGTCTCCCCGGTGCCATCGAGCCGAGGCATCCGGGGCTCCGCTCGAGCGCCGCGAGTCGATGAAGGCATTGCTCGCCCATCCGCAGGCTCTGCCGGACCTCCTCGACGACTACTGCGAGACGATCGTAGTCGTCGCCCCGCTCGCCGACCGGGACGTCGAAATCGAGCTCGCCGTACGCGAGATACGGGGCGTCGCGCCGCAGATCGAAGGCGACGCCCGCCGCGCGCAGGCACGGCCCCGTCACGCCGAATGCGAGACACGCATCGGCGCCGAGCGGGGCCACGTCGACCAGTCGCTCCGCCGCCGTGGGATGGTCCAGCAGCAGCACGGCGATGCGTTCGAGCGCCGCCTCGAGCTCGCTGCGCGATCGCACCCAGACCTCGCCGAAGTCGGCCGGCAGATCGCAAGCGACTCCCCCCGGCTGGGCCCACGACCCGAGCGGGCTCCCGCCGACCGCCGCGACCAGGAGCTGCATGGCGACGACCTCGCCGTGCTGCGCCACGCGCTCGGCGGCACTTGCACCGATCGCGGTCGAGAGCGCCGCGATGCGGGCCAGATGGTCGGTGATGCGGGCGAGCTCGCAGACGAGAGTGCGCAGCCAGGTCGCACGCTCGGGGACGCCCTGGCCCGCCAATCGCTCGAGGGCGAGGCAGTAGCCGACCTGCGCGATCGGGCCGCTCGCGTAGCCGAGGCGCGCGACGTAGGGGAGCGCTTCGTGCCAGGGGCGGGACTCGACTTCTTTCTCGAAGCCGCGGTGGCCGAGGCCGATCTCGACTTCGAGCGCCTCGATCCGATCGTCGTCGAGGGTCACGAGAAAGGAGAGCGTGCCCCCGGCGCCCGCCATCGCACGTCGGACACTCGGATGCGTATGCCCGAGCTCGACGACGGCCTCGGGGAATCCGAGGCGCTCCGAGAGCGTCCTCGAGGCGGAGCTCTCCGGTGCGGCGCTCAAACGGTCCCGCCTTCCGGTGGCGCCGGCGCGCCCGCTGAATCCGGCTTTTGATGGACGAAGTCCTTGCGGAGCGGTGCCCCTTCGAAGTCGGCGGGGAGAAGGATCCGCTGCAGGCCCGGATGGCCCCGGAATCGCACACCGAAAAGGTCGTGGGCCTCGCGCTCGAGCCAACCGGCGGCGGGCCAGAGGAGCGTCGCCGTCGCGATCTCGGACGCGTCCGACGCGAGCAGCGCATGTACGCGCAGCCGCTCGCCGCTCGCGCTCGCCGCGAGGAAGTACACGACCTCGAGAGACCTGCCGCGATCGAGCCGGTCGATCACCGTGAGGTCGAGGAGCCGATCGAATCCGAGGCTCGCATCCTCCCGCAGCCATCGCAGGAGTGGCGTCGCTTCGTCCGCTGCGACTTCGATGCGGTCCATCCCCTCGCGCGATCGATCGAGCGTCCCGCCGCGTTCGAGCAGGCCGGCTCGAAGCGTCGCGTCCCGGTCGGGCGGCTCGGCTGCCGGAGCGGAGGCTTCGGATTCGGGTGCCGGGGTCGCGTCGACTCCGCGAGGCCGCGTTCGCGACGCAGCCGACCGCGGCGACGGGGCGAGCGCGTCGCTGAGAAAGGCCGCGCGCAGCCAGGCCGGCACGCTGCGCACGAGAGCGAAGAGCCCGCCGCGAGGGCGCTTCACGACGACGATCTGGGCCGGCATGCGCTGCAGAATATCAGCCGACGAGTCGCTTGCGAACCGTCCGTGCCACGGAATCGCGCACGCGCACGGCGAGCTCCGCCTCGCTCGCATCGCCGGCGCTCGAATTCGCGTCCGCTGGGCTCGCACTCCCCCGCTCGATCGCGAGCTCGCGGGCGACCGAGGTCATGACCACGTCGGACAGGCCGCAGGGCACGATCGCATCGAAGCCCGCGAGATCGAGGTCGACGTTCAGCGCGAATCCGTGCCAGGTGACCCAGCGCCGGAGCCCGATCCCGATCGAGGCGATCTTGCGCTCGCGGCCCCCCGGCCTGCGACTGCGGGCGCGGTCGATGAAGACGCCCGTCCGACCCTCGATGCGGCAGGCCGGGATCGCCCACTCCTCGAGGGCGTCGACCAGCCCCGCCTCGAGGCTCCGGAGGAAGGCGTGGACGTCGCGGCGACCGGGACCGGAGAGATCGACGATCGGATAGCCGACGAGCTGGCCGGGCGCGTGATAGGTGACGTCGCCGCCGCGGCCGACCTCGAAACACTCGATGCCGAGGGCGCGCAGTCGGCCCGCGTCGAAGAGCAGATTGCCGGGTTGGCTGCTGCGGCCGAGGGTGATGACGGGCGGATGTTCGAGCAGCAGCAGGCGGTCGCCGGTGAGGCCGGCGACGCGATCGCGCACGGCGGCTTCCTGGACCGCGAGCGCCTCGCCGTACGGCACGAGTCCGAGCCACTCGGCGGTCAGCGCTTCGCCCATCGTGTCTCCTGTCCGATTCGCGCGGACGGACCGCCCTCGCCCCGCCGACTACAGCGCGCTCCGATTCACAGAGAAAAGTCGCCCGCCTCGAGCAGCTCGCGGATGCGGTAGAGGAAGCCGTTCGCCGGCGCACCGTCGACCGCGCGGT
>JANMTD010000127.1:0-19801 GCA_031390075.1 Deltaproteobacteria bacterium | reverse complement strand
CGATCGCCGTCCCCGAAACGACGCGGGCGGGCGACCTGATTGCGCTGGTCGAGGCCGCGGGCAAAGGCCAGGTCGCCGACGTCGAGCTCTTCGATCTCTACCGCGGGAAATCGATCGGCGAGGGCCGCAAATCCCTCGCCTTCCACGTCCTGCTCCAATCGGACGCGCGCACACTCACCGATCAGGACGAGCAGAAATTCCTGCAGCGCTTCGAAAAGCTCGTGGCCGACGCGGGCGGCGAGCTTCGCAAGGCTTGAGGGCGCGTCGGATCGGACGGGCTTTGTGCCAGGTGACTCGGCTGATTTCGCTAGTCGATTCGCCCCATCCCGAGCTTATTTCGAGGGGGTATTCCGAGTCACAACGAGCGCATTCGATTCATCCCATCGTCGAATCTCGGCAATCGAACCCCATTTCGTGCAGGACGTGCAATTCGAGAACCACCCCTGCCCGAGTGCCCCGGCCGTGGGTCGCGTCGTGCGAGATCCGAGTGACCGGCGCGCTGCTAGGCAACCGTCCCCTGCCGAGCAGGAATGACGCGTCCGGTCCGACATGCGAGCACGACGCGACCCACGGCCGGGGCACCTGGCACGGCGTCCGTCCCAGGAGTCCGCGCCCCGCTAAGCCGCGTGCATGCGGGCGCGGAAGTGCTTGCCCTTGACCGCGTAGTCGGCGACGTGGGAGGCGCACCAGGCGTTCGGCTTTACGAGCACGGGGAAGCCCGAGCCCGCGACCATGCCGGCGAGCTGCTTCACATAGTCGCTCGAGTCGAAGCGCTCGTCGGGGTTGGCGTCGACGTGGACCCAGATCTGCTGCTGCGAGGTCGAGAGCGCGAACGCTTCGTGCATGCGGATCGCGAGGTCGAGGGAGAGCCAGGTCTCGGTCGAGAGCTTCTCGAAGAGCGTGATCTCCTTGCGGTCGAAGCGGCGGGTGTAGAAGACGCGGCCGCCCTTGCCGGGATTCAGCACGCAGGCGACGGTGACGAACTCCATCCGCGTGGCGGATTTCTGGGCGTCGGTCCCGATGTGCACCGTCTGCCCGGCGCGCACGAGGGCCCCGATGCTGCTCATCATGTCGAGCACCTCGGCGCCCCCCAGCGTCGACCATCGGCTCTCGAGATCAAGAGAAATCTTGCTGCGCATCGCCCGCCTTCCTCTTCGTTTCGCTCCACTGCCGCTCGGCTCTTCTTGGGCTGAGGGCTCACTCCCCCCAGAACGACGAAACCCCCGCGCAGGCGCGCAGGGGTTTCAATGTTCGATCTCGAAGCGGTCGGCGGTTTTCGCTTGCCTTGGCTGGACGGGCGGCCTCGCCTGGCACGGTCGCGCGCGATCCGACCCGCGCTCCGATTCGGAGCCGGACCGTTTGGACCGCCTTTTCGCCACCATTCGCCGAAGTCGACGCAATCGCCGCTCCTTCTCGCCTCGCATCATCGACCGATCGACCCGCAGGTCTACTCGCCGCAGATCCACCCGCCCATCGTCTGGACGGGGGCGATGATCAAGGGCTCCCACCGACTCGTCGCGGATTGTCCTTGCCGGTCTGGGTCGAGTCAACCCCAGCCTAGCGGCGGGTCCCGCGCGTCACGCAGTCGTCACGCGAATCGGAACTCGCCTTGATCGAGGACGATGTCGCCGTTCTGGTTCTTCGTCACGAAGAGCGCCTGCTGGCCGTCGACCCAGATCGAGATCGTGAGCGTGTCGCCGGGCAGGACGGGCTTCGAGAAGCGGCCGTCCATTGCCTTGAAGCGGCTCGGATCCGAGCCGCAGAGCGCGTGCAGCAGCGCGCGGCCGGTGAAGCCGTAGGTGCAGAGGCCATGGAGGATCGGGCGATCGAAGCCGCCCATCTTCGCGAAGGCGGGATCCGAGTGGAGCGGATTGCGATCGCCGGACAGGCGATAGGTCAACGCCTGGTCCTCGCGCGTCGCGTAGGTCAGCTCGTGGTCGGCCTTGCGGGTCGGCAGCACGAAGGTCGGCGACGGACCGCGCTCCCCCCCGAAATCGCCGGCGCCGCGGCAGAACATCGACATCTTGACCTTGAAGAGCGGCTTGCCCGTCGAGACGAGCGTCGAGATCGACTCCATCTCCGCGACCGCCGCCTTGCCCTTGTCCCAGATGCCCGTGATCTCGCCGACACTCTCGATCTCGCCCTCGGCCGGGATCTCGCCGTAGAGCTCGATGCCCTCGGTCCCGTGGACCATGAGGGCGGGATTGAAGCTTCCGAGCTTTTCGTAGGGGGCGCCGCCGCCGCCGAGGATCACCGCCATCGTCGGCAGCACACGCTGCGGCGTGTCCTTCGTGTTCTCGGTCGTGAACTGGAGCTCCTGCGTCCCGGCCCCGACGCCGACGGCGTAGAGCAGCGAGTCCTTCGAGGTCCAGGACCGTCTCGCGGGCTTGCCCTTAGCGCCTACGCTCTTCGGATCGAGTGCCATGGGGGAGTCTCTCCTTGATCTCTCATCTTGATCTAATAGGCGTTGCCCACCCGCTGCCGATGACCCGCGTTCGGTCAAAGACCTTCGTCACCGGGGGTCTTGCCGCGGCGACTAGAGTTACACTAGGGCTTTGCCCTTGTCGATCCACCTTGGAAGGCTCATGACACAACCGATTCGACGTCCGGACGCGGGAACCCTCGGACCCGTTCAACCCCCCACCGCGTCTCGACGCGAATCCCCTGTGCGGCGTGCGCGCGGCGCGCGGCGCGGGCGGCCAAGCCTCGCACCGCTGGCGTTCGTGCTGCTCGCGTTCATGCTGCTGGCGCAGAGCCTGCTTCCGGCTGCCGCGCGGGCGGCCTGTCTTCCGGATCCGCCGAGCGACGACGGCAGCGTCGTGTGCATCGGAACCGACTCGACGGGCTTCGATGGCAGCGGTGCGGACAACCTGACGATCACGACCCTGGATGAGGCGGAGCTCGACGACAGCGATGCCGGCCTCGACAGCGCAATCCTGGTCGAGGACAACAGCAGTGTCGAGATCGGCGACGAGGCGACCGTCACGGTCACCGAGGCGAACGGCTTCGGCATCCGCGGCGACGACGACAACTTCGTCGAGAACAAGGGCACGATCGTGCTCGACGCGAACGACGCGCGCGCGATTTCGATCGACGAGAACACGACGGGGGTCCTCCCGAACGGCGCGGTGAACAGCGGCACCATCCGGATCAACGGCGACCGCGGCTACGGCCTCGAAACCGGCGAGAACTCCGGCGTCGCGAATTCGGGCACGATCGAGATCCTCGGCGACGACGGCCGTGGCCTCTCGGCGGGCAATCGCACCGATCGGACCAAGGCCGCCAACATCACGAATAGCGGCGACCTGGTCGTCAACGGTGCCAACAGCTTCGGCATGAAGCTCGGCGACGGCTGGCTCGACGGGACCGTGCGGGATCACGACGACGACCCGTCCACCCCCAACCGCCTCGTTCCATCGGCCGCCGGCATCCGAAACCAGTCCGACATCTTCGTCGTCGGCGCGGGCTCGACGGGCATTTTCGCAGGCGACGAATCCAACGGCGCGGGCAACCACAACAGCCTGGTCAGCCATTCCGGCACGATCGCCGTGAGCGGAACCGACGCCGTCGGCATCTCCGTCGGCGGCAACGACCTGTTCGACCGCTTCGATCTCGAATCGCCGACCGGCATCGGCGCCGCCGCGAGCCTGACCGTCAGCGGATCGATCACGGGAGACGCCGACTCCGGCCCCCTCGTCGAGATCCGGAACTTCGTCTTGGACCGGGAGAATCGCATCCTGAACAGCACGAGCGGGCGGATCCAGGCGAGCCTCGCCAATCAGGGAACGCTGGACCGCGCCATCGCGATCCGTGGCACCGACGGCGACGAGCTGATCCTGAATGCGGGACAGATCCGCGGGAACGTCGAGCTGCGCGGCGGCGACGACCGCTTCCTGCACGGTGCGGGCGCGACCTACTCGGGCGTGCTGTCGGGCGGCAACGGCGAGGACGAGCTCATCCTGACGGGCGTCCGGGCCAACGCCGACACCTTCGACCTCGGCGCGCTCGAGGAATTCGAGACCGTCCGGCTCTTCCACGGCGCCAGCGCCGCGAACCCCGCGACGCCCTGGATCCTCACGAACGGCGACGACTTCACGGGCGTCCTCGAGATCGAAGACTTCGCCACCCTCGAAATCCCGACCCCGCTCACGCTGGGCGGCGACCTCGACGTCAGCGACGGCGGCACGATCCGCGTCACCCTCGACAGCACGACGCCCCCGCTCACGGTCCAGGGCTCGTCGACCCTCGATGGCAAGCTCGAGATCGAGCAGGGCGACAATCTCACGCCGAGCGCGACCCCCTACTACGTCCTGGTCGCAGTCGGCGGCCGCGACGGCGAGTTCGACGACATCGAATTTCCCGACGCCTCCGGAACCCGCCTCTTCTCGGCAGGCTACGACGCGACGGGCGTCTTCGCGTTATTCCAGGAGGTCGGCCTCGTCGGCGTCGCCCAGAACGCAAACCAGCGCGCGGTCGCCCAGAATCTCACCGATCTCCAGGCGGCCGGCGGCTCGACCGACGACCTGCAGGACGTCGTCGACGGCCTCGACGACATCGACAATCTGGCCGCCGTCTACGATGCGCTCAGCCCCGAGGCCTACGACGCGCAGACGACGGTCTCCGTCGAAGCGGGCCGCCGGATCGCAGCCCTGCTCTTCGACCGGCCGCGCGAGTGCCAGGCGGGCGAGGTCGATCCCTGGAATCCGAACCACCGCGTGCTGCCCTGTCACGCCCGCCGCGTCGCGCCCTGGGCCGCGACGGTCGGCTCGTTCCGCAAGCGCGACGAGTTCAACGGCCACAACCGCTACGACGCGCAGCTCGGTGGCCTGATCGCCGGCGTCGACTTCCAGCCCCTCGCGGGTCTCGACCTGACCCTCGCCTTCTCGAGCCAGCGCGGCGGCATCGACGTCGCCCGCGCCGGCGAGAGCACGCTCACGCTGGCCGAGCTGACCGGCGCCGTCGCCTGGAGCCCCGGCCCCCTGCGCGTGCAGGGCGTCGTCAGCTGGGGCCACGGCTTCCACCAGGACCGCCGCCAGATCCGCTTCGACTCGGCGGATTCCCTCGTGAATACGCGCGGCGTCGACGACCACGAGAGCGACCGCACGCTGCTCGCGACCGAGGTCGGCTACCGCGTTTCCGCCGGCCCGATCGGCGTCGAGCCGCTGGTCGGCTTCGACTGGGCCTGGATGAGCCAGGACGGAATCGACGAGGACGACGCCGGCGGCTTCGGTCTCGACGTCGACGACCGGGACGACGAGGTCGGCTCCGTGCGAGCGGGCGTGCGGCTCTCCTCCGTCTACGAGCACAAGGCCTATCTCGGCCCCTGGTTCGAGTGGATGACCGGCATCTGGCGGCCCAGCTTCGACGTCGCCTGGCGACAATTCGTCGAGGGCCACGAACGCGACATCGACGCGCGGCTACAGGGCAGCCCCGACACCGTCGCCGGCTTCACGGTCCAGGGCGAAGAGGACGAGGGCGGCGCGGAGATCGGCGTGGGCTTCCGCTTCGTCCCTGTGGAGGCGAACCGACTCCGCTTCGATCTCCGCTACCAGGCCTACGTCGCCGACCACACCCTCGAGCAGGACCTCGTCGCCCAGGTCGCGATCGCGTTCTAGTCCTCGAGGCCCATCATCTTGGCGACGCCGAAGCGGACGCCGGCGGTGAAGCCGCCGTCGACGGCGAGGGATTGGCCGGAGACGAACGAGGCTTCGTCGGAAGCGAGGAAGAGCGCCGCGTTGGCGATCTCGCGCGGGAGGCCAAAGCGGTTCATCTGGTGCTGATAGGCGATTCGGGCGCCGACGTCCTTCATCGCGCCGCTGCCGATCACGCCGCGGAACAGCGGTGTATCGATGAACCCGGGACAGATCACGTTCACGCGGATCCCGCGTCCGCCGTAATCGAGGGCCATGTTCTTCGTCAGCAGCACGACGCCACCCTTCGAGGCGTTGTACGAGCTCCCGCCCTCGCAGCCCTGCAGGCCCTCGATGCTGGCGACGTTGAGGATGCTGCCCGTGCGCCGGGCGATCATGCTCGGCAAGACGGCCTTGCAGGCGAGGAAAGTCCCCTTGAGATTGACGTCGACCGTCAGGTCCCAGGACGCCTCGTCGACCATGTGCACGGCGCCGCCCCCCGCGATCCCCGCCGAGTTCATCAGGATGTCGATCGGCCCGAAGGCGGCCTCGACCTCCTGCACGCAGGCCGCCAACGCCTTGAAATCCCGCACGTCCCCCTGGAACGTGCGCGTCCCGACGCCGAGCTCGCAGGCCGCCTTCCAGTCGGGTTCTTCGTTCGTCCCGACGTCGAAGCTCGCGACCTTCGCCCCTTCCTCGGCGAAGCGCAGCGCCGTCGCCGCTCCCAGCCCCGAAACCCCTCCCGTGATCAATGCCACCTTGCCTTCGAGTCGCTTCATGAGCTCTTGTCTCCTCGTTAGTTCCCGGCGAACCATCGGATTCGCCGACATGTCTCTTCATGGCCCGCAGTCTCGGGCCCCGCGCGAAAGACCACCTGATCGATTCCGACCGCCTCGAGATCCTCGAGCCAGTCGCGCGCCGCGCGCTCGCCCCGCGCGTCCGAAGCTCGGTCGTCCGGCAGCTCCACGGCCACCGCGAAGGCGGAGGTGCAGACGAGATCTTCGGCCCGGGCCCCGCGGCGCGCGCTGACATAACACTCGCGGTGCGCCTCCCAGACCTCGTACCCGCCTCCCGATACGTCGAGAAATCCCATCCCCGCGCGGCCGGCCTCGCCGGCATGGGCGGCCGACCAGCCGACGAGCCAGAGGGGCGGATGCGGTCGCTGCACGGGCTTCGGCACGACGTCGATCGGCGGCACGGAGAACCGCGCCGAGGTCCACGAGAAGGTCGCCGGCGACCACATCTCGACGCACATCCGCACACCCTCGTCGCAGGCCCCTGCGGTCGCGCCGCCCACGCCCGCGTCGAGCTCCTCCCCGAGCTCCGGCACGCCGAGCTCCGACAGCAGGGCCAGATCGAGGCGCCCGTTGCTGGCGCCGTCGAGGGTCGCGGCCTGTTCGGCCTGCCGGACCGGCGCCTCCCGCGGCGGCCAGAGCCCGGGAATGCCCCAGCCGAGGCGGATCGACTTCGTCACACCGGTGAGCCCCGCGAGCCAGACCTCCGGCGCACTCCCCTGCCAACCGCCGCCCTCGCCCATCAATGGCAGACACCAGACCCGATCGAGGCCCAGCGCCTCCGCGAGCGCGACCTCCTTCGCGAGCTCCTCGAAGTGCGCAGGCGTGAGCGGCCCGAGTTGATAGAAGAGCCCCCGCTCCACCCTGTTAGTTGCCGCCCGAGACGGCACCGAGCGTCGGGTTGCGCCGGAGCCGGATGTCGTCGAGCCGCGTCAGGCAGGCCCGGTCCCAGCTCGTCCCCTCCTCGGCGAGGAGGTAGAAGCGGTCCTCGCGAATCCCGTGGTAGACGCGATCGGCCATCACGGACGGATCGATCCCGCCTTCGGTGCTCGAGCGGATCGCCTGCTCGACGAGGGTCTGCTCGGGGGTTCCGGAGCCTTCCGGGCGCTTCAGGTGTGCGGGGCGATTGCGTTCGGAGTGGCCGATCCGCGTGCGGATCAGCTCGGGACAGAGGGCCGAGACGCCGACCGGCGACTGCTTGATGCGCAGCTCGTGGTAGAGGGTCTCGGTCAGCGAGAGCGCGGCGTGCTTGCTGACGCTGTACGCGCCCGAGAGCGGCATGTTGATGAGTCCCGCCATCGAGCAGGTGTTGACGACGTGGCCGGGCTCGCCCTGCTCGAGCATGAAGGGGACGAAGGCGCGGATGCCGTGCAGGATCCCGTAGACGTTGACGCCCATCACCCATTCCCAGTCCGTCTCGACCGCGTCCCACGACAGGCCGCCGGCGAAGACGCCCGCGTTGTTGCAGAGCACGTGGACAGCGCCGAAGCGCTCGAGCGTCGCGTCGCGCAGATGCGAGAGCTCGTCGGCGTGCGAGACGTCGACGCGCACGGCGAGCACTTCGGCCCCGAGCGCTTCGATCTCGGCGGCGGCGTGCTTGAGCCGTTCGTGCTCGACGTCCGCCATCACGACCCGCATGCCCTCCCGCGCGAATCGCTCGCACAGGGCCTTGCCGATCCCGCTCGCCGCGCCGGTCACGACCGCGACCCTGCCCTGGAATTCCGTCAGCACACACGCCTCCTTACCGACCGCTCACGGGCGGGGCGTTCGATGTTAGAGTCGGGCGGGAGGATCCGATAGCCCATGGCGCCCGCCCCGAAGCGACCTTTCCAGGGTCTCCGCATCCTCGAGCTCGCGAGCCAGATCGCGGGTCCCTATGCGAGCAAGCTCTTCGTCGATGCGGGCGCCGAGGTGACGAAGGTCGAGCCGCCGGCGGGCGACCCGATGCGGCGCTGGACGGCCTCGTTCCAGAAGCTCGCGACCGGCGACGCGAGCCCGCTCTTCCAGTACCTGAATGCCGGCAAGCGCTCGATCGCCCTCGATCCGGGCGATCCGACGGAGCGTGCCCAGATCGAGGCGCTCGCCCTGCGCGCCGACGTCGTGATCGAGAGCTTCGGGCCGGGGGCCCTCGAAGCGCGAGGTCTCGATCCGGAGGAATGGCTCGAGAGAAATCCGAGGCTCGCGATCGTGCGCATCTCGCCCTGGGGTCAGGTGGGCCCCTGGGCGAGGCGACCCGCCAACGACTTCACGCTCCAGGCCGCGACAGGCTCCCTCGAGTACCGCGGCTTTCCCTGGAAGGAGCCCGTCGCGGCGGGCGGGCGCGTCTGCGACTGGGTCGCAGGGAGCTTCGCTTCGGTCTGTGCCCTGGCGGCCTGGCGCTCGGCGCGGCGGGACGGTGTGGGACAGATCGTCGACCTCTCGAGCTTCGAGGCGGCCCTGCAATGTCTCTCGATCTTCGGGGACATCGGCAGCCAATTCCTCGGCGGTCTGCTGCCGCGCGCGATCGAGATTCCGTCGATCGAGCCGACGCAGGACGGCCATATCGGCATCTGCACGCAGACGGGCCAGCAGTGGTCCGACTTC
Organism: Deltaproteobacteria bacterium; assembly: GCA_031390075.1. Taxonomy (GTDB): domain Bacteria; phylum Myxococcota_A; class UBA9160; order UBA9160; family UBA4427; genus UBA4427. The sequence goes on along the minus strand of JANMTD010000127.1, from coordinate 10,794 downwards.
TGCGCCATGTTAGGCCGACAGGAGATCGCGCAGGACCCGCGCTACCTCGAGGCCCGCGAGCGCATGGAGCAGATCGACTTCATGCAGGAGTTCATCCACGGCTTCACGACGCAGAAGACGACGGCCGAGATCGTCGAGCTGTGCGAGCTGGTGCGGATCCCGGTCGCGCCCATCGGGAACGGGAAGGAGCTGCCGAAGTTCGATCATTTCGTGGCGCGCGGCGTCTACGGCCGCGCCACGGGCGGATTCCTGCAGCCGCGCCCGCCCTGGCGCCTCGAGACCCTGCAACCCGCGCCGATCGGCCCGACGAAGCACCTCGACGCGGACCGCGCCGCGATCCTCGCCGAGATCACGGGCTCGAAGGCCCGGGCCGTTCCGGCGAGTCGGCCGGCGATGGCCCAGCCGGATCTTCCCTTCGCCGGGCTCCGCGTCATCGATCTGACCGCGTTCTGGGCCGGCCCCTACACGACGTCGATCCTCTCCGACCTCGGCGCCGACGTCGTGAAGGTCGAGTCGGTGCAGCGCCCCGACGGCATGCGCTTCGCCGGCGCCGCGCGCAAGCGCACGCCGCTCTGGGAATGGGCCCATGTCTTCCACGGCGCAAATCCCGGCAAGCGCGACTTGACCCTGCGACTCGACCATCCCGACGGCGTCGCGCTCGCGAAGCGCCTGATCGCCGAGGCCGACGTCGTGATCGAGAATTTCTCGGCCCGCGTGATGCCGGGCTTCGGGCTCGACTCCGACACGTTGAAGACCTTGAACCCGCGCCTCATCAACATCCGCATGCCGGCCTTCGGCCTCGACGGGCCGTGGCGCGATCGACTGGGCTTCGCGATGACGATCGAGCAGGTGAGCGGACTCGCCTGGCTGACCGGCTACGAAGACCTCCCCCTCGTCGTCCGCGGCCTCTGCGATCCGCTCGGCAGCGTCCACACCGTCTTCGCCCTCGGCCTCGCCCTCGAAGAGCGCGAGCGCACGGGCCTGGGCCAGGTCGTCGAGGTGGCGCTCGTCGAGCCGGCGCTCAACATCGCGGCGGAGCAGGTCCTCGAGTACTCGGCCTACGGCGTATTGCTGACCCGGAACGCGAATATCATGCCCCACGCGGCGCCGCAGGGGATATTCGAGACGAGGACCGAAGACGAGCGGGTCGCCGTCTCGGTGACGACGGAGGCCGAATGGGCCGGGCTCTGCCGCGCGCTCGGGGCCGACGATTGGAAGAGCGACCGGGCGCTCGCGGACCACGCCGGACGCTATGCGGCCCACGCCGCCTTACAGGCGCGGCTCTCCGACTGGATCCGCACGCGATCCCGCGACGAGGTCGTCGACGCACTGCTCGCCGCGGGCGTCCCCGCCTCAGCCTCGATCAATAACCACAGCCTCTGGCCCAATCCCCAGCTCGAGGCGCGCGGCTTCTTCCAGACGATGAAGCACCCCGTGACGGGCGAGACCCGCTACCCGTCCTTCCCCGCGATCTTCTCGGCCTTCGAGCGTGATCTCCACACCACGCCGCCGCCGACCCTCGGCCAGCACAACCGCGAGATCCTGCAGGGCGATCTCGGCCTCTCGGACGCCGAGGTCGCCCGCCTCGAAGCGGAGCAGATCATCGGGACCCGGCCGAGCTTCATGTGAGTCGGCGCAGATAGAAGGCCGCCTGGTCGCCCTGCCCCGCCCGCCGCAGTCGCGACGCCGTGCGCCGGGCGGCGAGCCAGCGCGCGAGCCGAACGACGGGGCTTCGCGGAAGCGCGCGCTCGCTGCCCCAGATCTGGAAGACCCCCGAGTCGTCTTCGACGTGAACGAGCTCGAAGCCCACGCCCGCGGCGAGGCGCTCGATACTCCGTCGGGTGGGGATCTGGAGATGGCGCGGGGCATCGAGCTGGGCCCAATCGGGGCCGAAATGCAGCCGTGCCCAGGAGTCGGCGAGCGGAACGCGCAGCAGGAGCCAACCGCCCGGGGCGACGAGCGCAGCGAGCGTCGCGAAGCTCCGCCGGGGTTCGCGCATGTGCTCGAAGCTGTGGTGGGCCATCACGAGGCGATAGCGGCCGGAATGGGACTCCGGGGTCGCGCGCTCGAAGCGAAGGCCCGCTCGACCTGCGGCGCGGTCCTCGGTCTCGGGCGGCAGATTCGGATCGATGCCGACGAGGTCGTGGAAGCCGTCGCCGTGGAGCCGGAAGAGCAGCCGGCCGGATCCGCAGCCGACGTCGAGGATCGCATCGCCCTGCCCCGTGCCGGTGCGACGGAACCATTCGAAGCGCCCGTAGCGGCGGCCCGAGACCGCGCGAGCCACCGGGTTGGAGCGCAGGCCGAGACGCAGGCGGGTGAGCGCGCCGCGGAACCGCCGCGTGGTGCGCCCGCGATCGCGAGGCAAAGTCTGGCTCGCCGTGTAGTAGTCGCCGGCATGGGGGCGGTCGGGCTCCGCGGGAATCGAATCGAGCTGCAGGCCGCCACACTCGATGCACTCGACGTAGTCGAAGCTCGGCCCGCCGGCGCGCGCGGTGTCCCGACCGGAGAGCCCGAAGACGACCGGCCCATCGCAAAAGCGACAGCGAGAACCCTGCGTCTGCATCGGTCGATCCACTCGCGCGCTCCCGAATCCACGACGGCCCCTCGGACCCGAATGCCCCCGCAGATTGGCGAAGGACCCGCCCGCCTGCGACCACCGGCTTGCGCCGCGCCGCCTGCCTGCGGAATCATGCGCGCACCCCGCCCGCACCGGAGAAATCCATGATCGCTTCCGCCGATTCGAAGCCCGCGGCGAAGCGCGCCGGGCGATTCGCGACCGCCCTGACCTGCCTCGCCACCACGGCCCTGCTCGCCGCGCCGCTCGCGCAGGCCCAGGACTGGGGCGATGACTCTGAAGACGACTGGAACGCGCCGCCGCCCGAGGAGACCCGCGAGCCGGCGGCGAGCACGCCGACCCCGGCCCGGAGTCCCGGCGAAACCGGCTGGTCCTTCCGGACCGGCATCGGCTTCACCGCGGACCCGGACACCTTCCTTCTCAACCTCGAGGCTCCGTATGCCCTCGAGCCCTGGATCGCGCTCGGTCCGATGCTGCAGCTCGGCCTCGAGAAGGACGACAAGCTCGTGATGCCGACGCTGAACGTGACCCTCAAGGTTCCCGACATGCCGGGACAGAGCTTCGACCGCGTGCATCCCTACGGCTTCTTCGGCATCGGCATGGCCTACGTCGAGCGCGAGGTGCGCGGCGACGATCGCGACGGCGTCGGCTTCCTGGTCACGACCGGCATCGGCGTCGAGTACCAGGTGAGCACGCGCGTTTTTTTCGGCAGCCAGATGATGTTCAACATCCTGCCCAGCAAGACCCAGGGCGAGACTTTCATCTTCGCCTGGCAGATGGGCGGGATCCGGTTCGCCTTCTAGGCGGCGATCAGGCGACGATCCCGCTCTCGCGCAGGCGCGTGATCTCGGCCGGGCTCCTGCCGATCTCGGCCAGGATCGCGTCGGTGTGCTCGCCGTGCTCCGGCGCCATCGAGCGCGGGGCCCAGGGCGTGCCCCCGAAATCGACCGGCGTCGCGGGCAGCAGCGTCGTGCCATCGCCGTCGGGGACCTCGACGAAGGCGCCGGCGGCGGCCGCCTGCGGATCCGCGAGCACCTCGTCGATGGTCTGGACCGGGGCCCACCAGAGATCCTTCTCGGCATCGAAGATCACGCCCCACGCCTCGCGCGTCTTCGTCGCGAAGATCGCATCGAGCTCGGCGATCAGGCCCGCCGCGTTCATCGCCCGGTCGCGGGGATTCGCGTAGCGCGGGTCGGCGATCCATTCGGGATGGCCGACGGCGCGGGCCATCGGCGGCCAGTGGCGCTCGCCCTCGAGGCCGACGATCCAGAAGTAGCGGCCGTCGCAGTCGGCATAACAATTGATCGCCGGGTTCCCCATCGTCTTGCGGTTGCCGATCTGGATCGAGATCCCGAAGCGCATGGCGACGGCCATGTCGAAGGAGAGCGTGTAGATGCCCTCGCGCAGAAGCGAGGTCGAGACGACCTGGCCCTTGCCGTCGCGCTCGCGCTGGAAGAGCGCGGCGGAGATCCCGGCCGCCGCGGCGAGGCCCGCGTTGTGGTCGCCCATGCCGCCCCGCTGATGGGGGGGTGGGGAGCCCGGCTGCGCCAGCGACGCCGCGATCCCCGAGCGCGCCCAGAAGGCGGCGATGTCGTAGGCGGCGCGGTCGGCCTCGGGGCCCTTGCCTCCGTAGCCCGTGATGATCGCGTAGACGAGCCGCGGGAAACGCTTGCAGAGCGAATCCGGATCGAGGCCGAGGCGCGCGAGGGCGGCGGGCCGGATGTTCGACAGGAAGACGTCGGCCTGGCGGATCAGGTCGATCGCGATCTGACGCCCCTCTTCCGTTCGCAGGTCGGCCACGATGCTGCGCTTGCTGCGGTTGTCGTTCTCGAAGACGGGATTGAAGGGCAGATCGCCGCCCAGCATGGAGCGGAACATGCGGGCCGGATCGCCGATGCCGGGGGGCTCGAGCTTGACGACGTCGGCGCCCCAATCCGCGAGGATGCAGCCCGCCGCGGGCCCCGCGACCCAGACCCCCATCTCCACCACCTTGATTCCCGCGAGCGGTCCGGCCATTCGGTTCTCTCCTCTGCTCTCTTGCTCTCTACCAACGCGCGAAACTCAAGCCGGCGGATGCTGCCGGAGCCGGACCTCGTCGACCAGACCCCAGGCGAGGGCGGTGCGCGCATCGATGCGGCGCCCCGAGAGCCCGAGCCAGGCCGTGCGCTGTCGCCCGATCCGGCGGGTGATCGAGACCGTCCCGCCCGCCCCCGGCACGAGGCCGAGTCGCACTTCAGGCAGCTCGATGAAGGTGTCCTCGCAGGCGATGACGTGATCCGTGAAGGCCGGGAGCTCGATCCCGGCGCCGATGCAGGCGCCGTGGATCTCGCTGCGGATCCGGCCGGCGAGGCGCGCGATCAGGAGCGCCGGACTGCGCGTCGTGCGCACGGCGTGGGCCTGCGCCGGGTCCGGAAACGAGCCGAACTCGTCGAGGTCCCCGCCGCTGCAGAACGACTCGCCCTCGCCCAGCAGCAAGACCTCGTCGATCGAGGGATCCGCGAGGGCGACCCCGAGCCCCTCGCAGAGGGCGTCGCGGAGCGCGCTCGAGAAGGCGTTATGCCGGGATGGGCGATTCAAGCGGATCTCGAGGCGCTGGCCTGCGCGCTCGAGCAGGCAGGCGGGGCCGGTCTCGCGACGCGGCACCGGAGATTTCGTCCTGCGTGCGGCGATGCGCGCCGCGAGCCAGGCCTGGAATTCGGGTCCCGCTTGCAGGGTCGAGTAGACGAAGGACTCGGCGATCAGGCCCTGGGCGATCGTCGTCGCTTTCGAGAATCCGCGCAGCAGCTGGACGAAGGCCAGCGCCGCGATCGGCGTCTTCTCGAAACCCATCAGGAAATTCTCGAGCTCCTCGCGGGCCTCGAGCTGGACGTCGCAGGCGGCGGCGAGCGCGGCCAGAGCGGGCGCCTGCCCGAGCGCGATCGTGACGCAGGGAAGCCTCGGAAGCGCCGCGAGAACCGCGGCGAGCGAGGCCGGCGCACGCTCTTCCGCGCTGCGCTCGAGGTCGAGGACCAGCACCCCGGGACCGCCGATCGGCGAGAACGCCTCCCCCGCGTCGGGGACACGCAGCGCTCGATCGAGCTCCGCCGCGGACAGGACCTTCGCCGGCCGGGCGCTCAACCGGTTTCCCGCAAGGCCTCGCGCACCTTGCGGCGCAGCAGCTTGCCGGACTCGGTATAGGGAAGCTCGGACCAGAACTCGATTCGCTCAGGGGTACGCGAAGATCGGAGCCGATCCTTCACCCATTGCTGGAGCTCCGCCGCGGTTGCCTCCGTCTTCGCATTCGGAGACCGGACGACGACCGCCGTGACCGCCTCGCCCCACTGCTCGTCCGGCATGCCCACGACGCAGGCGTCGATCACCCCTGCATGGGTCAGCAGCACATCCTCGATCTCGCCGGGCGACATATTCTCACCGCCGCGCACGATCACGTCGTCGAGGCGACCCTCGAGGAACAGGAAGCCCGCCTCGTCGAGATAGCCGCCGTCGCGGGTGTTGAACCAGCCCTCCGCATCGAGCTGCGAGCCCCGACCCCGGTACTCGCCCGAGACCTGCTCGCCGCGCACGTGGATCAGACCGTGCTCGCCCGGTGCGAGCACGCGGCCCGTCTCCACGTCGCAGACCTTGACCTCGACGGTCGGCAGCGGCTGGCCGACGGAGACGAGCCGCTTGCGCGCCTTCTCGTCGGCGCTCGCGAAGGCGTCGCGGTGGTCCTGGGGGCCGAGCAGCGCGATCGTCGAGCTCGTCTCGGTGAGGCCGTAGGCGTTCGTGAAATCCGTCTGCGGGAAGAGCTTCATCGCTTTCTCGATCACGGTCAGCGGCATCTTGCCGCCGCCGTACGAGAGCGCGCGAAGGGTCGGAAGATTCGCGTCCGGCTGGCCCGCGAGCGCGTCGACGATGCGGGCGAGCATGGTCGGCACGACGAAGGCGTGGCTGATCCGCTCGCGGCGGGCGGTCTCGAGCCAGGATTCGGGCGTGAAGTTCGCGAGCTGGACCACGCGCCGACCCGAGTAGACCGAGCTCGCGATCGCCGCCATGCCCGCCACGTGATAGGGCGGCACGCAGTTGAGCGAGGCGTCCGCTTCGTCGGCGCTCATGAACTCGACGGTGCCGAGGACGTAGGAGACGAGGTGCTTCTGGCGCAGCACGGCGGCCTTCGGTGCGCCGGTCGTACCACTCGTGAACAGGAGGATCGCCGTGTCGTCGGGGTCCATCGACCAGGGCGCCTCGCGCAGCTTGGCGCCGGGGGCGCGGGTCGACTCGAGCAGGGCTTCCCGGGTTCCGACGGCGACGTAATTGCCGCCGGCCGTCGCGACGAGGCGCGATCCCAATCGCGCCGCGCGGGCGGCGTCGGTGACGAGACAGCCGGGGTTCAGCTGCGCGATCAGGGCGTCGAGCTCGGGGTCGGTCAATCGGTAGTTGAGCGGCGCGAAGGGGATGCCCGCCCAGGAGGCGCCGAAGACGCCGATCGGGAGCGCCAGGGTCGAGATGTCGAGCATCGCGAGATGCTGTGTGCGGCCGTCGTCGAGGGCGGCCGCCAGCGCGCCCGCCGCGTCGAAGAGCTGCTGATAGGTCAGCCGGTCGGCGCCATTCTGGAAGGCGACCCGGTCGCCCATGGCCCCCGCCGCCATCTCGAGGATCATCATCAGATTCATGGCTTGCCCACCGGAGCGCTCCGACTGATGAGAGGACTAATCCGCAAACCTGCACTAATCCGCAAACCTGCACTAATTCCGCAAACCTGCACTAATCAGAGGACGGAAGCGGCTTCGCCCCCTTGACCACCAAAACTTCCCCGTCGACGGCGAGACCGCCCTCGCCCGGTTTGGTGCAGAGGAGCTCGACGTCGTCCGCCGCATTCGTGTAACGCTTGCCCATCTGGGTTCCCTGCTTGTGGGCGGGATCGACCTCCGCCGGACGAGAGCCGCCCGGCGCGTCCGGCGCCGCGAGCTCGAGCACGGGAGCGCCGCCGCACGTCAGCGCGACGTCCCGCGCCGGCGCCTTGACGACCATGATCTGCGACGCGCACACCGCGCTCTTGAATCGCGTCCCCGCCTTCAACACCGCCATCTCGTCTCTCTCCTCCGCCGCGAGGTCATCGCGATTCGCGCGCCGAAGGCGGCCCGCCATCGGGGGCCGACCGGGATCGATCCGGAAGGGTCCGGAACAAACGGTCCGTCTGGACACGGGAATCGGGGCGCGGATCGCCCGCATCACGGGCCGGCCGAGAATACGGATTCCACTGGTCGAATGCTAACGTCGGCAAGCCGCGAGACCCCCATGCACCGACCCCCGGAACCCCGCCGACGAGTCCTCCCCGATCGCCCGGCGGCCCTCGCCCGGGGCGACGACCAACCGACACCCGACGGGACCCTCGTCGATCCCGCCGCGAGCCATGCCCGGACTCTCTTCCGGTCGCTCGACCTCGAGCTCGAGGTCCTCGCGCGAGCCGATCCGACGAGCCCTGCCCTCGACTGGGCCCGGTCCGGTGCGATGGCGTTGACGGGTGACGCCGACGGCCCGCCCCGCTTCGCCTGGGGTCCGCTGGCCAGCGCCGCGCGGGGCGCGGGGATGGCGCTCGCGGCGCTCGCGCCGGGCCGGGGATTCGAAGACCTCGACGCGGCCGCGCTGCTCGCGGAGCGCGCGGCGTTATTCGGGCTCAGTCGCCAGGGCAGCGTCTCCTGCGGTGGGAGTGCGCGGCTGTTGCCCGCCCGGGATGGCTGGCTCGCCCTGAATCTTCCGCGCGACGACGACTGGGAAATGCTCTCCGCCTGGCTCGAGACCGAGCTGGCGGAGCCCGCGGCCAGGCGGGATTGGACGGCGGTCGCGCGCGCCCTCGCCGAGCGGATGGCGGATCCCCTCGTCCTGCGCGGGCGCGAGATCGGGCTCGCCGTCGCCCGCGCCGTCCGCGCACCCGCCGCCCCGCTCGCGCCGCTGCGACTCGAGCGCGAATCCCGCGCCTCGGGCGCGCGGCCCCGACCGCGCGTCCTCGACCTGTCGACGCTCTGGGCCGGCCCGCTCGCCGGCTCGCTGCTCGCGCAGGCCGGCTTTGAGGTCGTGAAGGTCGAGAGCCCGAATCGCCCCGACGGCGCGCGGCGGGGCGAGGCGTCCTTCTTCGATCTGCTGAATGCCGACAAACACGCCTGCGCCCTCGAGCTCGCCGATCCGCGCGACCGCGAGACCTTCGTTCGGCTGCTCGATTCGGCGGACATCGTGCTCGAGAGCGCGCGACCGCGTGCACTCGCGCAGCTCGGAATCGACGCGCGCGCGTGGGTCGACGCGCGACCGGGTCGCATCTGGGCCTCGATCACCGGCTACGGCCGCGAGCACGAGTGGATCGCCTTCGGCGACGACGCCGCGATCGCGGCCGGCCTCGGCTTCGACCCGGTCCGCGAATCCGCCGCGCCGCGCTTCTGCGGCGATGCGATCGCAGACCCGCTGACCGGCCTCACGACCGCCGTCGCGATCCTGGCCCTGCGCCACCGCGGGCGTGGCGGCCTGCTCTCGCTCGCCCTCGCCGACGTCGCCGCCCATGCCGCCGCCCACGCCACCGGCTCCGCCAGCGACAGCGGCAGTGCCCTCGCATCGCTGACCCTCCCCCTCGAATACCGGGCGGGCGAATGGCAGGTCCACGGCGGCACGGGCTGGACTCCCGTCGCAGCGCCCCGCGCGCGGACGCCCCGCGGCCGGGCGCCGGCCCTCGCACCGCCGCCCGCATCGCTCGTCGAGCGCTGGACCCATGCGTGCTGATTCGCGACGCCGAGATTGCGGGCCGCCGACTCGACCTGCGCTGCGAAGCGGGCCGCGTCCGCGAGATCGGCCCGGACCTCCCGCGCCGCGCCGGGGAGGCCTGTCTCGCGGCGGGCGGCGGTGCCCTCGTCCCCGGTCTTCACGACCACCACCTCCATTTCTTCGCCCTCGCCGCCGCCCTCGCCTCGATCCCATGCGGACCGCCGCAGGTCGCGAGCGCGGAGGCACTGGCGCGGGCGCTGCGCGCGGCCCCCGCGCGCGCGGGCTGGCGCCGGGGAACGGGCTATTTCGAGTCGGTCGCGGGGCCCCTCGATCGGCTGCGCCTCGATGCGCTCGCCCCCGAGATTCCGCTTCGCATCCAGCACCGCAGCGGTGTGATGTGGTTCCTGAACTCGGCGGCGATCGCGGCGCTCGACCTCGATGATCCGGCGACCCCGCGCGCGGCGGCGAGATTTCCCGGGATCGAGCGCGACGCGGCGGGACGGGCGACGGGGCGTTTGTTCCGCGCGGACACCTGGCTGCGCGAACGGCTCCCGCGCGCGGAGCCCCCGGACCTGCACTCCGCGGCTCAGCAACTCGCGCAAGTCGGCATCACGAGCTTCACGGACGCGACACCGAGCAACGACCTCGCCCAGGCCAGGCGCTTCCGCGCGGCGCAGCAGGATGGGCGCTTGCCCCAGCGTGTGCGCCTGATGGGCGATGCGTCCCTCGTCGCCTTCGAATCCGACGAGCGGCTCGCGATCGACGCGCGCAAATTCCTGCTCGACGAGCCGGCGCTGCCCGATCTCGAAGCGCTCATCGACGAGATCGCCGTGGCCCACCGCGCCGGCCGGGGCTGCGCGTTCCACTGTGTGACCCGCGTCGAGATCCACTTCGCCCTCGCCGCCCTCGAGGCCGCCGGTGCCTCGCCGCGCGACCGCCTCGAGCACGCCTCCATCGCCCCCCTCGAGGCGATCGAGCAGGCGAAGCGCCTCGGCGTCCGCGTGGTGACGCAGCCGAACTTCGCCTACGAACGGGGCGACGACTATCTGCGGGAGGTCGACGCGCGAGATCGGGGCGATCTCTACCGCGTGCGCTCGTGGCTCGCCGCGGACGTCACCCTCGCGGCGGGCACCGACGCGCCCCACGGCGAGGCCGACCCCTGGCGCGCGATGCGGGCGGCGGTCTCGCGCGAGACGCGGAGCGGTGAGCCGATCGGTCCGGAGGAACGGATCACGCCGGAAGAGGCGCTCGCGCTCTTTGCCCCCGAGCGTCTCGACCCGCGCGCGAGTCGTTCCACGGCTGCCGCGGGCCCCGCGCGCTTCGGGATCGCGCTCGGCCAGGCCGCGGATCTCTGCCTGCTCGACCGGCCGTGGCGCGAGCTGCGCGAGGACCTGTCGAGTGACCACGTCGCGGCGGTCCTGTGTGCCGGGCAGCTCGTCTTCTCACGGGCTGAGGGCTCCTTACGGGCTGAGGGCTCCTTACGGGCTGGG
>JANMTD010000069.1:0-4776 GCA_031390075.1 Deltaproteobacteria bacterium | reverse complement strand
GCGGTCCAGCGACGAGATCGCGCGCGGCCACCTCGAAGAGAGCGAAGACGTCTCGATCTCCCGGCTCGGTGGCGACGAGTTCACCCTGATGATCGGAAACCTGCGGGACCCGAAGGAGCTGGCCCCGATCGCGCGCCGGATCCTGGAATCCCTGGGACGCCCCTTCGTCCTGAACGGCCAGGAGATGGTGATCAGCGCGAGCATCGGAATCGCGACCTGGCCGCAGGACGGGGTCGATGTCGACACGCTGCTCCGCAACGCCGATTCGGCGATGTACCACGCGAAATCGAACGGCCGCAACAGCTATCAGTACTACGAAGAGTCGATGAACGCGGCGGCGCGGGACCGCCTCAAGCTCGAGACGGGTCTGCGGCGCGCGATCGAGCGGGGTGCAATCGAGGTCCACTACCAACCCCGGATCGAGATCGCGACGGGCCACGTCGTCGGCTTCGAGGCCCTGGCGCGCTGGCGCGACAGCGAGCTCGGATCCGTTTCTCCCGGCACCTTCATCCCGATCGCCGAGCAGACGAGCATGATCGTCCCGCTCGGGCGCCACGTCCTGCTCACCGCCTGCCGCCAGGCCGCGGAATGGGAACAGGGCGAGCCCGGCTTCGACGGGCGCATCTCGGTCAACGTGTCCTCGAGCCAATTCAAGCTGGTCGACGTCGCCCAGGAGGTGGCCGACGCGCTCGCCGCGACGCGCGTCAATCCGCTCCGCCTCGAGATCGAGATCACCGAGAGCCTGATCCTCCACGACACGCAGCGTGTGATCGAGACCTTGCATCGGATCCGGGAGATGGGCGTCCGGATCGCGCTCGACGATTTCGGGACGGGCTACTCGTCCCTCAGCTACCTGCGAAGACTGCCGATCGACGTGCTCAAGATCGACATGGCCTTCGTCCGCGGGATCGCGCGCAGCCGCGAGGATGCCGCCCTGACACGAGCCATCATCGCCATGGCGGCCGCCCTCGACCTGTCGGTCGTCGCCGAAGGGGTCGAAACCGCCGAGCAGCGCGATCTGCTGCGCGAATGGGGCTGCACGGAGATGCAGGGCTTCCTGACGAGCCCCGCGGTGCCCGCACCGGAAGCCCGGCGCTGGCTTTTGCGCTGAGCGCGCGATTCGGCGTCAGCCGGCCTGCTGCCCGAGCTCGAGATCGATCGTCCGCGGGACGCCCGAATCGATCTCGACGGGATGCACCCGCTCCGGAAACCGCTCGCTCCAGACGTGCAGCCGATAGCGGCCGGGTGCGACGCCCTCGATCGCATAGCGTCCGTGCGCGTCGGGCCGAGTGAAATGTCGCGACGGCGCGACGAAGATCAGGCCATCCATCGACTCGTGGATCGAGCAGTAGATCCGGACGAGGCCGCTGTGCTCGAAGCGGAGGGAGCGGGACTGGCCGGACGCGTACATGCCGAGATCGAAGTCGTTCGGCTCGGAGTACGAGAAGACGTTGTGGAAGATGACGTCGTCGTTGGGCATCTCGACGAGCTGCCCGACGGCGACCGCGAGAAAGGGGGGATCGAAGCGAGCCCGATTCTGGCGCACGGCGGCCGGGGGCAGGCGGATCGCCTCGGCGGGCCGCGTTCCGTCGAGCCCCTCGAGGAAGACGACGATCGCCCCCGCCTCGGCGAGCTCGAGACCTTCGATGGCGACACGGAGCTGCCCGTCGATCGTGGCCGTCTCGCTCGCCGCGGAGACGCCCGCCCACAGGATGGCGAGTAGGGCGAAGAGCGTGAGGCGCCTCCCCATCAGAAGTGGAGCCCGAACTCGACCGTGTACAGATCCTCGTTCCCCGTCTTGCCGGGCAGGTCGAGGGCGGCCCCGCGGACCAGATCGACGTCGCGATGGGAGTATTCCGCGCGCAGCGTCACGTAGTCCCCGAGCTTCCAGCCGGCGACGGCCGTGTAAGCCAGCATGTGGGCCATGTTGTATCCGAACTCGCCGGTGTAGCGGACGTCGAGGAGGTAGCCGCGATCGTCGTCCCAGGTCCCGACGCCGTCCACTCGGAGTCCAATGAAGAGCGGCTTCAGGCTCGGCAGCACGACCTGACCGCCGACGACGATCTCGCCGATCCAGTAGGCGAGCTCGCGGTCGTAGATCGCGGGGCCGTGGGAATCGATCTCGAAGTAGCCGCCCGCGAGCCAGATCCGGATGCCGTCGATCGGAGTCACGACCGCATCGAGCGCGACCGCCCAGGTATTGCCCAGCCCGCCGGGATCGTCGGGGACGGCGGCGCCGTCGACCCAATTGTTCAGCGGCGGGCCGCCGCTTCCGAAGGGCCTCGCCCAACCTTCACCGAGCCAGAGCGCTCCGTCGACCTGGTCGAGCTCGCTCGTGAAGAGACCGCTGGCGCTCAGGTAGAGGACCTCGAAAGGCTGTGCCCAGATCTTTCCCGTCAGCTGATAGTCGCCGCCGACGTCGTTGAAGTCGCTGTCGCCGTTCGTGAGGGACGCGACGTATCCGTAGCGGTTGCTGGTCGCCGAGCCGTGCAGCAGGACGCCCTCGTCCCACCACCAGGGCCCGCCGAGCGGTTGCTGTACGAAGCTTCGGTCTGCATAGCCCTTCGAGTAGAGCTTGTAGGCCTCGCCGAAGGGAATCTGGAAGCGGCCGATCCGGGCGTTGAGCCAGCTGCTCTCGGCGATGCCCTCGAGATCGAGGTAGACGAGGCCGATGTCCGTGCCCGATTCGTTCCCCGTCATGCCGTTGCGGACGATGTTCCATTCGAACGTGAAGCCGAGATTCCGGATCGCGGGTCGGCCGGCGAGCTCGATGTCCTCGCCGAGCTCTGCGTCGACGAACAGGCGCGCATCCCAGATGTCGAAGCCGTCGTCGGACTCGACGCTCTCGGGACCGCCGCCGAAGAATCCGAGGTCGGCGCTACCCGAGATCTTCACGCGCTCGGTCCAGTCCTGGGTGTCGGCCTGTGCGCTGCGGGCTCCGAGCAGGATCAGGCAGGCCAGGGCGACGTGCGTGGATCGCATCAGCGCGGACCTCCGGCGTCGGAGTGCGCCGTATCCAGACCGATCTCGAGGTCGAGGCGAAGCACCGCGCCGCGGGTCAGGTCGACGGCGTGGATCGGGGAGGGCGGGAGGCGGGGATGCCAGGCGCGGACCTGATGTCGACCCGGGTCGAGACCGCGCAGGATGTATCGGCCGCTCGGGTCGACCAGGGCCATCACGCCTTCGCTGACCCAGACCTGCGCGGGGGCCGTGGCATCGCCTTCGGGCACGCCGAGCAGATGGACCGAGGAATCGCCGGGCGTGAGCCCCGGGATGAAGACCGATTCGCCTGCCCCGATCCGCTCGAGGCGGGCCGCGCCGGGAACGGAGACGATCTGTTGGGAAGCCGTCGCGTTCGTGATGCGAATGCCCGCGGCCGGAGACGTCGCCGCGTAGCGCGGATCGATCCGGGATCCTCCGACCGAGGTCCGGATCACGAGCTCCGCCGCCACTGGCGCCTGGCTTCGAGCGCTCGGGACGTAGACGACGGCGAACTGGATCTGGGAGTAGTCGACGCGTTTCGCTTCGGCGACGCGGCGATCGCCGTAGCCGCCGCCGCTCGCCTGGCTCCCGGCCTTCGGGACGAGTCGGAGGTAGCCCCAGAGTACGGTCGAGTCCGGGTCGGCCGCCGGCGCCGTCGCGCAGCCGACGGCAAGCCAGGCGGTCACGAGCACCGTGATCCACCGCCTGATTCGACCGGATTCACGAGCCATGGGGTCTGCCTCTCGAGGGGGTCGCAGCACGTCCTGCTCCTCGCGCTCGCATCGGCAATTCCCGTGCAGGCCTTGATAGCCTCGCGGTCCGCGTCGCATCGCCGCGGAACCCGGCGGGGTCCACGCTAGGCTCCCGGCCGCATTCGCCGCGCCGCCCACTCGGCCGATGCGGTCGCTAGCCAGGTCGTCCACGAGTGCGTCTCGGGGGTTGGGAGGAGGGGCATGGCTGGATCTCCAGAGACGGCCGCGCCGGTCGCCGGTCTCGCCGCGGCGCGCATGTACCTGCAGCTGCTGCGGAGTCCCCTCGACCTCTTCGCGGAGGTCGCCGAGCGGCGCGAGGCGATCTGCGTCGTCGGGGTGCCGCTGCGGCCGCAGGCCCGGCGGGTCGTGTTCGCGATGGGTCGGGAGGCGAATCGCGCGATCCTCTCCGATCCCGAGACCTATCGCACGACGGGCCAGGGCCTCTCCGGTCCCCGCGGCTCGGCCCTTCGGCGCGTCCGCAATGGGCTCACGCGGACGCGCGGTGAGCCGCACCGCCAGCTGCGCGCCCTCCTGATCCCAAAGCTGCAGCGCCGGGCGATCCTCGCGATGGCCCCGCAGATCGCGGCGATCGTCGACGAGCAGCTCGCGCGCTGGCGCCCGGGCACCGCGATCGACCTGACGCGCGAGGCGAGGGCGCTCTCGCTGCGGATCTCGAGCGAGGTGTTGTTCGGGATCTCCGATCCCGCGCGCGCGGCGACGCTCGGGTCGCTGCTCGGGGAGTTCATGCAGAGGAGCTACCGGCTCGAGGTGCTGGCGACGCGCTGGCTCGGCGGCGTTCCCGGGACACCCTACGCCGCGCTCGAGCGCCACGCACAGCGCCTCGACGTCGAGGCGCGGGCATTGATCGCCGAGCGCCGTGGCAAGCCGGGCTCGGACGTGCTCTCCAGCCTGATCGAGGCGCAGGCATCCGGCGCCGTGGCGCTCAGCGACGACGATCTGGTCGGGCAGGTGACCCTGTTATTCGGGGCCAGCTACGAGACGACCGCACAGGCGCTGCTCTTCACGCTCGCGCTGCTCGCCC
>JANMTD010000088.1:0-7164 GCA_031390075.1 Deltaproteobacteria bacterium | reverse complement strand
GACGACGTCCCATTCGGGCCCGACCGGAGGCGGCGGCGACGCGAGCGACGCGTAGAGCGTCGGGTCGAACACGACGCTGACGCCGAACTGGGTCGAATACGAGAAGTCGCTGACCGAATAGCTGTATCGGTAGAGGTTCTTTCCCGGGGTGACGTCCGCGAGGTCGATCGCCTGGAAGACGATCGTGACGGCCTGCGCGGGGCCGGCCAGGAGGACCGCGAGCAGCGCAAAGATCAACCGGGAACCAGTTCGGTGCATCACGAGACCCTCTCCGACGGAAGTGGGAAACGCGCCCAGGAGGTCTGGGCCGAAGGAAGCAGGCCTTCGACAGCCGGCTCTTCCTTTATACCATGCCGACAGTCGTCTGTGTCGACCGACAGGAGCCCGGTACGGGCCCCTGTGGTGCCCAGGTGACCTGACGCTCGTTTGCGGTGGTGCGGAAAAACCCGCTCGAGCGGGTGACGCAGAGTGACGTTCCGGGCTCCCAATAACGTCGCAGTTGCCGACTTGTCCCGCTCGCTGCCGCGACATACCGCGTCGAGAGTGTAAGTCTGCGTTATTCCAGGACCTTCTTGGCGTCCTGCGGAGCTGGGGGTCGCAAGTTCGAGTCTTGCCGTATGCACCATTCTTCTCCCAATGCATTCAGTGAGTTCCGGCTGAGACCCGGTTTCGCGTGAGCCAGGTCTCGTTGGTCTCGAGGCCAAGTGCCTGGGCTCCCCAGAGGAAAGCCGGCGCGAGACTGGGATCCAACCCGCCGCGCAACCGCTGCCGACCCCAGGCGCCTCAGCGTCGAACCGGAACGCCCTTGACCGGCGGCTTGACCACCACCACCGGCTTCGCGTTCACGACCACCGGGCGGCTGAGCGAGGTCACCAGCGACGTCCCGAAGACCTCGTCGAACACTCGGCCATGGGCGTCGCTCTGAGCGGTGACCCGGACGGAGTAGCTGCCCGGATTGGCCCAGGTGTGCGCCGCGCTGGCGTTCTCGTCCGGATCGCCCTCGGCGCTCCCCCCATGCGTGCCGTCCCCGTAGTCCAGGCCGTATTGCATCTCGTCGGCGTAGGGGTAGCAGGGCCGCATGCGGGCGGAGAGCGCCGCGGACTGGTCCTCCTGCACCGAGGTCGGTACGACTAGCATCGGCTGGAAGGCCTTGCCGTCCTGGTTCAGCAGGTTCGTGAAGCCGAGGTGCCAGTTGATCGGGTCGCCGATCGGGAAGGGGACGGCCGGCAGCAGGCCGAGCGTCGAGTCGACGACACTGATCCCGGTCACGATGTCGTAGATGCCGATCTCGCCGATCAGCTCAATCCCTGCATCGTGGTCGAGCGTCAGCGCCGACACCCATTCCTCCTGGCCGTTGCCGTCGGCGTCGCCGCAGAGCTTCGCCGCTCCCCAGAGCTCGAAGTTCATGTAGGCCCGCGGCCCGACCTTCGCGTAGATCGCCCCGGGGAAGTAGAGGCTGGCGCGCAGGCTCATGCCGGCGTAGGGCTTCACGAAGGCGCGTCCCTCGAGACCGGCGTCGCCCGAGACGCCCGAGCCGAGGGTGGCGTTGGCGTAGAACGGGTGCTTGGCCGTGCAGCTGCCGCCGAAGCGACAGGCGTAGTCGAAGCCGAGCGTTAGCTCGGCCTCCGCCTCGAAGTTGGTGAACGTCGGGCTATCGACGCCGGCGATCACGCCGATCTCGACCGGTGCATCGAGGATCAGCAGCACCGGCACGGGGCCCACCGGGAAGGCGATCGGGATCATGAACGCGGGCTCCGGCAGCGTGAGCTCGGCGAGTGTGTACGGATCGGGAAGCTCGCCGTCGAGGCTCGTCGACTGCAGGGTGCCGTCCGCTTTCGAGGTCACCTGTCCCACGTTGGTTGCGGGATTTTTCAGCGTGCCGTGCAGCTCGATCTCTCGGCGCGATTCGAAGTGGGCCCAGAGTCGGGCTTCCACGGGCTGGAGCCAGAGCGGCACGCAGAAGAGCGCCCCGACCCCGACCTCCAGGGTCCCGCCGAGCTTGCGGCCGTCGACCTCCCGAAAGCGGTCCTCGGCCGCGAAGCGGATCGTGCCCTCGTATCGGCTCCCGAACAGCGCCGCGCCGACGCCCTCCGTCGAATCGAGCGTCACGTCGACGTTCGTACTCGGCAGGTTCAGGTCCACGGTCCCCTTCGCTTTGTAGACGTGGTACCAGGAAGACGGATCGAAGGGGTCGATCTTGCAGCTGTCACCTCCGCCGTTCCCGATCGTGTCGAGGAGGTTGAAGCAGATGACGCCGCCGCCCGCGCTCGCGGACTGCGCGACGGCCCCGGACGGCGCAGCGCCACCCGGGAGCGCGACGCTTGCGACGCTGCGGACCGCGTTCAGATCGACGCTGCCGATCCGGTTTCCCAGCGGCACGTTCGCGAGATCCGTGGCCATGCTGGTATCGATCGCCTCGCTGTATTCGAGCACCCCGGGCGCGATCTCTCGGATCAGCACTTCCGGGGAGAAGACGGGCGCCGCGATGCCGCCCACGATGGGATTCGGAACGCAGATCGTCACGTCGAGGTACTGGTAGGGATCCAGAGCGATCTGCTCGCGGTCCAGGAACAGCGGCTCGGCCGCCTGGAGCGCGGACTTCTGGAGGATGTAGACGCGCTCTGCCGGGTTCACCTTCGTCAGCGCGTTCTCGCGCAGCTTGCCCTTCAGGAAGGTCGCGAACTCTGTGCCGACCATCTGGGTGAGCGGCACCGCATCGATGCCCGCGAGGTCGGAGACGACGAAGTAATCCGCTTCATCGGTGAACTCGAGCGCACCGGCGACCCCGTCGAACGTCTGCCGTACCCACCCCGGGCCCGAAGCCACGACGTCGCGGCTGATCGCGAGACCCGCGCTCGGCACCATGTAGGTCTCGACCCCGTCGACGATCCGGAGCGGCGTCTCGAGCAGGGCCCCGGTGGCGACGTGCGAGGCCGCGCCGGAATACCCCGCCAGATCGACTGCGGACGCTGACCCGGCCAGGGTCAGCAGAGTCCAAACCGCAAGAAAGGATGATGCGCGCATCGAAGACCCTCCTCGAGAGTCGTTGGAAGAAAAGGAGCGTCTGTTGGATTGGACACACGATTCCTTCGGGTCTCTCCTTCCTTCAATCGTTCGAGCGGCAGGAAACGGATCAAGGCCACGCGCTCCGCGCGGACGACCTCATGGAGGATGGGCGAGGCGAATGGTGGGCAGGCTACCGGTGATGTCGGGCTTGTGGTCCGGTGCCGCCGGAACGCGCTCGATCGCCGGCTTTCAGAGCGTTCTCATCACGATCGGACCGGTGGGCTCGTCGGTCTCTTCCGACTCCACCGTGACGACCAAGCCGCGCACACGATCGCTGTAGTCCCGGACCGGGATCGGGAACTGGCGGACGATCCGATCGTCGGAGCCGGACTCGAATCGACCGCAGGCCACGTGATCTTCGCCGACGAGCGCCCTGAGCGTGAAGACCCGACCGTCCTCCAGCCCCGAGAGTCCCGTCACGACGAGGGCCGCCCGCTTCGCGTCCAGATCGAGCACGGCGCGACCGGATGCCGGCTGATATCCGCCTTCACCCACCAGCGAAAACGTCAGGACCACGTTGGGCTGATGCAGCGTGTCCATGACCTCTGTGAGAAGAGCCATCTCGCGCCGCAGGCGCAGATCGTCGACCGCGATGCCGACCGCCACGAGGATCGCGGCAGCGGCAGCGGCGATCGACGCTCGGAGTCGCCACCGACCGCGCGGCATGACGCGCACATTTCGGCCATGGCTCGCGCGGGCGACGGCGAGCACCCGCTTCCGAAGCGCAGGCGGCGGCTCCTGGTAGCTCGCATGGCCGATCGCCTCGAAGGAGCGCCGAAGCGCGCGCGCCTCGTCGGCGAGCTCCGGATCCCCCGCGAGTCCTCGCGAGAAGGAGCGTTCTTCCGCGTCCGACATTTCGCCGAGTACGTACCGGACGAGCAGCTCTTCGGCGTCCGTGAGTCGATCGTCTGTACTTCGCGTCGACATCTTCCTCACTCCACCCAGTGCCCGAGAGTTCTTCGCATGGATTGCAGGGCCGAGCGAATCAGTCCCTTGACGGTGCCCAGCGGCGCATCCAACTCCGAAGCGACCTCCGATTGGCTCAAGCCGCGGTAGTAGGCCAGCTCGATCGCCTGCCGCTGGCGATCACTCAGCTTGGCGAGCGCCTGGGATACGGCGCGCGCATTCTCCCGGACGGATGCATGCTCGAGCGGCGAGAGATCGTCGTCGCCGGGAAGCTGCGTGACCTCGATCGCAGATCGATCGCCCGTGAGTGGTCCGCGTTGCTGGCGCCGCAGTCGGTCGATGGCTCGCGAGCGCGTGAAGAGCGTGAGGTAGGTCCTGAAGGCGCCGCGGGATTCGTCGAAGGATCGACCCTCGAAGAGAGCAAGGAAGATCTCCTGGGTGACATCCTCCGCGACCTGCCGATCGCCGAGGATGCGCATGCTCAAGCCGAAGACGAGCGGCGCGTATCGATCGTAGAGCTCTTCGAGCGCGCGATCGGCCGTGCGAGCGTCGCGAAGACGGATCACCAACTCGACGTCCGAAGCCGACGATCCACGATCGGGATCGAGGGTCGGCCCGTCAGAGCGAGGATCCGCGGCCATCGCGGCGCCGCTCGAGTTCGTCGAACCAGCTCTCTTCTCTTCCACACGATGACAATACGCCAGGATCGACCGAACGGATCAAGCGAGATCGCTCAGCGGGATTCGGAGGGGGCGGGGAACATGGAAATGCCGATCGCCTGCGCGTCATCGCCCTCGATCGAGCCGATCGGATGGGCAGAGCCCTTCTCGAGATCCACCTGGTAGAGCGTTCGGCCCGAAGCGGCGATGGCGAGCTCTTCACCCGTGCTGCCGGTCAGGATGTCGAAGGCTCCGAGCTCGTCGAAATCGACCCCGAGCGGTCCGACCGTCTGGAGTACGCCGTCATTAGGCGGGTCCTGGAGCAGGAGCGCATCCAGTCTCCAGTCGATGTCGAAGAGCCGGGTGGTCGGCGCTGCGGGCACGTTGTGGGTGTACGCGCCGGCCGACACCCGAGGCTGCGTGCCGGCATTGCGATCCCCCGGCGCGAATTCGAGCGGTCCGTCGGCCGCCACCGCACCCAACGTGACGTGGACCCGTAGATTCTGGCCGCTCGCAGCGATCAAGCGCAGTCGATCGGCCTGCGGATTGAAATCGAATGCCGAGCTCTCCGAGCCCTCGAATCCGAGGGTCAGCGAGCTGACGCGCTCGGCCCGCCCGGTGTAGGGATCGACGCGATAGAGGTCGTTCGCGTCGTTGATGCCGTACACGCTCGCGTCGGCCGGACGCCAATCGATGCCGATCAGGTTTCCGCGGACGCCCGTGACCGTCGTCCGGATCCATCGGTCATCGCGACCGATCGAACGGCGGAGCAGTTGGTTTCCCTGGGTCAGGACGACGATCTCGAATTCGCCGAGGGCGCTGGTCGTCGATTCGGGTAGGCGAAGACGGCCCGCAGGTCCTTGATCGGCCCCGGATGCGATCGCGTCGAACGCGAGGGCGACGAGAATCCCGAGCGGTACCGAGCGGTTTCGGCGCATCCACGGGGTAAACTCGCGATTTGCGGCCGCTGCGTCAAGGGGAAGGAGACTTCCAGTCCATGCTTCGGGTTCGTCATCGCACACTTCTCGCGAGTTGGCTCTTCACGCTCGTCCTCGGCCCTTTCGCGGACTCTTCTCCAGCGCACGCAGCAGAGGTCGTCGAGCGCTGGGACGAGCATCTCAAGCTGACGTTCAGCGACCGATTCCGCGTAGAGCACGTCGACTGGTTCAAGCCACCGCAGGACGCGGCCTCCGGTGATCCGGAGCAGTACACCTTCGTCGCGAACCGATTGCGGCTGGGCGCCACGCTCACCTTTCCGAGCTGGCAAGCTGTGCTCGAGATCCAGGACACCCGCATCCTGAATCTTCCGAACGACGCGAGCCTCGCGGCTCCTTTCGGCAATCTCGGACCGGGTGCCGTTTATTATGCGAATTCGCGCGATCCGAACCAGGGCGCGACCTTCGTCAAGAGCGGATACCTGACGGTCCGGCGCAGCGGGTTGGCCCTGAGCGGCGGACGCATGGAGATCTCCGACGGACTGGAGACGTTGCCGGGAGATCGCACGCTCCTCTGGCTCAAGGAGGAGAGGATCGGACAACGACTCCTCGGCCCTTTCGGATACACCCACGTCTCTCGCAGCTTCGACGTGGCGAAGCTCAGCTGGGATCGACGCACCTGGAATCTCACGGGATTCGGCGGACGGCCGACGCAGGGGGGCTTCGAGGTCGAAGCGAACGAGGGACTAGACGACGTGCACGTGGCCGGCCTGGCGTGGACCGTCAAATCCCTCCCGAAAGCCCCTCCCGTCGATCTTCGCGCCTTCTATCTCTTCTACCGCGATGGTCGGGAGGAGCCGACGCCGACCGACAATCGTCCGATCGGCGCACGCCAATCCGACGACGGGACGATCGCCGTCCACACCGTCGGGGGACACGCGTTGTCCGCGGTCGAATGGGGGCCGGGATCGGTCGACGCGCTCGCATGGGGCGTCGTCCAGGCGGGGCAGTGGGGACGACTCGACCATCTCGGATGGGCGTTCGCTTTCGAGCTCGGCTACCGGATGGCGCGCTGGCCGGGCAGTCCGTGGCTTCGAGTGGGCTGGAACCGCTCCTCCGGCGATGACGATCCGTCCGACTCGGAGCACGAGACTTTCTTCCAGCTGCTTCCCACCGCGCGCATCTACGCGCGATTGCCGTTCTACAACGCGATGAACAACAACGACGTGTTCGCCCAGCTCGTTCTCCGCCCCCACCCTCGAGTTCGCATCTCCGCGGACTATCACTGGCTCACGCTCACCGAACGGCACGACCTCTGGTACTCGGGTGGCGGCGCCACCAACCGGCGGATCTTCGGATTCTCGGGGTCGCCCGCGCGTGGATCCGCACCGCTGGCCCACCTGGCGGACATCTCGGTCACCCTCGGCCCCTGGATGGGCGCCGAGCTCTCGACCTACTACGGTCACGCCTTTGGTCGAGGGGTCGTCGAAAACCTCTTCTCGGGCTCGACTTCCGTCCCAACGCCCTGTCGCCGGGCGGAGCCGGGCCGAGCGTGCCCGCGCCGGGCACCGGCACGCTGTTCGGCCTCGGCAGCCAGA
>JANMTD010000067.1:0-8221 GCA_031390075.1 Deltaproteobacteria bacterium | reverse complement strand
CCGGTCCAGCGCAGGATCTCCATCTCCGCTTCGTACTCCGGCCCGTAGGACACCCCGCCGTCGACGACGTAGAGGATGCCCGCCCCCTCGACGATCGGACGCAGCAGCTCGCACTCGTCCGGAAAGCGCTCGCGATGCCCGGGCGTCTGCAGGAATTCGGCGACGAGGCGCGGCCGGTCCGCCGCGCTCGCCTTCGTCTCCCGCGCCCGGCTCTCGAGCCAGAAGAGGACCTGGCGCGCGCGCTGGAAGCCCGGGGTGTCGATCAGGCTGTAGAGATGCACCCCGTCGACGCGCATCGGGTACTCGCGCGCGGCGAGGGTCGTCCCGGGATGCGGGCTGATCCCGACCGAATCGTCGTGGGCGAGGGTCGCGACGAGGCTCGACTTGCCCTTGTTCGGATGGCCGACGACGGCGAGTCGGGGCACGGCTGCGCTCGTGGCCCCGCTAGCCATGCGGGAGCTCGAGGCGCGCGACCGAGAGCATCGGATCGGCGAGGGAGACGAGGCGGTGGCGCCAGGTCGCGAGGTCCCGGGGCGAGCCGCCCGCGAGCACGGTGCAGATCGCTCGCTCCGCGCCGGCCGCGCGGCGCAGGGCCGCGAGAAAATCGAGCAGGTCGAGGACGGGCGGCTCGTGGCCGCGGACCAGGACGAGGGTCGCGCCTGCTTTGGCGCGCCCTTCGGCTCCCCATTCGGCCACCGCGCGGACGAGCCCCTCGTCCTCGCCGAGCGTCCGGCGCCCGCCCGCCTGGCCGAAGCGGAGCTCGACGCCGAGCGCCGCGCGCAGCGCCGACTCTTCGATCGCCTCCGCCCAGACGACGGCGAAGGGCCGACGCGCGCCGGCCGGATCGCTGCGCGCGAGCCAGGCGCGCAGATCGATCTCGGGCACCATCCCGGCGAGGGCGCGCCCGACCGGCCCCTCCTCGCCCTCGGCCCGGGATTCGACCTGTGGCGTCGCGAGCGATTCGAACAGCTCGAGCACACCCGGCGTCAGCCGCATCGCGCGGTCGCACTCCCGGCCGAGCCAGACGCCGATCAAGGGCAGGCTCACGAGCCGCGGCAGCACGGCATAACAGCCGATCGCCATCACGAGAAAGGGCCACCAACCGCCGTACACGAGGGGCGGCACGCCCCCGGCGGCCGCCGCGCCGGCGCTCCCCGACCCCGTGACGCGGAAATGCCGGGTCGCGGCGACGAGCTCGAGGGAGGGCGCCGCTTCGGGCCAGAGCCGAGCCCAGGGCGTCGAGACCGCGGCGACGAAGCGGTGCACGCGCTCGGGCGCGACGTCGAGGGTCGTACTCCAGCCGAAGGCGAGGTCGGTGAAGACGACGAACACGAGGGTCGCCGCGAGGGCGCCGGCGCCAAAGAAGAGACCCGCCTGCGTGAGCCAGCTCATGAGCTGAGCGCGCTGGACCCGGGCGTACAGCGCCGCGTGGGCCCGGGCGCGGCCGAGCACCGCCTCGCTGTCGAGACGGACCGCGGCGGGCAGCAGCCGCAGGACGAGCCGGTACAGAAGCGGCGAAAGCCGAGCGCCCTCGCGGGCTCCCGCAGCGCGCGGACCGATCAGCGAGGCGAGCCCAAGGGCGACGCTCGCGAGCCAGCCGAAAAAAGGCACGCCGACCAACACCGCGAGACAAGCCGCGAGCGAGATCCGGCCCTCCGCCCCGCGGATCGCGAGCAGGGCCGACGCGGCGCTCCATCCGAGCACGAAGCCGACGACCGAGAACCCGGCCCGCAGCCCGGCGAACGCGCGGGCGATGCTTCCGATCCGCAACTCGAGCGCAGGGCTCGCTGCGAGGGCGAGCCAGCGGCGAAGACGCGGGGCGCCCTCGCAGCCCTCGAGCTGCGGCGCGAGCTCTCGATCCCGCGCGCGTCGCTCGCTCGGCAGCATCGCCTGGCGTTCATCGAGGGCGAGCCCGAGGGCCACGAGATCGACGACGCCGGCTCGCCTCAGGTCGCTCGATCCGGCCCGCATCGCGCCCTGCCCCCTGCCCCGCAGACCCTGCGGCGCGACGAGTGTTAGCGAGAGACGGGAACGGGGGCAAAGCATCGATGTGCGCGACGAGGCTCAAGACCCGCGCCTCCTCGACCGATTTTCGGAGGGGATCCGCCTCGCTGCCGCAGCGGACACCCGTCTCTCGAACCTTCGCCACGTCGACCCGGTTGCCCCCCGCATGTCCGAGCACATCGACTACTTCGGCCTCGATCGATCGCCGTTTGCCGACGAAGCGCACGCTTCCGTCGTGATCGGTACACGTGCCCTGCGCAAAGTCGTCTCGCGGATCCAGGCGACGCTGCGCGACGGCGGGGCGCGCATCGGGGTCTGCGGCGTCGCCGGCATTGGAAAGACCTCGCTCGTCCGTGCGCTCCCCAAGCTCTTCGCGGGCAACACGCGGGTCGCGGCGATCTTCGACCCGGGAGTGGACTGGAAGACGCTCCGCCTTTCCCTCGCACGCGACTGGCAACTGAGCGGCGAGAAGCTCGCCCGCGCGGGTCTGCTCGAGGCGGCGCGGGCACATCGCCTCGTGCTCGTGATCGACCGCGCCGAGGAGGCGCCGGAAGCGCTCCTCCACCATCTCGACAAGTTGCAGGAGATCCAGGACGAACGCGGCGTGCGGGCCGTGACCGTGATGCTGTTCGTGAAGTCGAGCGACGAGGAGGCGACGGCGAAGCCCGCCGCCCTCGACTGGCTCGAGGGATCGCGCGCAGCGCTCCTCCGCTTCGATCCCCTCACCCCCGACGCGGTCTCCGACTACATCGAGCGCCAGCTCCAGCGCGCCGGCTACCGCGGCAGCCCCCTCTTCACACCGCGCGCCGCCCTCGCGATCCACTCCGAGACGGCCGGGGTTCCCGGCGAGATCGCGCGCCTCTGCGAGCGTCTGCTCGTCGAAGCCGCGGCGCGGCGACTGCGCACGATCGACGAGCCCTTCGTGCGCTCGTGTAACGATGCGACCCGCGCGCTCGCCGATCACGCGGGCGACGAAGCCGACGACGCCTGGGACGACAGCGACCACCATCCCCGCGAAACCCCGAGCGAGGAGCTGGTCCTCGAGCACGCCATCGCGAGCCCGCGCCTGCAGGCGGTTCACGCGACGGTGCTCGGCGAGGATCACGGCGCAGATCCCGCGCTCGAGGCGTATCTCTCGGCTCCGCCGTCGGAGGCGGAGCTGCGCGCGATTCGCGGCGGACTCCTGCGGCGCAATCTCTGGCCCTTCGCGGCGATCACCGGCACAGCCGTGCTGGGCGGCTTGCTGCTCGCGGTCCTGCTGTCCGACGAGCCCGCATCCGTCGAAGCGATCGCCGATGGGACCGTCGTGACAGATCGCCCCACGGCGAACGCGCCGACCGGGCCGGTGCTCGGCCGCCTTCGCGGACCGGTCGCGGAGCTGCCCGCGTCCCCGCAGACGAGGCCGCCGAGGACGTCGCGTGCTGCACCGCGTGCGGAGCTCGACCCAACTGCGCAGCAGGCGTTCCCGCTGCGCCGCGCCGGCGAGCTCGTCGACGAGCCCGCCCCAGAGCCGCGGCATACGACCGCTTCCCGTCCGAACAATCCCGACCTCGATCTGCGCGACGATCGACCCAAGGATTTCGCCCCACCCGCTGGACTCGCAAGTCCGCTGCCCTGAGGTCGAGCGGAGTGCAACACAGGTGACTTGGAGTTCCGGCGTGCGATCCTAGGATGGTGTCGCGCGTCCCACGAGCGAGCTCTCATCGCTCTCTTCTTTTCGGCCAGGAGCAATGAACATGCGTGCGTATCTGAGCGACGTCGTCCTTCTCTATCTCGACGAGTTGATCGACTGGGAGAATTATTTCCACTGGCGTCGAGGCGAGGATGCGGACGTCGACGTCGATCGCGCCGCGATGCGCGAGGTCCTCGAGACCGCCGCACAGATCTGCCAGGAGCAGGAACCGAAGCTGCGCGCGGGCTGGGACCAATGTGCCCGACTCGAGAATGGCGAGGTCATCTACCCGCCGCATATCAAGGAGACCCTCGACAAGCTGCGTGAGGCGGGACTCATCAGCTTCGGCGTCGAAGAACAGTACGGGGGCTTCGAGCTGCCCGCGTTCGTCGCGAACGTGATCCTGCAGATGGTGGCGCGCGCCGACGCGGGGCTGATGACGATCCTGGGCCTGCAGGCCGGTGTCGCCGAGGACATCCAGCGCTACGGCTCCGAGGAGCTGAAGCGCGCCTATCTGCCGCGCTTCGCTTCGGGCGAGGTGATGGGCGCGATGGACCTGACCGAGCCGCAGGCGGGCTCGGATCTCGGTGCGATCCAGACGCGCGCGACGACGTCGAACGGACAGACCTTCATCGACGGCAACAAGATCTTCATCACCAACGGCGGCTGCGAGATCCATCTCGTGCTCGCCCGCGATGCGGAGACCTTCGATCAGTCGAAGGGCACGACGAAGGGCCTCTCGCTCTACCTCGTGTCGCGAACCGGGTCCGACGGAAAGCCGAACGGCGTGACGGTGACGCGCCTCGAAGAGAAGCTCGGCATCCACGGCTCGCCGACGGCCGCCATGCAATACGATCATGCCGAGGGCTTCCTCGTCGGCGAACGCGGCCAGGGCTTCACGGCCATGCTCTCGCTCATGAACAACGCCCGCCTCGGTGTCGCCGCCCAGGGCGTCGGGATCGCCGAGGCCGCCCTCGACGTGGCGATCCGTTATGCGCGGGCCCGCGTGCAGTTCGATCAGCCGATCGCCGAGCAGCCGCTGATGAAGGATCGCCTCGCGCGCATGACCCTCGAGCTCGAAGGCAGCCGCGCGCTGCTCTACCGGGCCTGCGCTCTCACCGACCAGAACCGGGCGATCGAGGGCGTGCTCGCGCGCGTCGCGAAGGGATCGACGGAGATGTCCGAGCCGCAGGCGGCGGAGCTGCAGGTGCTCTACGAGCGCAACGACACCCGCATCCGACTCATGACGCCCCTCGCGAAATACATGGGCACCGAAGCCGCCGACTCGATCAGCCGGGACGCCATCCAGATCCACGGCGGCCTCGGCTTCATGGCGGAGTCCGAGGTCGCGAAGCTCCACAACGACGCGATCATCACCACGATCTACGAGGGCACCTCGGAGATCCAGGTCTCGTTCGCGCTGAAAGAGATCGGCAAGGGCGCGCTCGGCGTCGTCTTCGAGGTCCTCGAGCAGGAGCTCAAATCCTACGAGGAGCCGCGCCTCGCGGAGCTCGCAGACACGGTGCTCGCGGGCATGAAGCAGATCCTCGGCGCTGCCGGCGCCCTGCTCGCGGATTTCAAGTACGCGATGATGTCGGCCCAGTCGTTGGCCGAGGTCGTGGCGAGCGTGATCGCGGCGGGCGAGCTGCTGAAGCAGGCGAAGGCGGATCCCCGGCGCTTCGATCTCGCCGCCTCATGGGTCGAGCGCCGCATGGTCGATCTCGAGGGGCGCTGCAAGCGGATCAAGACGGGCACCGTCGCCCGCCTCGACCGCTGCGAGGCCATCATCGACTTGGCCGATTGAGGGGCCGACCAAGAGGACGACGGACGCGGCGGCTCAAGCGCTGGGATCGCCGCTCCGGCGGAGCCATTCGCCGAGCACGATCCCGGCGGCTGCCTGCACGTTGTAGGACGGGATGAATCCTCGCATCGGAATGCGCAGACACGCGTCCATGCGCGCGAGGATCGCGGCGGGAATCCCGAGCGCCTCGCCCCCGAGAAAAACGGCGAGCGGGCCCGCGAGCTCGGACTCCCAGGGCGACTGCGCGCCTTCGGTTTCCAACGCGAGCAGCCGGCGGCCCGCGCGGCGCGCGGAGTCGACAGCGGCTTCGGCATCGGCGTCGAGCACCGGGAAGAACCGATCCGCCTGCATCGCGACACGCATGGCGCTGGCCCGCTCCGCCCGGGTCCACTCCTCGGCGAGTACGACCCCAGCCGCCCCGGCGACCTCCGCCGCGCGGACGATGAAGCCGACGTTGCCGGGATAGCGGACGCCGACCAGCACGAGGACGAGCCCATCCCTCGCCATCAGCTCGTCGAGGGAAGGCCGCGGCGACGGACCTTCGAGGGCGAGGATCGCCTCGGCCTCGGATCCCTCGGAGAGGCGCAGCAGCTCCCGCTCCGAGGCGATGCGGATCTCGATCCCGCCCGCCCGTGCGCGCTCGACGACCGCGGCGACGTTGGCGGCGAGGTCGGCGCCGGCCGAGCCACGCCGGCATAACACGATCTGGATCGGGGCCCCGCGGTCGAGCGCCGCCGCGATGGCCGCGGGACCCGCCAGGCGCCGGCGACCGGAGATGGCAGTCGGCGGTTTCAGTGCCGGCCGGGGGTGCGGCGCGGGATCATGTCGAGCACGGTCTGCATCGAGGCCTGGCGCTGCTCCGCGGCGCGCGACGAGCTGTCGAAGTACGAGATCAGGAGATTGCCGTCGAGCATGATGAGCACGCCCATCGCGACCGAGTGCGGATCGACTTCCCGCGGCACGATCTCGGCCAGCGTTTCGGTCAGCGCGCCGCCGAAGCGGTGGTGCAGGTCGAGGACGGTGCGCACCAGCCAATCGCGGAAGCTCGTGTGCTCGATCGCCCAGCGGATGAAGCCGTCGACGCCGGCGCGGTGTTGCGCGACGAAGGACTGGTAGAGCTCGACCTGCTCGCGGAGCCGCTTCTCGGGCGGAAGCGCCGACAGATCCCGGGCGAGCGAGACCCGGAACGGCTCGCACAAACGGTTGAAGCACTCCCGGAAGAGCGATTCCTTGTCGCTGAAATGCCAGAAGACCGTCGCGCGCGACACCTCGGCGTGTTCGGCGACGTGGGCGATCGTCGTGTTCTCGTAGCCACGGGTCAGGAAGAGCTCGGTCGCGGCGACCAGGATCCGCTCCTGGGTGGCGGCCTTGCCGGTCAACGGCTCGTCGGGAGCCGGAATCGGAAGCCCCGCTTCCCGCTCGCTCTCGATCTCGTCGCCTGCCATCGCAAAACCCCTCCCTGACGCAGCTCGTTCGGAGTTTAACGCCTCTCCGGGATTTGCCTGGCTCGCGATCGACGGCACCGCAGTGAAGGCTCGAGCGCGAACGAACGCTCGTTCGCGGGTTCGTGCGGCCCCGACTGCTAGCGTGCCCTCGAATCGGGGGAGGTGGCCATGAACGCAGACCGGGCGAGAGCGGGCGGCGCGTGCGACGAATCCCTGGCCCGGGTCGCGGGCAATCGGGCGGGTGTCGTCGAATGGGCGAACGAGGCCTTCGGTCGACTGACCGGAATCCCGCTCGCCGAGACCGTGAACAAGCCCGTGACCCGCCTCCTCGAGCGAGCGGGCATCGAGCTCGAAGTCGTCGAATTCGTCGCCGAGGATTTCTTCGCGGGCCGGCGATGCCGCATCGAGCTGCCGTTCGCGCACCCGGACGGACGCCACATCGACGTCCAGCTCGAAGTGGACGTGGTCCGCGGCGAAGGCGGTGAGATCGACGGCTTCGCAGCCGTCGCCCGCGAGCGCGGGGACGAGCCTTCGATCGCTCCCGACACCGGCCGGCCGGCCCGCTCGATCGGCATCCCGAGCTCGATTGCAGCATCGACTTCCGCGGCGACGGCGACCCGCTCGCCGAGGGGCGAGAAGCTCGATCTCTCCGCCGCGGTCCTGCGCGTTGCCCGCCGAGCCGCGCGAACCCTCGAAGGCACGGCGGGAAGCCTGCTCATCGACATCGATCTCGCGCCCGACCTCGGGCCGATCGACGGCGCGCGCGAGAACGTCGAGCGAATCGTGTCGAGCCTCCTGGAGGCAGCGCGCGCTGCGATCACCGAGGGCGAGAATGCCGGGGGCACGCTCACACTCTCGACCGGCCGGGCGAGCCCGAATCGCCGCTTCGTCTCGAAGGTCCACGCCGTGCCGGCCTGTCCCGCCGAGCGCCCGAGCGGAGACCCGATCTACCTCGAAGTCCACGACACAGGCTCGCCGCTCTTGCCCGCCGCCCTCGAGCGCCTCGCCCGGGGCGGGGGCGGAAGCAGCGCGCGGGAACGTGCACTCGCCCGTGCCCGCGAATGCGCGCGGCGAATCGGCGCGACGCTCCACCTCGATAGCACGCCGGGCTGCGGGAACCAGGCGCTCGTGCTGTTCCCGGCGGCGGATGCGAGCGCATCGGCGCCCTCGGAGCACGCGGCCCTTACGCTCGCGCACTGAGCCGCGCGTCCGCGGCCTTCAGGCGAGGTACATGCCGCCATTCGCTGCGAAGATCTGCCCCGTCGTGTACCCGGAGATCTTCGGGCAGGCGATGCCGAG
>JANMTD010000054.1:0-2183 GCA_031390075.1 Deltaproteobacteria bacterium | reverse complement strand
CGATCGCGACGAGAACGACGTCCGCCTGCCGCGCCGCGAGCAGGGCGCGCTCGGCCTCGTCGACTTCGAGTTCTTCCCCCACTATCGGCATTCGCCGCGCTACCGCCGGGCGCTCGCGGACTACGCGCGCCGGCAGCGGCGCGCCCTGTACGCCTGTCGGGACGGCGGGGGGTTGGTCGTCGAGGGCGATCGCCTCACACCGTACGGCGACGTATGGCGCTTCGATGAAGGCGTGCAGCAGAGGATCAGGGTCTAGCCGCGCGCGTCGTGCGTCAGCTTCACGAACACGTCGCGCGCTTCCTTGGCCGCGACGTCTCGACCGAACGGCACGTAGTGGAGCGCGTCGGGCGTCTGCGTGCGCACCAGGAAGCCCGCCGTCTCGACCGCGGTGATCTGCGCGTGACCCGGGCGCGCTCCCGCCCGGGCGGCCACGATCCCGCATAGCGCGTCCTCGTGATCGGTGTTCATGTGCTCGATCACGAAGGCCGACCCCTCGCGCCAGCCGTCGCCCTGCGGATCGACCCACAGCTCGCTCGGCTCGTGCCAGCGGATCGCGCCGAAGCCGCCGATCGCGCGCAGCCGCAGCGGCGCGAGAGCCCAGAACGCAAAGTCGTGGGCGTCGCCGTAGGACGGCATGTCGGGCACACGCGCGCGGTAGCGCGCCTTCAGCTCCTCGAGCTCGGCGCCCGTCGCCTCGAGTCGGGCGGCCTTCGCGAGCACGGTGAGGCGCCAGGTGGCTTGCGCGTCCCCCGCGTTCGGCGCGGCGGGATTGCGCACGAACAACGAGCAGCGCGGATCGCGGGTCAGGTTCTTGGTGTGCTGCGCGATCGCGGAGATGTAGATGAACGGCGTTCCATCCGCGCGAAGTGCAAAAGGCGTGAGGGACCCGAAGGGAAAGCCCTGGATCTCCGGCTCCGCGGCCAGCGTGCACAGCGTCGCGTCCTGCGCGGCAAACAGCCAGGTTCGAAGCTCGCTCATACCGGCTCCCGTCGTTCGAGCGGATCGCCCGAGGTCGCCGAGTCTCGCGTGCTCATCGGATGGCGGCAACAGCAGCTCGGGACAGCTGCGCATGGGCCCGGCCGCGACCGACTCCCTGCGTCAGGAGTCGACGGCGGCGCCCACGACGAGCCCCCGTCCCCCCATCGCCGGCAGGTCGGAGTAGGTCACGATCCCGGGCCGCGCTCGGCAGACGTGCGGAATCGCGTGGATCGGCGGCATCGCCGTCGAGATCATGATCAGGTCCATGCGGTCGCCTTCGCGCGAGATTCCGGGCAGCGTCGGCTGCTCGAGCTAGACCACGGTGCGGATCCGCGGCTCGCCCTCGATCACGATCTCGTAGCCCTGCGGTGCCGACCAATTCGGTTCCAGGTCTTCGCCCATCTTCCAGGCGACGGTGCAGCGCACGACGCAGCGACCGTGCGCGAAGCCCTGCCACGAGATGCGCTGACCCGCGACCGTGCCTTTCGGGAAGCGCATCCAGGGCAGCTCGATGTCGCGGGTCGCAATCGCGTAGTCGGTCTCGACCCGGCGCTCGGAGAGCTCGACGCCGAGCGCGTCCGCCATCCAGTCGAGGCCGTCGAGGAAGACGGCGTTCATCGGGTTCGCGTCCATGTCCTGCGTCTGGTGGCCGAGCGGTTTGCCCCAGCCGAAGATCTCCCATGAGCCCGCCGAGGGATAGTTCCGGACGTCGGCCGTCTCGGTCATCGAGATCGAGTGGACGCGATCGGTGAGCGCGGTCAATACGACCGGCAGCATGTTCATGAAGCCGGGATTGATGCCGCTCCCGAAGATCGACGCGCGACCCGCCAGCGCAGCGCGCTCGAGGCGCGGCGCGATGCCGAGGTTCCGGCCGGTCAGCATGCCGCTCGTCGTCACGACGTTCGTCCCGGCCGCCAGGAAACGTTCGATCACGTCGACGTCCGGTAGGAGACCGTTGTAGTTCACGCAGTCGGCGCGAAGGGCGACCAGCGCCTCGATGTCGCACGTCGCCTGCACGCCGAGCGGCGGCAGACCGCAGAGCTCACCCGCATCGCGGCCGAGCTTGTCTTCGCCGTGCGCGAAGAGACCCACCAGCTCGAGCTCGGGATGCTCGGCGATGGCTCGCACCGCCCGCCGGCCCACGTTCCCCGTCGTCCATTGAATGACCCGGTACACGATACCTCCCGCCTGGACCTGCGGAGGCG
>JANMTD010000029.1:0-10630 GCA_031390075.1 Deltaproteobacteria bacterium | reverse complement strand
CGATCGCGATGCGATCGAGGAAGCACTACTGCGCCACGGCGTGCTCTTTTTCCGCGATCAGGACGTGACGCCCGCAGAGCATCTCGCCTTCGCGCGGCATTTCGGCAAGCTCGATGTCCCTCCGCTGCGCCCGAAGTACGGCGCGGATCCCGAGATGATCGTGCTCGACCAGGTGGCGCCCAAGGGCGAGGGCGCCGACGAGTGGCACAGCGACAACACCTTTGCCGCAGTCCCGCCGCTCGGCTCGATCCTGCGCGCCGTGATGCTCCCGAGCCAGGGCGGCGATACCTGCTTCGCCAACATGCACGCCGCCTACGACGCACTGGCGGCGCCGCTGCGCCGGATGGTCGACGAGCTCGAAGCCGTCCACGACATCACGAAGCCCATGCGCAAGGCGATCGCCGCGGGCCACAGCGTCGAGAGCCTCGCGGAGATCCAGACAAAATGGCCGCCGGTCGTGCATCCCGTCGCGCGGACCCATCCGGTGACTGGCCGGAAGGCGCTCTACGTGAACGGCAACTCGACGACCCACATCGTCGGCATGAGCGAGCGCGAGAGCGAGGCGATCCTGCGACTCCTGATCGACCACGTGCGGGACCCGGTCTTCCAGTGCCGCTTCCAGTGGGATCTCCACTCGATCGCCTTCTGGGACAACCGCTCGGTCCAGCACTACGCGGTCCCCGACTACAGCGAGCGTCGCATCATGAACCGGGTGACCCTGGTCGGCGACCGCCCGCGCTGAACGAGCCGCGCGCAAGGACGCGGGGCGACGAAACGAAAGAGGAACGACGCATGCCCGAGCTCCGATTCCGACACCTCGACGGCGAAAAATGGCAGGAGGTCCGCGCCCTCGAGATCGACGGCCGCCGCGCCTCCGTGCGCGAAAAATGGCTCGACTTCACCCCCGGCTTCCTCTCGCTCTACGCCGAGTGGGATCCCGGCATGATGGTTCACAAGCACGGCCACAACAGCGACCACGTCGTCTACGTCCTCCAGGGCGAGATGACCTGCGGCGACATCCTCTGTACGGCCGGCATGCACATCACCCTCGAGAAGGGTGCGGTCTTCGGCCCCTTCGTCGCCGGACCGCAAGGGGTCGTGCTCTTCGAGGTCATGATGGGCGACCCGCGCTCCTTCGCCGCCGATCCCGAGGGCTGGAAGAAGCTGCTCGTCGAGAAGAAGGCGAAGCAGCTCCCGAACCCGCCGATCGACATGCCCGATTGGCTCGTCGATACGCGCTCGAGCTAGGTGGAGCGCACGTCATGAGCCAACGCTTTCGTCGACTGTTCGAGGTGCTCGACTACCAGGAGCTGATGCGGACCCACGTTCCGCCGCCCGAATACTTCGAAACCGACTATCTGATCGGGCCCGAAGCGATCGAGGCGCGCCAGCTCGAGCGGCTGAAGAAGAAGGCCGCGCGAACCTACGAGGTTCCCTTCTTCCGCAAGCGCTGGGATGCGGCGGGCTTTCGACCGGAGCACATCGAGACGCTCGACGATCTCGGCAAGGCCCCGAGCTACCGCATCGACGACATCCGCAAGAGCATCGAGCAGCACCCGCCGCTCGGTGACTATCAGGGGGCGTCCCTCGATCGAGCCGCCGAGGATCCGCTGCGTGTCTTCATGTCGGGCGCCACCACCGGCGCCGCGCGGCCGACGCTCTACACGCATTGGGACCGCGAAGCCGGTGCCATCCTGACCGCCCGGGCGCTCTACGCCCAGGGCATTCGCCCCGGCGACGTCGTGCTGAACGCCTGGGCCTACTCGACCCACAACGGCGCCTTCTCGATGGACGAGGCGCTCCACCGCTGGCTCTCCTGCGTCGTCCTCACGACCGGGACCGGCAACGTGACGAGCAGCCGCCGACAGGTCGAGCTCGCGAGGCAGTACAAGGCGACCGCGATCCTGACGACCGGCGACTATCTACTCCATCTCGCGGACGTCGCCCGCGAGATGGGCCTCGACCCGAAGAAGGACTTCCATCTGAAGGCCCTCCCGAACGTCGGGGACCGCGAGAAGCTCGAGGAGACCTTCGGTGTCCCCTGTCTTCAGTCGTACGGCTTCCACGAGGTGCAGTGGGTGGCGATCGAGTGCCCGGCGCGCCAGGGACTCCACGTCTTCGAGGACGCCTTCATCGTCCAGGTCGTCGACAAGGAGACCGGCGAGCCGGTGCCGGAGGGAACGCTGGGAAGCCTCTGCGTCACCGAGATCTACAAGACCGGGAGCCCGCAGTTCCGGTACAACATCCAGGATCTCTCGGCGCTGCTCCCGCGTGGGCAATGCGAATGCGGGTCCTGGCTGCGGCGGATCGCACCCTTCGCGGGACGCGCGGACAACATGGTGAAGCTGCGCGGAGTCAACATCTGGCCCGAGGCAATCGGCGAGGTCGCGCTCCAGGACCCGCGGCTCGAGAACGAATACTTCGTGCGCGCGGTGCGCGAGGGCGACCGCGACGAGATGATCGCTCACGTGACGACGCGCGCTCCGGAGTCGCAGTACGACGAGATCCGCCTCTCGGCCGAGGCGCGACTCAAGGAACGCTTCGGAGTCAAGCTCCAGGTCGCCGTGTCGGGGCCGGACTCGCTCGACGCGTGGACCGAAGTCAAGACCGCGCCCAAGCCCAAACGATTCAAGGACGAGCGCTGATGGGTGCGATCGACGTCTGGTGCAACGGTTTCACGCTCGAGCACCGCGCGCGCTGGGAAGAGGTCATCAAGGCCCAGGGCCTGGCGCTTCGGATCCGCAAGGGCGACGACGACTCCTTCGTCGAGCCCGCCGGCATGCTCGCGCGCATGGACGCGATCGACTTCTCGACGCTGCTGCTCCCGGCCTGCGAGGTCCCGGAGCACGCCCTCCCCTTCGCCTACGAGCGCTACGCGAGCTCGCCCGCCCTCGTCTCGAAGCTCGCGAAGGCCCATCCCGGCCGCTTCTACGGACTCTTCAGCCTCGACCCGTCGACGGGCCAGGCGGGGGTCGACGCCGCTGCGGCCGCCCTCGCGCAGAAGGAGTTCGTCGGCCTTCATATCCACACCCACAGCTGGGACCGCGCCTTCGACCACCGCGACTACTATCCCTACTACGCCCTCGCGGCAGACCACGACGTCCCCGTCATCATGCAGGCCGGCACGTCGGGGGGCCTGTTGCCCTCCGAATGCGGGAAGCCCGTCGGCATCGATCGCCCGGCGATCTATTTCAGCGGCGTGCGCTTCGTGCTGTCGCACCTCGGCTGGCCGTGGACCGACGAGGCGATCGCGATGGCGATGAAGTTCCCGAACGTCTTCATCGGGACCGCCGCCTGGCCGCCCCATCGCTGGCCTGCCTCGTTCGTCGACTTCGTGCAGGGTCAGGGCCGCGGCAAATGCATGCTCGGCACGAGCTTCCCGACCGTCGGCCACCGCCATGCGCTGACGCGCCTCGAGGGCCTGTCGCTCGACCCCGAGAGTCGCCGCGAATACCTCGAAGGCGCCGCGCGGCGCGTCTTCACCCGGATCTGATCCGCGAATCCACAGAGCCCCACGTCATGCGAAACGGATTCAAGGTCTTCGACCCCGACATCCAGGCGGCCCTCGTACGCGCCTACAACCGCTGGGGCCAGGAGATGCGCGAGACCTCGCCCCCCGCCAGCAGCGCAAGGTCGTAGACCTGATGGGCAAGCTCGAGTGGGACGACTCGTTCAACTACAATGTCGAACGGTCTCGCAAGTCACCCTTTTCGTCGACACGAGCGTGTGGTCGCTCGCATTGCGGCGGGATGCCGAAGCTGCCGAGCCTGAAGTCGACCCACTGAAGGAGGCGCTTTTCGGCGCGGACGTCGTGGTGACCACTGGGCTGGTGCTTCAGGAACTGCTGCAAGGTTTCTCGGGCGCGAAGGCCAGCGCGCAGATCATCGAGCGCTTCGGGGCATAGCCTCTTCTCCAGCCGGACCGCGAAGACCAAATCGCCGCTGCAGAGCTGCGAAACACGTGCCGCCGCGCTGGCGTCCAAGTCGGCACGATCGATGCCGTTCTTGCACGGCTCTGCATTCGCCACGACCTGACGTTGTTGAGCACGGACAATGACTTCAAGCTCGCCGCCCACACTGCGCCTTGCGCGTTTGGGCGCCGAAGCCTACGACGCGGCGCAGGTGACGCAGGCGTTGCCTAGCGACCTCGGCCACTTCACCCTTCGGGCCTAATCGTGTGCGTCAGCTCGAGGAGTGGCGTGGCGCGTAGGAAGAAAAAGGGGCCTTTTCTTCACCGACGCTAAAGAACAATATGTCACCCGGACCACCTCGGGGCCCGTCCGGGGCGGTTCGAGGACGAGCGCATCATGCCTTTCGATTCGAGTAGATGCGGGAGCACGAAGCTCCTGGCCGAGGCGAATGCGAGCGTGAGCAGAAGGACGAGGGCGCTACGCAGCAGGTACGCGAAGCATCAACGAGGAATGGATCGTGCAGCCTTCGTGGAACTCCATGCGTTTGGGCGCACAGCTGCTTGCCGGCCCGCACGGGATGGAAGGGATGCGCGACCGGAAAATGACCTGATGCTCCTTGCCGGCGGTCGGGAAAGCGCTGCGTTGAATTCTCATCCGCCACGATTTCGCGTCGCGGCAGACATCGAGAAAATCGAGTCGGGTACGCCGATGCGCGCGTTCGGACTAGCGAAGAGCGGGTCTCTCCCGTGGTCGCAGGCCCAATCCAGCGAGCCCCAGCGCGACGAGCAGCGCGGTGGACGGTTCTGGGATGACCTCGAAGCGAGTGCGATTGCCAAATCCCTGATTCCAGCCGTCCGCCGTCGTGGTGCTGTTGAAGGCGTACGCCCGGTCCATCAGGGTCGGGTCGGTCCCGCGATCCAGGCCCACGCCCTGCGCCAGGCCCGAGATCCGGACGATGTCGATCAGCAGATCTCCATTGCCGGGGTCGTAGTAGAACGAGCCGGCGCCGTCGAACGTGATCAAGTCGTTCACGCTCTGCGTTCCGGTGAAGGTCCGTGTGTCGAACACGGCGGCGTCACCGCCAACGTTGTTATTGAACAAGGGGTCGAGCGCGCCGACGAGATTGATGCTCGTCGAGAGGGTCATCTGCCAGGTACTGGTGCCATTCCAGGTGGGGCCGCCATTGCTGGGCGCGGCGAAGAAGCTGACCGCGTCGATCGACACCGGACCGGAGAATATCGAGGACACGTAGACCTGCTGGTACCGATCGACACACCAGAACGTGCAATCAGGTGCGCCACCCGACCCCACGTCGATCGGAGCGGCGGACGAACTCACCGAAACAGAGACAAGGCCGATGACGAGCACAATCAGCGAGAGCGAACGAACGATAAGATTGCGCAAAACTTCCCCTTCCCGAGAAAAGTTCGACGAGTCACCCTCTCATTTGATCGCGGCGATGTCAACACATATCTCGTGCAAATGTTGCCATCCGAGCGCGAGCAGCATCAAACGCCATGCACGCATGGAGAGGCCTGGTCCTCCCCTGCCGACAGGGGCTTTTCGAAAACCCCGAGTCGTTCCGGGAGCTTCGCGACCAGAAGACGGAGACATGAAGGCCATCTGGGATTGAAGAGCAGGTCGGGGGATGGCCCCGAACGGGGCGGCCCAGGTGACATAAAGGGTCCTTACCGGCGGTGTGGATGTCGGGAAAAGCACTTTTCTTCCTACACCCCACAGCGTCGCGGCTGCCGCCCGAGGACCTCGTACACCTCGCCTCCACCTGCTCGTGGCGCCGATGGTCATCGTTCACGGCGAAATCGTCGCCCGGGCCGGCTTCAACGCCGGCGTCGGCGCCTTCGGGCCGGGCAGCTGCCGCGACGCACCCATTTTCTGAAGTGGGGGTGGGTCCGCCCGGGATCGGGACGCTCTGGGTCGGGCTGGCGGGGCTCGCCCTGCTCACGGGGCTCAGAATTCACGTCGTCTCGAACCGGAGGCGGCCAGATCCATTTTCGGAAAACCACCGACATCGCATCTCGAATTGCAAGAAAAAAGATGACGAGTGAAGTGGACTGATGGTCGAGCAGAATCTTTGACACATCGGGTTGGCCAACTCGTTTTGGTTTGCGATTCCAGATCGATCTTCGTATGTTGGAAAAATAGTCTCGACGCGGTGTCGTTCTTGTTTCCGCCCGCTCGAATCTTCTTGCCCGCAAATCGGGGCCTGGGCGATGAAAATCGAAAGGACGCCGTGGGTCGGGCCTGTGGCCTGGACTGGCCGAGTTCCCAATCCAAAGATGCAGTTGAATGGAGAGATGAAATGACGCAGCAATCGAATCGAGTCCTCACCAATATACGTTCGACCTGGATCGGATCTGCCGTGGTCTGGGCGATCTTGATCGGTGCGGTTCCGGCTTCGGCGACGTTGATGGGCAGCACGGTTTCGCTCGATAGCCGATTCCCCAATTTGAACACGGTCAACGCGAATTTCGGCCCTGCCACAGTCAGCCAGGCTTTCGAATACTCTTCGATGTACGGCGGGGTCTGGTCGAGCGATATCGATGGTTTCAGCATCACGCTCAACCAGCATGCGGCTAGCAACGCGCTGGGCTCGGCAAGCTTCAATGGTTTCGTGTACGTCTTTGTGGGTGCGCCGTCGATCCTGAGTATCAGCCTCGATCCGTCGAGCACCCTGGTACCCACCTCGATATCAGCGACTGGAGACACCGTCTTCATCAACTACGCCGGATATGGAAGTGCGGGACCGTCCACCACGATCCTCAACGTCTCGTTCGTCCCCGAGCCGTCGACGGCCTTGCTCTGCATGTTGGGTCTGCTCGGACTCAGCCAGCAGGCACGGCCGAAACGTCGATTGAAGGCGTGATCCACATCGGTGCCGGCTCCAGGGATCAGCTGGAATTGCCTGATTCCTGGGGCTCGGAACCGGAATCGCCCGCAAACCGGGGCGGACTGCACGATGCGCGTTGGCGGCAGGACGAGAACCGGCGCTTGAGCTCGCGATCCCGAACGCGATCCCGTTTGCAGACTGGCTCCGGAGCGACGATCGCGGTCGTGCTCATACCCGCGCTCGAGAAGATCGCGGAAATCAGCGGCTGATGACGCTGCCGCGCGTAGGAAGAAAAAGGGGTCGTTTCTTCACCGCCACTAAAGAACAATATGTCACCCGGACCACCTCGGGACCCGTCCGGGGCACCGACTTACGCAGCACGTGCTGGTGGGCTGCGAGCCGGTGCAAGGGATTGCGGGAGTGATGGCCCATTGCCTGTGAGGCCTTCGGTCAATGGGCTTCGGGCCGCGTCGCTTGCGCGGCGGCCGACTCAGCGTCTCCGCGTCGCGGCCAGCCCTCCGATACCCAGCGCGATCAGCAAAGCCGTGCCTGGCTCGGGCACGGGCACGGACGTAAGGCGCTGGGCGGCGCGGTATTGGGTCGGTAAGTTGCCCATCTGCACGGTGGTCTGGAACGTGACCGTCTGGTCGCCGATCTGGAGGGTCGTATCCAGGGTGGCGGTGCCGGTATAGGAGTTCGGGTAGAGGAGGGTCAGCCCCCAGAGTTGGACGCCAGGCGCGATGAGGCTCTCTCCCCCGAGCAGGAGCGGATTATAAGCGGGGTTCAGCGCGTTCGAGGCACCGCCCACCTCGCCGACCGTGAGCGGCGCGACGGCGCCCTCATTGATCATGACTGCGATCACCGTCACCGCAGAATCGTCGATCGAGTGGCTGATGATCGCAGAGGTCAGGTCAATGACCGTGATGGTGTCGCTGGTGGAGATGATCCAGCCGAAGGACCCGTTGGAGAGGCCGATGTTCGACACCGTGTCCACCCGGTAGTGGGTGGGTACGATGACGTCGAAGACCGGGCTGGCCGAAGCCGCCGTCGGAGCGAGCGCGAACAGAGCTAGAACCAGACGCAGGACGAGCGAACGCAGCATGAAGTCCCCTTCCCAGTGAGGTTTGATCGCAGCCATCCTACACCGGAAGAGCCCACGGCCGAGCAACTTTTCGAGGAGCGGATCACCGCCGCCGCTCGGGCCACGGAGAGCGTCCGCGATGCGGCCCCCTCACCCATCCTTCCGCCTGCCTCCGAGCTGGAGATCGCCGCACGTCGCCGATCAACCCTGTGGCGACGCCCTCGAGACGTAGGGATCTCGGCCGGCCGAGCATGCAAGATCTCCCGACAAGCCGCGGGTCCCATTCGCGATTGTCGTTCCAGCGTGAGCGGTCGAGATGGGGATGAATCCTCACCGGAGCGGTGGTGGAACGGACTCACCGATCTACGATGGGCCTCGATTCAGCGTTCCCGACGAAGGGGCATGGTGACATAAATGAGCTGACCGGCGGTGGCGCGTAGGAAGAAAAAAGGGCCTTTTCTTCACCGCCGCTAAAGAACAATTTGTCACCCGGACCACCTCGGGGCCCGTCCGGGGACGAATTCAAGCTTTTCCGCCAGTCCGAGTCCGCCCGAACTGCCGACGCCCACGGGATAGTCCTTTCGCAGGCAAGCTTGCGCCACTTCCATCGCCTCCTGAATTCGACGGATCGTCGGCTGGCGTCTGATCGAATTCAAAGGCCGGATCCTCATGGGCTTTCGTCCACGTAGGCTCGAGCGCGCCGTCGCCTGGTCCGCACGCCGGATCGATCTCCTTTGCTCCCGCCTGCGGCGGAGCCCGAGGCGGAAACGCCATCCACTCGAGGATCCGGCGCGCCACGCACGGATCCGAGATAGCGGCGAGCAGTCGCATCCGCCCTCCACAGGTCGGGCAGCGAAGCGCATCGACCTCGAAGACGCGTTTCAGGAGATCGGCCCATGCAATGCGACGGGGAAGCGAGTCCTTTTGATCGCCCCGCAATTCGCTCGGAGGATCGGCTCCGGTCGACCCGCCATCTGCCTCCCGAGAGGTCAGCAGCGTCGCCAACACCTCAGGCCCTGCCCTCACCACCTGGTCCCGTGCGCTTGCACAAGGCGCGAGCACCCAGTGATAGCGGACCTGATGCGCCCGCGGCGAAGGGAGGAGGAAGCACGAGCTTCCGAGTACGGCGCCAGCCGTTCGAGCAGCTCTCGCCGCTCCATCACGATATGCGTAGTTCCGTCTCGCCAGGGCGTCTTGAGACGATAGGCAAGCCGACCATCTGTCATCGCTTCGAGACGGTCCAGCGCGAGCGGGGGGCGGTCGACCTAACGACAGAGCCGCTCGAGCCGCTCTCGATCGCGAGCTGGGACCGCTACGTCGGCGTGCAGGCTCATGCCGCCCTGACGAACGCAGCGGGACGGGATGGCGGCCCTGGGCTCGACCCCCTTCTCGTCCTCCGCGATCGGCTCCACCCGATCCCCATGCCTTCGCCACGGCTCGCCCGCTTCGGGACCCGTCGCAATCCGCGAGCGGATGGATGCTGCGCCGAGCATCGCCTTTTCGGGTAGCACTTCACACGTCGACTCGGTCGACGCCGTCGAATTGCGATGGAGATCGTCGTGGCCTTGCGCTGATTCGAAGCAAGAGCCATTGGCCGGGCCTCGTCGAATTCGATTTCGCACAGACGGCCCGAT
Source organism: Deltaproteobacteria bacterium (assembly GCA_031390075.1). Classification (GTDB taxonomy): domain Bacteria; phylum Myxococcota_A; class UBA9160; order UBA9160; family UBA4427; genus UBA4427. Next base: position 1,157 of record JANMTD010000029.1, on the reverse strand, counting down.
TCGGGAATCGATCAGCGCAACTGCGAGCGGCCGACGCGGTACATGGGATGCGAAGTAAAGCGCAGCCCGCGGCCGCCCCCACAGAGCGACCGCCAAAGGCGAATCGATCCATCGTGCCGCGTCGCGCGAGACAAGGGCGAGCCATTCGCGTCCCATGTGCCGCGGCGGTCGCGACTTGTGAGCTCTTCGTAGCCCGCGACTAGATCTCGTCGGGGTTTGCCGCAAGCGCGGCCGGAACCGGGTGGCGGAATAGCTCGGAGGCGTTCTTCCAGGCGATCCGCTCGATCTCGTGGGCGGGAAACTTGCCGATCTGGCTCCAGACGATCGACTGGGTGTCGGGCCAGGTGCCGTCCTGGTGCGGATAGTCGGACTCGAGCAGCAGATGCTCAACGCCGATGTGATGGCGCTGCTCGAGGCCCGCGAGATCGTCGATCGTGCAGAACCAGAAGTTACGCTGCATGACCTCGCGCGGGGTCATCTCGATGCCTTCCCAGGTCCCGAAGATTCGCTGATAGCGGCCGACGTGGTCGAGGCGATCGAGCAGCCCCGCGACCCAACCGATGCCGCCCTCCGAAAGACAGATCTTGATCTTCGGGAAGCGCACGGGGATCTTCGAGTACAGCCAGTCGATCGCCGCGAACATCGCCCAGCCGAAAAAGAGTACGCCGACCGTGTCGGACGGGGCGCCCGAAGAGGTCGTCGGCGCCGTCGAGGACGAACCGACATGGAGACAGATCACGGTCCCCGTCTCCTCGCAGGCGGCCATGAAGGGATCCCAGTAGCCCGTGTGAAGCGAAGGGAGACCGAGGCGCTCGGGGAGCTCGGGGAAGGTCACGGCCGAGAAGCCCCGCTTCGCGTTCGCGCGGATCTCGGCGGCGCCTTCGACCGGATCGAGCAGCCAGGGCAGCTGGAGCGGGATGATCCGGCCCGGATAGCTCCCCGCCCACTCTTCGAGATGCCAGTCGTTCGCCGCGCGCACGACGGCGCGGGCGAGCTCCGGGTCGGAGACGCCGAGCTGGTAGCGCTGGCCCGCGAAGCCGGGGAGCGACGACGGAAAGCAGATCGAGGCGTAGACGCCGTTGAGATCCATGTCGTGGATTCGCGCGTGGATGTCCCAGGCGCCGCGGCGCATCTTCGGGCTCGTATTGCCGGTTCGT